>NZ_LZKP01000158.1 GCF_001672895.1 Mycobacterium sp. E740
CCACCTCGAAACGTCGCTCAAGGAACTGGAACGCGCGGTCGGAGTCTGACGCCCCGAAGCCGGACGGCACCGGCGGTATAACGTGCCCGGTATGGGTCCAGTGTCGATCATCACCGGCGGTGCCGGCGGTATGGGTCAGGCGACGGCGAAGGTCGTCGGCGGCGATCACGCCGTCGTCCTCTGTGACGTCCGCAAGGACCGGCTCGACGCCGCTACGGCGGCACTGGTCGAGCTCGGCGTCGAGGCCACCGGTGTGCACTGCGATGTCACCGACCGCCAGGCGGTCGACCGCCTGTTCGGGGCGGCAGCCGACGTCGGCACGATCGCCTCGGTGATCCACACCGCAGGCGTGAGCCCGAGCATGGGTGACGCCGCCTACGTCATGCGCACCAACGCCATCGGCACGGTCAACGTCAACGAGGCCTTCTTCGAGACCGCCGCCGAGGGCGCCGCGATCGTGAACGTGGCGTCGATGGCCGCGCACATGCTGCCCGACGAGATGATCCCGAAAGCCCAGTTCCCGCAAGCGCTTTCCGATCGGGACGCGTTCATGGCCGACATGCTGGCCGCGTGCGACGTCGTCCCCGAGGAGGCCCGGCCGGGGATTTCCTACGCGCTGAGCAAGAGCTTCGTCCGGTGGTACAGCACGGCGCAGGCCGAACGGTTCAACGGCAAAGGCTTGCGCATCCTCTCGGTGTCGCCGGGGTCCTTCGACACCGAGATGGGACGGCTGGAGGAGCAGGCCGGCGCCGGTGCGATGGTCGCCGATGCCGCGGTTCCACGGTGGGGCAAGCCGGAGGAGATGGCCGAGCTGCTCGCCTTCTGCGCGAGCGCCAGAGCCGGGTACCTCACCGGAACGGACATCCTCAACGACGGCGGAGTGATCGCGTCGATGACGGAACGCGCCCGGAAAGCCGCCGAAACCGCCTGAGCTGCAAACCCTTACACGTGTGCGGGCAGCGGACCGGTGAGCTTGGCCGGCCGGCACCACACCGCGGCCATCAGGCACAGCACCGCCGCGACGGCGAACGCCGCCTGCACGCTGACCGCGTCGGCCGTCCCACCCAGCACCGCCGCCGAGATCGGTCGTGAACCGAGGAACCCGACCAGCCACAGCGCCATGATCCGGCCGCGCAACTGCTCCGGCGCGCGCTCCTGCACGACGGTGCTCAGGCCGGTCATCGCCCAGCCGAAGCCCAGGCCGGCAAGCGCGAAGCCGGCGATCGCCACTGCGGGCGCCGTCGCTGCGGTGAGCACTGCGCAGCCCGCCCCGAGCCCGCTCATCCCGATCGCCGACACCTTGTGCGCCGCCATCCGACCGCGCATCAGCGCCAGCATCGCCATTCCGACCGCCGCGCCGACGCCGAAGACCGCGGACAGCGTCCCGACCAGGCGCGCGTCGCCGCCGAGTTCATCGGCCATCGACGGCGTCAAGGTGATCGAGGAGTCGGAGGCCAGGCCCACGGTCGCCACCGCGACCAGCGCGAGCAGCAGCGGGCGGTCGCGCCAGACGTATCTGAGGGCCACGCGCACGCGGTAGTCCGTGTCGACGGATCTGGTCGGCGGGGCGGGGAAGCGGACGGCCACGAGGAAGACTGCGAACACCAGATGCAGTCCGGCGCTGACCGCGAACGCGGTTTCCGGACCCATGTGCGCGGCGATGTACGCTCCGGCGGCGGGCCCGACGATCCGCCCGACGGTCATCGGAAAGCTGTTGAGCGCCATGGCCGTCGACAGCTCGCCGTCGCGAATGAGGTTCGGCACGATCGACTGCATCGCCGGTCCGCCGACGACGAAGCCGAGACCGACCAGCAGGGTGCCGACGAGCACCGGAACCGCCGCCGACATCCCGTGCTTGGTGGGGCCGGCGAACAGCCACGCCGCGGTCAGGCCCGACCCGGCGACACACAGGACGCGGCCCAACAGAATCTGGCGGGCGGGGTCGCCGGTGTCGGCCCACTTGCCGCTGGTCGGGCTGAGGATCAACTGCGGGGCGAACTGGACGACACCGACCATGCCCACCATGAGCGCCGACTTCGTCGCGTCGTACATGACGATCGCGGCGACGATGCCGTGCGTCCACACCGCGATGACGGAGAAGATCTTGCCCCAGAACAGCGCGCCGAACACCGGGTCGACGATCAACCCGAGGGCGCCGCGGGGCTGTGGCGGGGCGGTGGCCTCGGCGGTCATCGGGCGGCCACCCGTTCGAAACGTTCGGTCAGCGAGTCCAGGAGTTCGACCAGGGCGTCGACTCTGCTCTGGGACCAGTCGGCGATCATCTCGGCGACGAGTTCGGTTCGCCGGTCGGCCACCGACTCCAACGCGTGGCGGCCCTCGTCGGTGAGCACCAGCGTGCAGCGGCGTTGATCGTCCGCGGCCGACGCCTTGGCCACGAGACCCGCGGCGACAACGGCCGCGACCGACCGGCTTGCGGTCGAGTGCTCGACGGCGAGGAAATCGGCGACCTCCCGGATGGACGCGCCGCCCGAAAGCTGTCGGCACTGTTCTACGGCACGCAGCACCCGCACCGTGGAGGCGCTCGTCACCGAGCCGCCGAGAATGCGGTCGCGCCAGTTCGGCCGCTGCCGGGCCACCGCGATGCGGGTCAGCAGCTCGTCGAGTTGCTCATATCGTGACGACGTCACTAAGTATGCATAGCACATACATATATCCGGCAGCGATTTCGGTCCGGGCCGCTCGGACCGATTGTGTTCGCGCAGAGAAAGTGCGAGTAGCGGCCTGCGTGAGTGCAATCGGAGGGCAAGCGGGCCACGGGGGCGGCGCGTCCGTCCGGGGAACTCGCGGGTGGCGGGTCCGGTAAAGTGCTGCCCAGCGCGCGACACGGAACTCGGGTTCCGCCTGAAGGCGTGCCGGATGGTCGGGTCAGGAGGTCGCGTGTTCGGGCTCTTCAAGAGGTTCTGGCTGCCGCTGCTGTTGGTAGTGGTGGTGGCGCTGGGCGCCTACGCGGTGATCCGCATCCGCGACACGCTCGGCACGCCGGCGACGGCACCGGTTGCGGACCCGAACTCCGGCATCACCGATCCGTTCAACCCCAAGCACATCACCTACGAGGTCACCGGTTCGGGTGGCACGGTCGACGTCGACTACCTCGACGAGAACGGCCAGCCCCACCGCATCGACGCCGCCGCGCTGCCGTGGTCGTACACGATCGTGACGACGCTGCCGTCGATGTCGGCCAACATCGTCGCGCAAGGTGACGCCGGTGTCGACGGACTCCGCTGCCGAGTCGTCGTCGACGGTCAGGTGCGCGACGAGCGCAGCACCGACGAATACCAACCGTTCATCTACTGCTTGGTGAAATCCGTATGAGCGCAGTGCATTCGGGGCCCCGCCGCCCGTTGATCGCCCGGCTCGTCCGGGTGTTGTCGATTCCGATCATCCTGTTCTGGGTGGTCGTCGCGGTGGGGCTGGGCATGCTCGCCCCGTCGCTCGATGCGGTGGCGGAGGAGCACGCGGTTTCGCTGGCGCCGCACAACTCGCAGGCCTACGCGTCGATGATGAACATCGGCTCGGTGTTCAAGGAGTTCGATTCCGACTCCACTGCGATGGTGGTGCTCGAAGGCCAGGACAAGCTGGGGGACAGCGCGCACCAGTTCTACAACGAGATCGTCGCCAAACTGAAGGCCGACCACGAACACGTCGAGTTCGCCCAGGACTTCTGGAGCGACCCGCTGACCGCCGCCGGTTCGCAGAGTCCTGACGGCAAGTCGGCTTACGTGCAGCTCTTCCTCGTCGGCGCGCAGGGCACCACGCCGAGCCATGAGTCGGTGGCCGCCGTGCGCGACATCGTGAACTCGGTGCCGCCGCCTCCGGGCGTAAAGGCCTACGTCGCGGGCAACACCGTGCTCAACGCGGACACTAGTATCGCCGGGCACAAGAGCATGGCGACGATGGCGCTGGTGTCGATCGGCGTGATCTTGGTGATGCTGTTGATCGTCTACCGCTCGATCGTCACCACGCTCATCGCATTGCTGATCGTCGGCATCGAACTGTTTGCGGGCCAGGGCATCACCGCCACCGCGGGCAACCTGAACATCATCGGCTTGACGCCGTATGCGGTCAGCATGGTGACGATGCTGTCCATCGCGGCGGGCACGGACTACGTGATCTTCCTTTTGGGTCGCTATCACGAGGCGCGAGCGACGGGTCAGGACCGGGAAGAGGCGTTTTACACCGCTTATCAAGGTGTTTCGCACGTCATCCTGGGTTCGGGTCTGACCATCGCGGGTGCCTGTATGTGTCTGTCGATCACCACGTTGCCCTACTTCCAGACGATGGCGGTGCCGTGCGCGCTGGCAATGCTGGTGATCGTCGCGGCCGCACTGACGCTGGCGCCCGCCGTGCTGGTCGTGGTGTCGCGCTTCGGGCTGCTCGACCCGAAGCGGGAACTGTCGACTCGCGGGTGGCGCAAGGTCGGCACGGCTGTGGTCCGGTGGCCCGGGCCCATCATCGTGGCCACCTCGGCGGTCGCGATCATCGGCTTCATCAGCTTGCTGACCTATGTGCCGCAGTACAACGACGACAAGTTCACGCCCGCCGAGATGCCGGCCAACGTGTCGATGGCGGCCGCGCAGGAGCACTTCTCGAAGTCGCGGATGAACCCCGAGCTGCTGATGCTGGAAGCCGATCACGACCTGCGCAACTCGTCGGACATGCTGACCATCGACCGCGTCGCCAAAGCCGTGTTCCACACCCGCGGGGTGGAGCGGGTGCAGACCATCACGCGTCCCCTGGGTGCCCCGATCGAGCACAGTTCGATCCCGTTCCAGATCGCGATGCAGAACTCGGGAACGCTGCAGACGGCAAAAGTGATGAACGACAACACCGCTCAGATGCTCGAGCAGGCCGACGAACTGAGTAAGACAGTCGCCAATCTCGAGCGGATGTACGGCCTGATGCAGCAACTCAACGCGACCACCCACGACATGGTGATCCGGACCCACGACATGGTCGACACCACCAACGAGCTGCGCGACAGCATCGCGAACTTCGACGATTTCTTCCGGCCGGTCCGCAACTACTTCTACTGGGAACCGCACTGCTTCAACATCCCGGTCTGCTGGTCGATGCGCTCGCTCTTCGATTCGCTCGACGGGATCGACCAGCTGGCCGACAAGATCCAGGGCATCTCCGGTGATCTCGACCAGCTCGACGCGTTGATGCCGCAGCTGTTGTCGACGATCCCGCCGACCATCCAGTCGATGAAGACGATGCGTGACTTCATGCTCTCCACGCACAGCACGATGGCCGGAATCCAGGCGCACTCACAGGAACTCGCGCAGGGCGCGACGGAGATGGGGCTGTACTTCGACCAGGCCAAGAACGACGATTCGTTCTACCTGCCGCCGGAGGTCTTCAAGAACCCGGACTTCGAACGCGGGCTGAAGATGTTCGTCTCACCGGACGGCAAGGCGGTGCGGTTCATCATCACCCATCAGGGCGATCCGGCGTCGGTGGACGGGATCGACCACGTCGCGGGGATCAGGGACACGGTCGCCGACGCCGTCAAGGGCACGCCGCTGGAGAATGCGAAGGTCTCGTTGGCCGGCACGGCGTCGCTCTACAGCGACATGCAGAACGGCGTCACGGTCGACCTCCTGATCGCGGTGATCGCGTCGATGATCCTGATCTTCGCGATCATGGTGCTGATCACC
>NZ_LZKP01000159.1 GCF_001672895.1 Mycobacterium sp. E740
CCAGAATCGCGATCGCGACCAGCGCGGCGATGACCAGCACCACGGCCACCACCCAACCCCAGCTGCGGCGTTGCTGCGGACGCTTCGGAGCATCGCCGCGGGGCGGAATCATCTGCGGCGCAACGTTTTTCTGGTCTCCAGCCGCTACCGGAGCGAACACCTCGGTGGCCGGCTCGGCGGGGGTGTCGATCTTCTGCGTCGTGCCCGCGTCGAAACCCGAGGGAGCGGTGAATCGACGCTCGCCGTCCTGGTGCTCGGGCGCGGCCCCGCTCTGCGGCGGGGCGGCGGCCATCACCTCGGTCGCGGGTTCGTGGCCACCCTGCTGATCGATCATCTCGGTCGCGGGATCCGGCGCTGCGGCGGTACCGGCGCCGTCGGCGGTATCGGAGGCGTCCAGGTCTTCCGGCTGGTCAGGCCCTGATGGGTTCGGCATGCCTGTTGTGGTCCTCCCTTACGACGCTACGGCGGGAAGCTTAGTCACCGGCCCGCACGGCACAATGGGGCCATGACACGGATGGGTGATCTCCTGGGGCCGGACCCGGTGCTGCTGCCCGGCGACATCGCCGCCGAGGCCGAACTCGACGCGGGCGAGGAACCGGCGATCGTGGCGGCCGCGTATCCGTCGGCCTCGGTCGCTTGGGCCACGCTCGCTGAGCGCGCGCTGGATGACGACCAGGCGGTCACCGCGTACGCCTACGCGCGCACCGGTTACCACCGCGGCCTGGACCAGTTGCGCCGCAACGGATGGAAGGGCTTCGGACCCGTCCCGTACCGGCACGAGCCCAACCGCGGCTTCCTGCGCTGTGTGGCCGCGCTGGCGCGGGCGGCCGACACGATCGGCGAGGCCGACGAGAACCAGCGCTGCCTCGACCTGCTCGACGATTGCGACCCGTCGGCGCGGGCCGAACTCGGGCTTGCCTGACTACTCCGCCTCACACCTGCAGTCGGCGGCGCCGTCGGGCGGCTCCACCTGAACGGTCGCGTGGTCCAGGCCGCGCGCGGTCAGCACCGCGCGCGCGTCGTCCAGCACCGACGCCGAGTCCCGCTCGCTGGTCAGGTGCGCGGTGACCATGTCTTTGCCGGGCACCAGCGTCCACACGTGCAGGTCGTGCACTTCGGTCACGCCGTCGACTGCGGACAGTGCGGAGCGCAGCTCCTCGACGTCGATGTGGGTGGGCGAGGATTCCGACAGGATGCGCAGCGCCGCGCGCGCCAGCGAGATCGCGCGCGGCAGCACCCACAATGCGACGAACACGGCGACGACGACGTCGGCGTACGGCCAGCTGGTCGTGACCGTGACGATGCCGGCGATCAGCACGCCGATGCTGCCGACCGTGTCGGCGACGACCTCCATGTAGGCGCCCCTGACGGCCAGGCTGCTCTGGGAGTGCGCGCGCAGCAGCAGCACGACGATCGCGTTGGCCAGCAGTCCCGCCAGCGCGACGACGATCATCGGCACGCCGGGCACCTCCGGCGCGTCACCGAGCCGCCGGAAGGCCTCCGACAGCACGAACACCGCCATTCCCAGCAACAGCACCGCGTTGGCTACCGCGGTGAAGACCTCGGCGCGGTGCCAGCCGTATGTGCGCGCGGGGGAGGCGCTGCCGCGGCGCGCGAGCAGCACCGCGGTCAGGCCCATGAACATCGCGACCAGGTCGGTGAGCATGTGGCCGGCGTCGGCCAGCAGTGCGATCGAGTTGATCAGCAGCGCCGTGCTCAGCTCGATTACGAAGAACGCGGTCAGGATCGCCGCGGCGATGATCATCCGGCTGACCCGGGTGTCACCGTGCGTGTGGTCGTGACCGGCTCCCATGGCAGCAATCTATGCGTAAACACGCATATGTTGCAAGGGGCCGCGCCGCGCTCAGAACCAGGCCGACCAGAAGCGGGTCAGGCCAGCGCCGAGCCAGACCAGCGGCCGCGGGACGCCGGAGAAGTCGAAGAACCACAGCACCGCCTGCCAGAACCACTGGTTGACGCCCGGGGTGAAGAGCAACAGCAGCAGGACCAGCAGGCCCCACTGCTTGGCCGGCGCCACCGCCCGCTGCGTCTGCGGGCTCAGGTGCGGTTCGAGCGCGCCGTATCCGTCGAGGCCGGGCACGGGGAGCATGTTCAGCACGAACGCCGTCACCTGAAGAAAGCCCAGGAACGCCGTCGCGGCCCAGAAGACGCCGCGGGCCGGGTCGTAGAGGAGGCTCGTCAGCACCAGCAGCAGCACCGCGAACAGCAGGTTGGTCAGCGGTCCCGCCAGGCTGACGAGCGTGCGTTGGCGCTCGGTCATCCACCCGGTGCGCACGGACACCGCCCCGCCGGGCAGGCCGATCCCGCCGATCGCGACGATCAGCACCGGCAAGCCGATGGACAGCAGCGGGTTCGAGTACTTCAGCGGGTTCAGCGTCAGGTAGCCGCGCGCGGCCACCTCCCGGTCGCCGAACCGCCATGCGGTGTAAGCATGCGCGAACTCGTGTACGCACAACGACACCAGCCACCCGGCGATGACGAACGTGAACACGCCCACGTAGGCCAGCGGCCGGTTCGCGTCCGCCGCGCACACCCAGGCGACTGCGCCGCCGGCCACGGTCGCCGCCACGATGAGCAGGAAAATGGGACTGGGCCGCACCGACTGGTGGAGCGGGCGAACGTTCACGGCTCGACGCTACCGGCGTCAGCGCACCCGCAGCCAACCCTCGGTGTGCCGGTAGAACGTCGAGCGTTTGACCGGCCGGACCGCCGGCACGCCGTCGCGCACGACGACCGCTCCGGTGGTGCCGAGCTGGGCGGCCCGGCCCGCGACCCAGCGCCGCCGGCCTGCGCCGCTCACGGCCGCCCGCAGCCCGGGCATGGTTGCTGTCGGCTCGATCCGCACTCGCGGCGCGTCTCCGTCGAACAGCACCGTGTCGTCGACGACCGCTTCGCCGTGCACCGGCTGCCCGCCCGGGTGGCCCAGCCAGTACGCCGCGCCGACGACGACGGTGCCTGCGTCGTCGCGGATCAGCGGAACCCGGCCGGCGCTGCCGCGCAGGGCTCGCCGTGCCTGCCAGCGGCGCCGGACATGCGCCACCTCGACGCCGAGCCGGTCGGTGCGCAGCAGCCGGGTCAGCACCGTCGCCAGGTCGGCATCGGAGCCGACGACGATCAGCCGCCGGCACGGCTCGTCCGGGCTCTGCGCGACGGGAAGGCCGCGCAGCGGGCGCGGTGGACGTCGGTCTCCGAACACCAACACCACGGCGTCAGTGGTGTTCAACACGGCTCCTCACAAGCGGCTGGGATAAGGTGATCCACCGGCTGCAATCGTTTGATGCAGATCTAAGCGGGAGACTATGCGATGCCGGCAATCGTGCTCATCGGCGCTCAATGGGGCGACGAGGGCAAAGGAAAGGCCACCGATCTGCTCGGTGGACGCGTCCAGTGGGTGGTGCGGTATCAGGGCGGCAACAACGCCGGCCACACCGTCGTACTGCCGACCGGCGAGAACTTCGCCCTGCACCTGATCCCGTCGGGAATCCTCACGCCGGGCGTCACCAACGTCATCGGCAACGGTGTGGTCGTCGATCCCGGTGTGCTGCTCACCGAGCTGCAGGGCCTTGTCGATCGCGGCGTCGACACCGAACGGCTGGTGATCTCCGCGGACGCGCACCTGTTGATGCCGTATCACGTCGCGATCGACAAGGTGGTCGAGCGGTACGCCGGCAGCAAGAAGATCGGCACCACGGGCCGCGGTATCGGCCCCTGCTACCAGGACAAGATCGCCCGGATCGGGATCCGCATGGCCGACGTGCTCGATCCGGTCCTGCTGGCCGAGAAGATCGAAGTCGCACTGGAATTCAAGAACCAGGTGCTGGTCAAGATCTACAACCGCAAGGCGCTCGACGCCGCGGAGGTGGTCGACAACCTGCTCGAGGAGGCCGAGGGCTTCAAACACCGCATCGCCGACACCCGCTACCTGCTCAACACCGCGCTGGAGAACGGCGAGACCGTGCTGCTGGAGGGCTCGCAAGGCACCCTGCTCGACGTCGACCACGGCACGTATCCCTTTGTCACGTCGTCGAATCCGACCGCGGGCGGTGCGGCGGTGGGCTCCGGTATCGGGCCCACGCGGATCACCACGGTGCTCGGGATCCTCAAGGCGTACACGACGCGGGTGGGCTCGGGGCCGTTCCCGACCGAACTGTTCGACGACAAAGGCGAGTACCTGTCGAAGACCGGCGGTGAATTCGGCGTGACGACGGGCAGGCGGCGCCGGTGCGGATGGTTCGACGCGGTGATCGCGCGATACGCCACCCGGGTCAACGGCATCACCGACTACTTCCTCACCAAGCTCGACGTGCTGTCCAGCCTCGAGACCGTGCCGGTGTGCGTCGGATACCGGGTGAGCGGTCAGCGTCTCGACGACATGCCGATGACCCAGTCGGAGATCGCGCACGCCGAACCGATCTACGAGGAGCTGCCCGGATGGTGGGAGGACATCTCCGAGGCGCGTGAGTTCGAGGACCTGCCCGCCAAGGCGCGCGACTACGTGCTGCGGGTGGAAGAGCTTGCCGGAGCCCATGTTTCATGCATCGGCGTCGGGCCCGGCCGGGATCAGACGATCGTGCGTCGCGACATCCTGGCGCGGCCGTGACGCAGGACCCACACCTCGAAGACCCGGACTACGACAGACACGGCGGCTTCCCGAACTTCCAGCGCGCCGAACCGGGGCCGGGCTTCGGTCGGTTCCTGACGGCGATGCGCCGCGCGCAGGACCTGGCCGTGTCGGCCGATCCCGACACCGACACCTGGGAGCGCGCCGCCGATCAGGTCGAAGCGTTGGTCGTGCTGCTCGACCCGTTCGAGGCGGGCGAGGGGGTCGGCCCCGCCAACCGCGTGCCTGCGGTGCCCGGGGCGGGCAGCCTGCTGATGCCGCCGTACCGCGAGGTGAGGCTCAACCCGACCGGGGTGGAGCTGAAGGTGCAGTTCAGCCGCTACCACGTGGGCGGAAACTACGCCGTGCACGGCGGCGTGCTCCCGCTGCTGTTCGACTCCGTGTTCGGCATGGTGATCCACGCCGTCGGACGGCCGATCAGCCGCACCGGTTTCCTGCACGTCGACTACCGCAAGGTGACCCCGATCGACACCGAGCTCACGGCGCGGGGCTGGCTGCGCGAGGCGCAAGGGCGCAAGGCGTTCGTGAACGCCGAACTGCGCGATCCCGACGACAACCTACTCGCCGAGGCGAACGGGTTGATGATCCAGTTGCTCGCGGGCCAGCCGTGAGCCACGGCGAGCGGCAGCCGCGGCGCCTGCGCACCCCGCGGTCCGCGGCGCTGGCGGGAGTGCTGTTCGCGCTGCTGTTCGGCGCCGTCGAAATCTTGATCCGGACGGCGGACCTTGACGGTGACCGCACCCAGATGCGGGTGGCCGCCGTGCTCATGCCGTTCGCTGGCATCGCGTTCCTGTGGTTCATCGGGGTGGTGCGCGACGGGTTCGGCGGCTTCGAGGACAAGTTCTTCTCGACGGTCTTCGTCGGGAGCGGTCTGCTGTTTCTGGCATTGATGTTCGTCGCATCTGCCGTCGGCATCGCCGCGGGCCACAGCAGCGGCGAGGCGGCAGCTTTCGGGCATGCCCTCGCGACGGCGCTGAGCAAGACGTACGCGCTGCGCATGGCGGCGGTGTTCATGATCTCGCTGGCCACGATCTGGCTGAAGACGGGACTGATGCCGCGCTGGTTGGTGATCGCGACTTACCTTGCCGCCGTGGGACTGCTGGTGGCCGCCGAGGTCAGCATGTGGTTGACGCTCGCGTTCCCGCTGTGGGTCCTGGTGGTGAGCGTGCTGCTGTTGGTTGCTAGTCGATCAGCCGCAGAGCCTGTGCCGGAGGCCCCGGCCGCGTAGCGTCGTAGCCGAGACCGACGTTATGGTCGTTTCAACTCGCCCTGATCGACCGAAACGTGCGTTTCGGCGAATCCTGTCCGATCCGGTCCGCGCAGCGCCGGCCACCAGATGCGGGGCCCGATGAGCGTGAACAACGCGGGGATGATCACGGTGCGCACGACGAACGTGTCGAGGAGGATGCCGAGGCCGACGATGATGCCGACCTGGGTCAGCACGATCAACGGCAGCACCCCGAGCACGCAGAACACCGCGGCGAGCACGATGCCCGCGCTGGTGATCACCGCGCCGGTCGCCGACACGGCGCGGACGATCCCGTCGCGCGTACCGTGCCCGGGGGTTTCCTCACGCGCGCGGGTGACCAGGAAGATCGTGTAGTCCACGCCGAGCGCGACCAGGAACAGGAACGCGAACAGCGGGGCGGTGTTGTCCAGCGCGGGGAAGCCGAACACATGCACGCTGGCCCACCCGCCGAGCCCGAGTGCGGCCAGCGCGCTCAACACGGTGACCGCCACGAGGACCACCGGCGCGAGCCCCGCGCGGAGCAGGACGTACAGCACCGCGAGCACGACGACGAGGATGGCCGGCACCACCACCGCGCGGTCGCGTGAGGCGGCCGCACTCGCGTCTCGCGCGGTGGCGTCGGAGCCGCCGACCAGCGCGTCGGGATCGACGTCGCGTACCGAATCCCGCAGCGCGTCAACGGTTTCGAACGCTTGATCGGACGCGGGCGCGGCGTCGAGCACGACCGACC
>NZ_LZKP01000160.1 GCF_001672895.1 Mycobacterium sp. E740
CGATTGCGACGAGTCGGCAACGGAGAACGCGATCTCCATGCCGCGGACCATCGGGCCCGGGTGCAGCACGACCGCATTGCCAGGCAGCATCGCCTGGCGTTTCTCGGACAGGCCATAGAACACCGAGTACTCCCTGGCCGACGGGAAGAACCCGCCGTTCATGCGGTCGTGCTGCACCCGGGCCCGATGGTCCGCGGCATGGAGATCGCGTTCTCCGTTGCCGACTCGTCGCAATCGGCAGTGCTGCAACAGGTTTCCAACGGCGTGCACATCCGCATGGCGGTGCTGTTCCACCTGCTGGTCGGAGCCGAGGAAGGGGCGATCAGCGCATGAGCTCCGTACTGATCCGTGGGGTGCGGCGCTACGGCGAAGGCGACCCCGTCGACGTGTTTGTCGACGCCGGGCAGATCGCCGACATCGGCGCCGGGCTGGACATTCCCGACGATGCGGACGTCGTCGACGCTACGGGCCAGATCCTGCTGCCGGGTTTCGTCGACCTGCACACCCATCTGCGCGAGCCGGGCCGCGAATACGCCGAGGACATCGAAACAGGTTCGGCCGCAGCGGCATTGGGCGGATACACCGCGGTGTTCGCGATGGCCAACACCAACCCGGTCGCCGACAGCCCGGTGGTCACCGACCACGTATGGCAGCGCGGCCAGCAGGTCGGGCTGGTCGACGTGCACCCCGTCGGCGCGGTCACCGTCGGGCTCGGCGGCACCCAGCTCACCGAGATGGGCATGATGGCCGCAGGTGCCGCACAGGTGCGGATGTTCTCCGACGACGGCGTCTGTGTGCACGACCCGCTGATCATGCGCCGCGCGCTCGAATACGCCACCGGTCTCGGCGTGCTCGTCGCCCAGCACGCCGAAGAGCCGCGGCTGACCGTCGGAGCGGTGGCTCACGAAGGGCCCAACGCGGCCCGGCTCGGCCTGGCGGGGTGGCCGCGCGCCGCCGAGGAGTCGATCGTCGCGCGCGATGCGCTGCTGGCCCGCGACGCCGGTGCGCGCGTGCACATCTGCCACGCCTCAACGGCCGGCACGGTCGAGATCGTGCGATGGGCCAAGGCGCAGGGCATCTCGATTTCAGCCGAGGTGACGCCGCACCACCTCCTGCTCGACGACGAGCGCCTGGCCACCTACGACGGCCGCTACCGGGTGAACCCGCCGCTGCGCGAGGCCTCCGATGCCAGCGCGCTGCGCCAGGCGCTGGCGGACGGGATCATCGACTGTGTGGCCACCGATCACGCCCCGCACGCCGAGCACGAGAAGTGCTGTGAGTTCTCCGCCGCGCGCCCCGGCATGCTCGGACTGCAGACCGCGTTGTCGGTGGTGGCCGAGACGATGGTGCGGCCCGGTCTGCTGACGTGGCGCGACGTCGCGCGGGTGATGAGCGAGAGGCCCGCCGAGATCGTCGGGCTGCCCGACCACGGCAGGCCGCTGGAGATCGGTGAGCCCGCCAACCTGACCGTCGTCGACCCCGAGGCGACCTGGACGGTCGAGGGTTCCGCGCTGGCCAGCCGGTCGGCCAACACCCCCTACGAGACGCTCGAGCTGCCCGCGACGGTCACTCTGACCCTGTTGCGCGGCAAAGTGACTGCGCGCGATGGGAAGAGCCCGGCATGAACACCGGCACGCTGATCGGCTCACTGGTCATGGCCGCCATCGTCGCCATCGTCATCGCGGTGCTGATCCAGGCGATGATGCGCGGGTGGCGCCGACGAGCTGAACGCCAGGCCGAGCTCGTCGGCACGTTGCCCGCGCTCCCGGACACCGTGGGTCCGGCGATCGTGGCTCCGACGAAGGGCCTGTACGTCGGCAGCACGCTGTCGCCACGCTGGAACGACCGTATCGCCGTCGGCGACTTGGGCTTTCGCTCCAAGGCGGTGCTGACCCGCTATCCCGAGGGGATCATGTTGCAACGTAGCGGCGCCATCCCGATCTGGATTCCCGACGAGTCGATCACCGCGATCCGCACGGAGCGGGGCCTGGCCGGGAAGGCGATGACGCACGAGGGCATCCTCGCGATCCGGTGGCGATTGCCGTCGGGCACAGAGATCGATACCGGGTTCCGCGCCAACGACCGTCGTGAGTACTCGCACTGGGTGCAACAGGAGGCAGTGTGACCGAAGAGCAGAAGGCCCTGCTGGTGCTGGAAGACGGCCGGGTGTTCACCGGTACGACGTACGGCGCCGTCGGGCAGACACTCGGCGAGGCGGTGTTCTCCACCGGGATGTCCGGTTACCAGGAGACTCTCACCGACCCGAGCTACCACGGGCAGATCGTGATCGCCACCGCGCCGCAGATCGGCAACACCGGATGGAACCATGAGGACGCCGAGAGCCGGGGTGACAGGATCTGGGTGGCCGGCTACGCGGTGCGCGACCCGTCGCCGCGCGCGTCGAACTGGCGGGCGACCGGCACGCTGGACGAGGAACTCGAACGCCAGGGCATCGTCGGGATCGCCGGAATCGACACCCGCGCGGTGGTGCGTCATCTGCGCAGCCGCGGCTCCATGAAGGCCGGCGTGTTCTCCGGTGCGGCGCTGGCAGACGCGGACGAGCTGCTCAACCGGGTCCGTGAACAGCCCACCATGCTCGGCGCGAACCTGGCCGGCGAGGTCAGCACCGACGCCACCTACGTGGTGGAACCGCAAGGCCCGCAACGGTTCACCGTCGCCGCGATCGACCTCGGCATCAAGACGAACACGCCGCGCAACTTCGCGCTGCGCGGAATACGCAGCCACGTGCTGCCGTCGTCGGCGACCTTCGAACAGATCGCCGACCTGAAACCCGACGGCGTGTTCCTGTCCAACGGGCCCGGCGACCCGGCGACCGCCGACCACGTAGTGGCCGTCACACAGGAAGTGCTCGGCGCGGGAATTCCCCTGTTCGGCATCTGCTTCGGCAACCAGATCCTCGGCCGCGCGCTCGGGCGTTCGACCTACAAGATGGTGTTCGGGCACCGCGGAATCAACGTCCCGGTGATCGACCATCAGACCGGCACCGTCGCGATCACCGCGCAGAACCATGGGTTCGCGTTGGAGGGTGAGGCGGGGGAGCGTTTCGACACCCCGTTCGGCGAGGCGGTCGTCAGCCACACCTGCGCCAACGACGGAGTGGTCGAAGGCATCAAACTCGTGAGCGGACTGGCCTTTTCGGTGCAGTACCACCCCGAGGCCGCCGCCGGACCGCACGACGCGAACTACCTCTTCGACCAGTTCGTCGACCTGATGGCAGAAGAGAAGGGTGCCTGAATTGCGCCGTAGATGGGAGGCAGCCGATGCCTAAGCGCACCGACCTCAACCACGTTCTGGTGATCGGCTCCGGACCGATCGTGATCGGACAGGCCGCCGAGTTCGACTACTCCGGCACCCAGGCGTGCCGCGTGCTGCGCGCCGAAGGACTGCAGGTCAGCCTGATCAACTCCAACCCGGCGACGATCATGACCGACCCGGAATACGCCGACCACACCTACGTCGAACCGATCACACCCGCATTCGTCGAACGGGTCATCGCCCAGCAGGCCGAGCGCGGCAACAAGATCGACGGGCTGCTGGCGACGCTGGGCGGCCAGACGGCACTCAACACCGCGGTGGCGCTGTCGGAGAACGGCGTGCTGGAGAAGTACGACCTCGAGCTGATCGGTGCGGACTTCGAAGCCATTCAACGCGGCGAGGACCGGCAGCGGTTCAAGGACATCGTCACCAAGGTCGGCGGCGAATCTGCCCGCTCGCGAGTCTGTTTCACGATGGACGAGGTCCGCGAAACCGTCGAGGACCTCGGTCTTCCGGTGGTGGTGCGGCCGTCGTTCACGATGGGTGGTCTCGGCTCGGGGATGGCGTACTCCGCAGAGGACGTCGAGCGGATGGCCGGCGACGGGCTCGCCGCGTCGCCGAGCGCGAACGTGCTCATCGAGGAGTCGATCTTCGGCTGGAAGGAATACGAACTCGAGTTGATGCGCGACGGCCGCGACAACGTCGTCGTCGTGTGCTCGATCGAGAACTTCGACCCGATGGGCGTGCACACCGGTGACTCCGTGACGGTCGCGCCGGCGATGACGCTCACCGACCGCGAGTACCAGACGATGCGCGATCTGGGCATCGCGATCCTGCGCGAGGTGGGCGTCGACACCGGTGGCTGCAACATCCAGTTCGCGGTCAACCCCGCCGACGGGCGCCTGATCGTGATCGAGATGAATCCGCGGGTGTCGCGCTCGAGTGCGTTGGCCTCCAAGGCCACCGGTTTCCCGATCGCCAAGATCGCGGCCAAGCTGGCCATCGGTTACACGCTCGACGAGATCGTCAACGACATCACCAAGGAGACGCCTGCCTGCTTCGAGCCGACGCTGGACTACGTCGTCGTCAAGGCGCCCCGCTTCGCGTTCGAGAAGTTCCCCGGCGCCGACGGCACACTGACCACCACGATGAAGTCCGTCGGCGAGGCGATGTCGTTGGGCCGCAACTTCATCGAAGCGCTCGGCAAGGTGATGCGCTCGCTGGAGGCCGGCCGCGCCGGGTTCTGGACCAAACCCGACCCCGACGAGGAGACCATCACGGTCGACGAGCTGCTGAGCAGGCTCGAGAAGCCGTCGGACGGCCGGTTGTACGACCTGGAACTGGCGCTGCGCAAGGGCGGCAGCGTCGAGCAGGTGTCGAAGGCCTCCGGTGTGGATCCCTGGTTCGTCGACCAGATCGCCGGGCTGGTCGCATTGCGCGCGGAGATCGTGGAGGCGCCGGTGCTCGACGCGGGTCTGCTGCGCCGCGCCAAGTACCACGGGTTGTCGGACCGCCAGATCGCCGCGCTGCGACCGGAACTCGCCGGCGAACGCGGGGTGCGGGCGCTGCGCCAGCGGCTCGGCATCCACCCCGTCTTCAAGACGGTGGACACCTGCGCGGCGGAGTTCGAGGCGAAGACCCCGTACCACTACAGCAGCTACGAACTGGATCCCGCGGCCGAGACCGAGGTGGCCCCCCAGACCGAAAAGCCCAAGGTGCTGATTCTGGGGTCGGGCCCCAACCGCATCGGGCAGGGCATCGAGTTCGACTACAGCTGCGTGCACGCCGCGACGACGCTGAGCCAGGCCGGCTTCGAGACGGTCATGGTCAACTGCAACCCCGAGACCGTGTCCACCGACTACGACACCGCGGACCGGCTCTACTTCGAGCCGCTCACATTCGAGGACGTACTCGAGGTCTACCACGCCGAATCTGTCTCCGGCGCAGGCGGTCCCGGCGTCATCGGGGTCATCGTGCAACTCGGCGGGCAGACGCCGCTCGGGCTGGCCGAGCGGCTCCAGGAGGCCGGTGTGCCGATCGTCGGGACCAGCCCCAGGGCGATCGACCTCGCCGAGGACCGCGGGGCGTTCGGCGACGTGTTGGCCAACGCCGGCCTGCCCGCGCCGCGGTTCGGGCTGGCGACCAGCTTCGAGCAGGCGCGGCGCGTGGCGGCCGACATCGGATACCCGGTGCTGGTGCGGCCGTCGTACGTGCTCGGCGGTCGCGGCATGGAGATCGTCTACGACGAAGAAACCCTGGAGGGCTACATCACCAGGGCCACCGAGCTCTCTCCCGAGCACCCGGTGCTGGTCGACCGCTTCCTCGAGGACGCCATCGAGATCGACGTCGACGCGTTGTGTGACGGCACCGAGGTCTACATCGGCGGCGTCATGGAGCACATCGAAGAGGCCGGTATCCACTCCGGTGACTCGGCGTGCGCATTGCCGCCGGTGACGCTGGGCCGCAGCGACATCGACGCGGTGCGGCGCGCCACAGAGGCGATCGCCCACGGCATCGGCGTCGTCGGCCTGCTCAACGTGCAGTACGCGCTCAAAGACGACGTGCTCTACGTGCTGGAGGCCAATCCGCGCGCCAGCCGCACGGTTCCGTTCGTGTCGAAAGCGACAGCGGTGCCACTGGCCAAGGCCTGTGCGCGAATCATGCTGGGCGCCACGATCGCTCAGCTGCGCGAGGAAGGACTGCTGGTGCGCACCGGCGACGGCGCTTCCTTCTCGGTGAACGCGCTCAACACGCCGGTGGCAGTCAAGGAAGCGGTGCTGCCCTTCAACCGGTTCCGCAAACACGATGGAACCCAGATCGACTCGCTGCTCGGTCCGGAGATGAAATCGACGGGCGAGGTGATGGGCATCGACCACGACTTCGGTAGCGCGTTCGCCAAGAGCCAGACCGCCGCCTACGGATCGCTGCCCGCCGACGGCACGGTGTTCGTGTCGGTGGCCAACCGCGACAAGCGCTCGCTGGTGTTTCCCGTCAAGCGGCTGGCCGATCTGGGATTCCGGGTCCTGGCCACGGAGGGCACCGCGGAGATGCTGCGGCGCAACGGAATTCCGTGCGAAACGGTCCGCAAGCACTTCGAGGAGCCTCGCGAGGACAGGCCGGCGGCATCAGCAGTCGACCTCATCAAAGCCGGCGAGGTCGACATGGTGATCAACACGCCGTACGGCAATTCCGGGCCGCGTATCGACGGATACGAGATCCGGTCGGCGGCGGTGGCCAACAGCATCCCGTGCGTGACGACCGTGCAGGGCGCTTCGGCCGCGGTGCAGGGCATCGAGGCAAGGATCCGCGGCGACATCGGCGTCATGTCGCTGCAGGAACTGCACAGCGTGCTCGGGCAGTGACCGGCTTCGGTCCGCGGCTGGCCGATGCGGTGGCCCGGCGTGGACCGCTGTGTCTGGGCATCGACCCGCACCCGGAGTTGATGCGGGCGTGGGGGCTTTCCGTCGACGCGGACGGCCTGCGCCGCTTCTGCGACGTCTGCGTGTCGGCGTTCGCCGGCTTCGCGATCGTCAAGCCGCAGGTCGCGTTCTTCGAGATGCACGGCGCCGCGGGCTTCTCGGTGCTGGAACACACCATTACCGCCCTGCGCGACGAGGGAGTTCTCGTACTCGCCGACGCCAAGCGCGGCGACATCGGCTCGACGATGGCCGCCTACGCCGCCGCATGGGCGGGTGATTCGCCGTTGGCGGCTGACGCGGTGACCGCGTCGCCGTATCTGGGCTTCGGCTCCCTGCGGCCGTTGATCGACGCCGCCGTGGCCAACGACCGCGGGCTGTTTGTGCTCGCCGCCACGTCGAACCCCGAGGGCGCCTCCGTGCAGCGCGCCGTCGCCGGTGGCCGGACCGTCGCGCAGTCGATCGTCGATGCCGCTGCGGCTGTGAACCGGACCCTGTCCGCCGGCCTCGGCCCGATCGGGGTGGTCGTCGGTGCCACGCTCGCCGACCCGCCCGACGTCAGCGCGCTCGGCGGCCCGGTGCTGGCTCCCGGCGTGGGGGCTCAGGGCGGGCGGCCGGATGCCCTGGCGGGCTTCGGGGGCGCCAAACCGGGCCAGCTGCTGCCCGCCGTGTCACGCGAGGTGCTGAGCGCGGGACCGGACGTCTCTGCGCTGCGGTCGGCGGCCGAGACGATGCGCGACGCCGTCGCATACCTGGCCTGAGTACGTCTCGCCAGCCACGTGCGAAACACCTGTAACAGCGGTCACAACGCATGCCGATTCGCCTCTCCGCGACACGCCCAAGGCGATTGACCAGCGGAAATTTTTCTTTTTTCAAGGCCCTGCCAGCCCGCTGTGTGGCCCGGGTCACAGGCTGAGCGGACGGACAGCGCACAGATGCCTCCCGAAATGCCTTGATATGCAGGCAGTTCCGTCCGCCCCAACCGGCACCCCGCCGGGTCGGGCGGCGTTGGGTGCGTCGCCGGTGCCCCTGGTGATCGCCTGACAAGCTGGGCTTTTGACGCGCCAACCCGGGGGTGGCGTTCGCTTTAGTCAGCCTGCGTGGGTACGGTCGTCGTCGCTGGCTGTTCTGGATTTTTTCCTATCAGCCCAGGCAGAGAAAATTGATGGTGATGAGACGGAGGAACCCGTGGCCCTTCCCCAGTTGACCGACGAACAGCGCGCGGCCGCGTTGGAGAAGGCTGCCGCCGCACGTCGAGCACGTGCTGAGCTGAAGGATCGGCTCAAGCGCGGTGGCACCAACCTCAAGCAGGTGCTCAAGGACGCCGAGACCGACGAGGTCTTGGGCAAGATGAAGGTTTCCGCGCTTCTGGAGGCGTTGCCCAAGGTCGGCAAGGTCAAGGCGCAGGAGATCATGACCGAACTCGAGATCGCCCCGACCCGCCGCTTGCGTGGCCTCGGCGATCGTCAGCGCAAGGCGCTGCTGGAAAAGTTCGACCAGTCCTAGGCGCGAAAGTTTGAGCGCCGGCCGGGGGGCCGGCCGGGTAGTCGTGCTGTCCGGCCCCTCCGCCGTCGGGAAGTCGACCGTCGTTCGCTGTCTGCGCGAACGCATTCCCGACCTGCACTTCAGCGTGTCCGTGACCACCAGGGCCCCGCGCCCGGGGGAGGTCGACGGTGTCGATTACTCGTTTGTCACCGCCGAGGAGTTCAGTGAGCTGATCGCCACCGGGGCTCTGCTCGAATGGGCGGAGATCCACGGCGGCCTGCATCGCTCCGGAACGCCTGCTCGACCCGTCCGCGACGCCATCGCCGCCGGTAGGCCCGTTCTCATCGAGGTCGACCTCGCCGGGGCGCGGGCGGTCAAGAAGGCGATGCCCGAGGTCCGCACCGTCTTCCTCGCCCCGCCCAGCTGGGAAGAACTCGAGAGCCGGCTGACCGGTCGCGGCACCGAGACCGCCGAGGCGATGGAGCGCCGCCTGGCCACCGCACGCGCCGAGCTGGCCGCTCAGGGGGACTTCGACACGGTCGTCGTGAACAGTCAATTGGAGTCTGCCTGCGCCGAATTGGTATCCTTGCTGGTGAACCGGACTTAGTTGAGGCGCTCGACACGCGCGGACCGGCCCAAAGCAATCTGAACTCCAGGAGATTTTCTACGTGAGCACCCCGCACGCCGACGCGCATCTGGCCGCCGTGGACGACATCGACACGGCGGGCGCCTATGACACGCCGTTGGGCATCACCAACCCGCCCATCGACGAGTTGCTGGACCGGGCGTCGAGCAAGTATGCGCTGGTGATCTATGCCGCCAAGCGCGCGCGACAGATCAACGACTACTACAACCAACTCGGCGACGGCATCCTCGAGTACGTCGGTCCGCTGGTCGAGCCGGGCCTGCAGGAGAAGCCGCTGTCGATCGCGATGCGCGAGATCCACTCAGACCTGCTCGAGCACACCGAAGGCGAGTAGCAACTCGTAGGGGAGCGGCCGCCCATGGAGCCCAAGCGGATCATCGTCGGCGTCGCCGGTGGTATCGCCGCCTACAAGGCGGCCACCGTGGTCAGGCAGCTCACCGAGGCGGGCCACAGCGTCCGCGTCGTCCCCACCGAGTCCGCGCTGCGGTTCGTCGGGGCCGCCACCTTCGAGGCCCTGTCGGGTCACCCCGTCCACACGGGCGTCTGGGACGACGTTCATGAGGTCCCGCACGTGCGCTTCGGCCAGGAGGCCGACCTCGTCGTCGTCGCACCCGCGACCGCCGACCTTCTGGCGCGCGCCGTCGCGGGCCGGGCGGACGACCTGCTGACCGCCACGCTGCTGACCGCTCGATGTCCGGTGCTGTTCGCCCCTGCGATGCACACCGAGATGTGGCTGCACCCGGCGACGGTCGACAACGTCGCCACGCTGCGTCGCCGCGGCGCCGTCGTGCTCGAACCGGCGTCGGGCCGGCTCACCGGATCCGACAGTGGCGCGGGCCGGTTGCCCGAGGCCGAGGAGATCACCACCCTGGCGCAGCTCCTGCTGACCAGGCCGGACGCGCTGCCCTACGACCTGGCCGGCGTCAAGGTACTGGTGTCGGCGGGCGGCACCCGTGAGCCGATCGACCCGGTGCGCTTCATCGGCAACCGCAGCTCGGGTAAGCAGGGCTACGCGATGGCGCGGGTGATGGCCCAGCGGGGTGCCGACGTCACGCTGATCGCAGGCAACACGACGGGGCTGATCGACCCGGCCGGGGTCGACGTCGTCCACATCGGTTCGGCGGCCCAGCTCAAGGACGCCGTCTCCAAGCACGCACCGGACGCCCACGTTCTGGTGATGGCCGCGGCGGTCGCCGACTTCCGGCCCACCCAGACGCAGACCAGCAAGATCAAGAAAGCCGCCGATCCGGCCGCGCCGGCCCCGGTCATCGAGTTGACCCGGACCGAGGACGTGCTGGCGGGCGCTGTGCGGGCACGCGGCGACGGCCAGCTGCCCAACATGCGGGCGATCGTGGGGTTCGCCGCCGAGACCGGCGACGCGAACGGCGACGTACTCCACCACGCCCGGGCGAAGCTGCAGCGCAAGGGCTGTGATTTGCTCGTGGTCAACGCCGTGGGCGAGAATCGTGCGTTCGAAGTCGACAACAATGACGGCTGGCTGCTCGCGGCCGACGGTACGGAATCGGCGCTGGAGCACGGCTCGAAGACGCTGATGGCCAGCCGTATCGTGGATGCGATCGTGGCCTTCCTGCAGAGCGGGAGCGGGTAGCGCGAATCACGTATTCGGCTGCGTGTAAAGCTTGCGCGCGACCGGCGCACACGCTTATGTGCAACAGGGCACGCCTATAATTTGATGAACTAAGTTTTGGAGGATCACACCGTGACGCAAGCTCGGCTGTTCACCAGTGAGTCGGTAACCGAGGGTCACCCCGACAAGATCTGCGACGCCATCAGCGATTCGGTGCTCGACGCGTTGCTCGCGGGCGATCCCAAGTCACGCGTCGCGGTGGAGACGCTGGTGACCACCGGGCAGGTGCACGTCGTCGGTGAGGTGACGACGGCCGCCAAGGAGGCATTCGCCGACATCGCGAACACCGTGCGTGACCGGATTCTCGAGATCGGCTACGACTCTTCGGAGAAGGGCTTCGACGGCGAGACCTGCGGCGTCAACATCGGCATCGGGCGCCAGTCGCCCGACATCGCCCAGGGTGTGGACACCGCGCACGAGACCCGCGTCGAGGGCGCCGGCGACCCGCTGGACCTGCAGGGCGCCGGCGACCAGGGGCTGATGTTCGGCTACGCGATCAGGGACACCCCGGAGTTGATGCCGCTGCCGATCGCGCTCGCGCACCGGTTGTCGCGCAGGCTGACCGAGGTCCGCAAGAGCGGTGTGCTCGACTACCTGCGGCCCGACGGCAAGACGCAGGTGACTGTGCAGTACGACGGCACCACGCCGGTGCGCCTCGACACCGTGGTGCTCTCGACGCAGCACGCCGCGGGCATCGACCTGGAGAAGACGCTCACGCCGGACATCCGCGAGAAGGTCGTCAACACCGTGCTGGCTGACCTGAACCACGACACCATGGACACGTCCGACTTCCGGCTGCTGGTCAACCCGACCGGCAAGTTCGTGCTCGGCGGCCCGATGGGCGACGCGGGTCTGACGGGCCGCAAGATCATCGTCGACACCTACGGCGGCTGGGCCCGTCACGGCGGCGGCGCGTTCTCGGGCAAGGATCCGTCCAAGGTCGACCGGTCAGCGGCGTACGCGATGCGCTGGGTGGCCAAGAACGTCGTCGCAGCGGGTCTGGCTGAGCGCGTCGAGGTGCAGGTCGCCTACGCGATCGGCAAGGCGGCCCCGGTCGGACTGTTCGTCGAGACCTTCGGCAGCGAGACCGTCGACCCGGCCCGCATCGAGAAGGCGATCACCTCGGTGTTCGACCTGCGTCCCGGCGCGATCGTCCGCGATCTCGACCTGCTGCGGCCGATCTACGCCCAGACCGCGGCGTACGGCCACTTCGGCCGCACCGACGTCGAGCTTCCCTGGGAGCAGCTCGACAAGGTCGACGAGCTGAAGGCCGCCGTCTAGATCTGCGCGGCCATCCCCGAAACCGACGAAATGGTCGCCGTCAGCGACCAAAACCAGCCATTTCGTCGGCCTCGGCGCGGGGGGGCTTAGGAACTGAACGCGTAGTCGCTCAGCGGGAAGCGACGGCTGCGCCAGATCGTCTCGATCGTGGTGGCCGGGCGCAGTGGCGCGTCGCCGTTCTTGTCGAAGTAGTAGCTGTTGGCCTGCTGGCAGCTCTCCTGCCAGAAGATCTGGCGGTGCCGCTTGCGCATCATCTCGGCGAAGTAGCGGTCGTTGGCGTCCTGGGTGACCTCGACGCGGCGGGCCTGCTTGCGTCGGGCGTGCTTGAGGCAGCGCACGATGTGGTGCGTCTGTGTCTCGATCAGCGCGAAATACGACGATCCGACGTAGCCGTACGGGCCGAACACCGTGAAGAAGTTGGGGAAACCCGGCACGCTGATCCCCTCGTAGGCCTGCAGGCGGTTCTCCTGCCAGTGTTCGCTCCACGAGCGGCCGCCCGACCCGGTGACCGGGTAGGTGGGCATGTCGTCGGTGTCCATCACCTTGAAGCCGGTCGCCAGGATGAGCACGTCGACGTCGCGGGTCTCGCCGTCGGCGGTCGCCACGCCGGACCCGGTGATCTTGTCGATCGGCTCCGTCACCAACTCGACGTTGTCGCGGTTGTAGGTGGACAGATAGGTGTTGTGGAAACCGGGCCGCTTACAGCCGACGGCGTACCGCGGCGTGAGCTTGTCGCGTACGTCGGGATCGTCGACCTGCTTGCGCAGATACGCTTCGCCGACCTTCGTCATGTTCTTCGCCATCGGATTGAGCGTGAAGTACTGCGCGGGCAGCGTGAAGGTCAACTCGACGTAGGCCTGACTGAGCAGTCGCTGCACCGCCTGACCGCCGGGCAGCCGCATCATTCGCCGGACAGTCGGCGACAACGGCACGTCGGCCTTGGGGAAGCACCAGATCGGAGTCCGCTGAAACACGCTGAGCCGCTCGACGACTGGGGCAATCTCGGGGATGACCTGTACCGCCGAGGCGCCGGTCCCGATAACGGCGACCCGCTTACCGGTCAGATCCTGTTGGTGGTCCCACCGCGCGGTGTGCATCGTGACCCCGGCGAACGAGTCCACCCCGTCGATGTCGGGAAGGTTGGGCGTGATCAACACGCCGCATGCGTTGATCAGGAACCGCGCCGTGACCGTTTCACCGGAGTCCAGTTCGACGCGCCACATGCTCTCGCCGTCGTCGAACACCGCCCCAAGCACCTTCGTGCCGAACCGGATCTTGGGCCGCAGCCCGTACTTGTCGACGCAGTGCTCGGCGTAGGCCCGCAGTTCGCCGCCCGGCGCGTAGGTACGTGTCCAGTCGGCGCTCTGCTCGAACGAGAACTGGTAGGAGAACGACGGAATGTCAACGGCAATACCGGGATAGGTGTTCCAGTACCAGGTGCCGCCGGGGCCGTCACCGGCCTCGATTATCAAGTAATCGCCGAGTCCGGCCCTGTCGAGGCTGATCGCGGCGCCGATACCGGAGAAGCCGGCGCCGACGATGATGGTGTCGTGATCGGGCGTTGTCACAAGGCCTCCCGGACGTCGAACGCTCCGCTCACGTTACTCCGGTCACCCGCGGTCCGGTGGACTCGTTCAACCGTCCCACAGCGCGGTGCGCAGCGCGCGCAGTCCGCGCTCGGTGGCTTCGGTGGCGGCGGGCACGACGCCGGCGTAGCCGAGGTATCCGTGGACGAGTGTCTCGGCGTTGTGCAGTTCGACGGGAACGCCTGCGGCGGCGAGCAGCTCGGCATACCGGGCGCCGTCGTCGCGCAGCGGATCGTGGCCCGCGACGGCGATGTAGGCGGGCGGCAGGCCGGTGAGGTCTTTCGCGCGCGCCGGCGCCAGCGTCGCGGGCATGTCAGACAGGTCCATGTCGCCGACATACCATCGCGAAAAGCCGGTCACCGCAGCATAATTGAGGATCTGCGCGTCGGCGTTCTCCTTGAACGACGGCAACGACACGTCCCACGTCGTCGCCGGATACCACAACAGCTGATACCGGATCGTCGGACCGCCGGCGTCGCGCGCCAGTTGCGACACCACGGCGGCGAGGTTGCCGCCCGCCGAGTCACCAGCGACCGCGAGACGATCGGCGTCGACTCCCAACTCGTCGGCGTGCTCGCCCACCCACTGGGTCACCGCCCACACGTCGTCGACGGCGGCGGGGTACGGGTGTTCGGGCGCGAGCCGGTAGTCGACCGAGATCACCACCGCCTCGGCGACCGCTGCGTGCCTGCGCGCGGTGCTGTCGTAGCTGTCCAGATCGCCGACCGACCAACCGCCGCCATGAAAGAACAGCACCACCGGTGGCGGCGTGTCGCTGTGGGACGGCGGTCGGTAGACCCGCACCGGGATCGGGCCGCCGGGACCCTCGACCGAACCGTCCTGAGCCAGCACCTCGGGGTTCGTCTCGACGCGCGGCAGCGCATTGAACCGCTGCCGCGCAGCCTGCACGCCGCCGTCGGTTGTCAACTGAAACGGAACCTTCTCCAGTACCTTCAGCAGAATGGCGTCTACGGGTTCCTGGTTGGCCGGGTCGTCGGCTGACATGGGGACACCGTACGTTCACCGGCGAACCAGGCTGCTGTGGGTGGCGGCGGCGGCCGTCGCGGCCTGTTACGGAGTGTTCCTGATCGTGACCGCCGTGCGGCTACCCGCGGGCGCCGAGTTGACCGGCCAGTTCGCGCTGCAGCCCGCGGTCAAGGCGGCCGCGGCGGTGCTGCTCGCGGTGGCCGCGCTCACCCATCCGATCGCCCGGGAGCGGCGCTGGCTGGTGGGCGCGCTGCTGTTCTCGGCGGCGGGTGACTTCCTGTTGGCGCTGCCGTGGTGGGAACCGTCGTTCGTCCTGGGGCTCGGGGCCTTCCTGGTGGCGCACCTGTGTTTTCTGGCGGCGCTGTGGCCGCTGGTGGCGCCGACGACGCCGCGGGTGGTGGCTGTGACGATCACGGTGGCGGCGTGCCTCGCACTGCTGGTGTGGTTCTGGCCGCGACTGGCCGCCGAGGGGATGACCGTCCCGGTCACGCTCTACATCGCCGTGCTCGGCGCGATGGTGTGCGTCGCATTGCTGGCCCAACTCCCGACGCCGTGGACGGCACTCGGTGCGGTGTGCTTCGCGGTGTCGGACGCGATGATCGGCATCGGCAAGTTCGTCCTGGGCACAGAGGCGTTGGCGGTCCCGATCTGGTGGGCGTATGCGACGTCGTTGCTGTTGATCACGGCGGGCTTGTTCTTCGGGCGCGCCGCGCAACGGTGACGCCCACCCGCCAACCGGCCGAGCACGAGCCGATTGCTCGGGTGTTGCCGATGCTGACGGTGCCGCACCTGGACCGTGAATTCGACTACCTGGTGTCGGCCGAGCAGTCCGACGACGCCCAGCCCGGAGTCCGGGTGCGGGTGCGGTTCCACGGCCGGCTGGTCGACGCGTTCATACTCGAAAGACGTTCTGACACAGACCATGTCGGCAAGCTGGGCTGGCTGGACCGGGTGGTCTCCGCCGAGCCGGTGTTGACGCCGGAGGTCCGCAGGCTCGCCGACGCAGTCGCGGCGCGCTACGCGGGCACCCGCGCCGACGTGCTGCGCCTGGCGATCCCGCCGCGTCACGCCCGGGTGGAGAAGCAGCAGCCACCGGAGTCGGCGCCGTTCACTGCAAGCCCGGTGGACACCGCCGCCTGGTCGGCATACGCCCGCGGCGAGCAGTTCCTCGGCGCGCTGGCCGAAGGCCGCGCCGCCCGTGCCGTCTGGCAGGCGCTGCCCGGTGAACGCTGGCCGGACCGCCTGGCCGAAGCCGCGGCCGTCTCGGTGAACTCCGGACGAGGCGTGCTGCTGATCGTCCCGGACCAGCGCGACATCGACGCGGTGCATGCCGCCGCCGTTCGGCTCGTCGACGAGGCTCGCGTCGTGGCGCTGTCGGCCGGTCTGGGGCCGGCGCAACGCTACCGACGCTGGTTGTCGGTGCTGCGCGACGAGGCCCGGCTCGTGATCGGATCCCGCAGCGCGGTGTTCGCGCCCGTCGCCGAACTCGGCCTGGTGATGGTGTGGGACGACGGCGACGACACGCTCGCCGAGCCGCGTACGCCGTATCCGCATGCTCGCGAGGTGGCGATGTTGCGCGCGCACCAACTGCGCTGCGCCGCAGTGATCGGCGGATTCGCCAGGACCGCCGAGGCGCAGGCGCTCGTCCGCAGCGGCTGGGCGCACGATCTGGTCGCACTTCGACCGGTGGTGCGCGCGGCGTCCCCGCGCGTGATCGCCCTCGACGACAGCGGTTTCGAGCAGGAACGCGACCCGGCCGCCCGGTCGGCTCGGCTCCCGTCGATGGCGCTGCAGGCGGCACGCAAGGCGTTGGAATCCGGTGCGCCGGTGCTGGTTCAGGTTCCGCGCCGCGGATACGTGCCCGCGTTGGCGTGTGCGCGCTGCCGGACGGTCGCACGCTGCAGGCACTGCACCGGCCCGCTGTCGCTGCCCGACCGCGACGCCGCGGGTGCGGTGTGCCGGTGGTGTGGTCGGGCGCATCCCGCGTTGCGCTGCGTCCGATGCGGTTCGGACGCGGTGCGGGCGGTGGTCGTGGGTGCGCGGCGCACCGCCGAGGAACTCGGTCGGGCCTTCCCGGGCACGACGGTCGTCACCTCCGGCGGCGATGCGATGGTCGGCGAGGTAGCGCACCATCCGGCGGTCGTCGTCGCCACGCCCGGCGCTGAACCGGTCGCTGCCGGCGGGTACGGCGCAGCCCTGCTGCTGGACAGCTGGGCGCTGCTCGGCCGCCAAGACCTCCGCGCAGCCGAGGACACACTGCGCCGCTGGATGGCCGCCGCCGCGCTGGTGCGCAGTCGGGCCGACGGCGGGCTGGTCGCCGTAGTCGCCGAGTCCGCCATACCGACTGTGCAGGCGCTGATTCGCTGGGATCCGGTCGGTCACGCCGATGCGGAGTTGAACTCCCGGACCGAGGTCGGTCTGCCGCCGGCGTCGCACATGGCCGCCGTCGACGGTGCGCCCGAAGCCGTACACGCGATGTTGGACACCGCGGAACTCCCTGACGGCGCGGAGCGGTTGGGACCGGTCGACCTGCCGGTCGGCGCCCGCAGGCCGCCCGGAACACCCGCCGACACCACGGTGATCCGGATGCTCGTCCGGGTTCCCCGGGACGCCGGGCTCGCACTGTCGTCGGCGCTTCGGCGCGCGACGGCGGTGCTGAGCGCGCGCCACGATCAGGAGCCGGTTCGCGTACAGATCGACCCGCTGCACATAGGGTGAACCGGACACCCGTCGACGGGCGGGACAGGAGGTCCGCATGCGCCGATTCTTCGCGTGGTCGATCGCGTTGGTGCTGCTGGCATTCGGGGTGTTGTGGCCGGTCGTTTTCAGCGGTGGCGGCTCGCAGGCGTCGCCGGCCGACGACCCCGTCGTCATCACGGACTACAAGGCGGACTTCGTCGTCGACGAGAACGGCCGGCTCGACGCGGTGGAGACCATCACCACGAACTTCCCCGGCGACAGGCACGGACTGTTCCGCTACTGGGATGTGACCAACCCCAACAGCCCTCAGGTGCGACAGCCGCCGACGATCGACTCGATCCTGCTCGACGGCGGACGGGTCGACTACCAGATGCTGTGGGAGGACGGCCACCGGTTCCGGGTGGCGAAGATCGGCGACCCGGACGAGTACCTGAGCTACGGCCGGCACGTGTTCGAGATCAGATACTCGGTCGGCGGCGTCCTCGATCCCGAATCGACCGGTGCGGGCCGGGAATTCGCCTCTACCAACGGCGAACCAGCCGCCTCGGGTTCGGTCTTCTATTGGAACGTCATCGCTCCCGCCTGGAACAACCGGATACAGCGAGCCGAGATTTCGATCACGCTGCCCGGCAACGTGCCGGGTGTCCAGTGCTCGGTCGGTTACGGTGTCGGCGCACCGTGCCAAAACCTGGTCGTCAACGGGAAAACCGTGCAGTTCTCCGCCCAGCACCTCGCCGCCCGAACGCCTGTCACCGTGCGCGCGAGTGTCGAAGTGCCCACGCCCGCGCGCGCCGAATTGCCGTGGGGCTACAGATGGGATCGGGTGCTGGGCCAGTCGCTGACCGGGGTGTTGTGGGTCGCGGCGCTGACCGTGGTGGCCGGACTCGGCGCGCTGCTGTGGTACCGCACCACCGTGGAACCGTCGCCGGGATTTCCGCTGCAGTACGCACCGCCACCGGGACTCGGCCCCGTCCAGACGGAGTACATCCGCACCGAAGCGGTGCCCAAGAACGGACTGACCGCGACGCTGTTCTATCTCGCCGAACGCAGGTTGGTGGAGCTGCGGCAGATGAGCGACGAGAATTGGCGTGTCCGGGGTGTCGCCGAGCGCAGCGCCTGGCTCGACGTGGACCCGGTCAGCGTGACCGTCGGCTCGGTGCTCAAGGTGATGAACCCGGGCGGCGAATTCGAGGCGAAGAAGACCGTCAAGTCGGGCCAGAAGCTCAACAACGCCAAGACCGACATGGCCAAGGCGGTCGAGGCGTGGGCTTTCGACAACAAGCTGCTCGTCAAGCGGAAGAAAGAGTTGTGGGTCCGCACAGCGAATGTGATCGCGTTCCTCTGCACGCTGTTCGCGATTTTCCGGTGGATCTTCCCGACGACCATGTGGGCGCTTCCGTTCGCGGCGTTCTTCCTGCTGTCGATCGGGTCGTGGACAGCCGGTGTGGGCACCCGGCGAACTGAGACCGGACGCGAACTGTGGTCGCGCGCAGGCGGTTTCCACCGGCTGCTGACCACGGACTCCGCGGAGGCGCGATTCGACTTCGGCGCGCGCAAGGACCTGTACTCGGCGTACGTGCCGTTCGCAGTCGCCGCAGGAGCGGCCGCTCTGTGGGCCAAGAAATACGAGACCACCACGGGAGCACCTGCGCCGCAACCCGATTGGTACAACTCCTCATCACCTACCGGCGTGGGTTTCGTCACCGGCTCGGGTGGCGCGAACTTCGACAGCTTCGAGTCGGCGCTGTCGTCGTCGATCGGTGCCTACACCGCATCACAGTCGTCGAGCAGTGACGGCAGGGCGGGCTCCGGGGTGCCGGCGAAGACGATGCGCACCGCGCCAGTGTAGAGACGGCGTCCGGGCGACGTGTCCGCGCTCAGCGCGGCGTCTGGTAGTACTCCCGCTCGGAGACACCGGTCATCGGTGCGACGAACATCCACGGGATCGTCGTGACCAACCGGTTCAGCGTGGCGACCGAGTCGTTGTAGTACTGGCGCGCGAACGCCAGCTTGTTCTCGGTATCGGCGAGGTTCTCCTGCAGGTTCAGGAAGTTGTTCGACGAGTTCAGCTGCGGATAATCCTGTCCGAGCGCGAGCAACGGGACCAGGGCGGTGTCGAGGTCCTTCTCCGCTGCACTGCGCTGCGCCACCGATTTTCCGGCCGTCGCCGACGTCACGGCCGCGCGAGCGTTGGTGACGTGGTCGAGGATCGCCTTCTCGTGGCCGGCGAACGTTTGCACCGTGTGCACCAGGCTCGGG
>NZ_LZKP01000161.1 GCF_001672895.1 Mycobacterium sp. E740
CCTCGGGTCCGACGGCGTTGATGAGGATGTTCAGCTCGCCGCGCCAGCGTTTCCTGATCTCGTCGAAGGCGCGCTGCACCTGCTCGGCGTCGGTGGTGTCGGCGGTCAACGCCAGTGTGTCGGGGCTGCCGATTTCGCCGAGGGCGTTGGCTGCCTCCTCGAGGACGGCCGGCGTGCGACCGACGACCGCGACCCGGGCACCGTCTTCGGCAAGGCAGCGCGCCGTCGCGAAACCCATCCCCCGCCCACCGCCCACCACCACGGCGGTGGCGTCCTTCAACCCGAGGTCCATATGGCCTTTCGGTATCCGATTGCGTGGAGAACCTTACTATTGGACTTACAGTAGAACAGCGAGAGCGGCTGACGGTACATTCAGGTCCAACCAATCCCGTTCGCTGAGGCTGCGCGCGCGGCTTATTCGATGGAGGTGCCCCACGTGGCAAGGCAGGCGACCGCGGAGAAGCGTCAGCGACGCGAACGCGGATCGATCAATCCCGACGACATCATCAATGGCGCGTTCGAACTCGCCGAGCAGGTGGGTATCGACAACTTGTCGATGCCCCTGCTGGGCAAGCACCTCGGCGTCGGCGTGACGAGCATCTACTGGTATTTCCGCAAGAAGGACGACCTGCTCAACGCGATGACCGACCGCGCGCTGCGCCAGTACGTATTCGCGACCCCATACGTCGAGGCCAAGGATTGGCGCGAGACGCTGGCCAACCACGCGCGCACCATGCGAAAGACGTTCATGGGCAACCCGATTCTGTGCGACCTGATCCTGATTCGGTCGGCGCTGAGTCCCCGGACGGCCAAACTCGGCGTGCAGGAGGTCGAGAAGGCGATCGCCGGTCTGGTGGAGGCGGGTCTGTCGGCCGACGACGCGTTCGACACCTACTCCGCGGTGTCGGTGCACGTTCGCGGATCGGTGGTGCTGCACCGGTTACGCGAAAAGAACCGAGCGGCGACCGAGGGTCCGAGCGACCTCGAGGAGACGTTGACCATCGACGCTGACAGCACGCCACTGTTGGCTCTGGTCACCGAGAAGGGCCATCACATCGGTGCGGCCGATGACAAGAACTTCGAGTTCGGCCTCGAGTGCATCCTCGATCGTGCGGGCCGGTTGATCGAGGAAGCCAAGCCCGCGAGGAAAGCGGCCCGCAAACGCTGACCCGTTTTCGTTTGTGCATCTGACGACGTTTGACGGCGAATATCGTCGTCGGATGCACAATCGAGCGCTGGTGGACTCAGACCTCGATCACGACGGCGCCGCCCTGGCCGCCGCCGGCGCACATGCCCGCGACGCCGATGCCACCGCCGCGCCGCTGCAACTCGTACACCAGCGTGGTGACCATCCGCGCGCCCGACGCAGAGATGGGATGACCAAGGCTGCAACCACTTCCGGAGAAGTTCACCAACTCCTCGTCGATGCCGAACTCACGGCAGGCCGCGATCGGGACCGACGCGAACGCTTCGTTGATCTCCCAGAGTGCGACGTCGGATGCCTTGAGACCGGCGCGATCGAGCACCTTGCCGATCGCCTTCACCGCACCCAACCCGCAGTCGCGCGGCGGCACGCCCGCGGCGGCCCAGGCCTTCACGGTGGCCATCTTGGAAAGGCCCTTCGCGTCGGCGTAGTCGCTGTCCACGAGCGCCACCGCGGCCGCGGCGTCGTTGGTGCCGCTGCTGTTGCCTGCGGTGATCGAGAACCCTTCGATCTCCGGGTGGAGCGGCTTGAGCGCCGCCAGCTTCTCGACGGTGGTGCCGCGGCGCGGATGCTCGTCGACGCTGAACTCGATGACCGAGCCGTCGAACTGCTGCACCTTCAACGGCACGATCTCGTCGACGAACTTGCCCGCGTCGATCGCGGCGATCGCCCGCTGATGCGACCGCGCCGCCCACGCGTCCATCTCCTCGCGGGTGATGCCCACGGCCTGCGCGGTGTTCCAGCCGACAGTGATGGACATGTCACGCGTCGGCGCGTCCGGGGTCTCGACGTGGGTCGGCGTCATCCACTTCTCTTCGAACTTCAGCTCCGGCCCGGGAATGCGCCAGTTCGTCAGGGGCGTCATCGACAGCGACTGCACACCACCGGCGATCAGCACGCGCTCCATGCCCGAGCCGATCTGCGCGGCCGCATTGCCGATCGCGGTGAGGCTGCCCGCGCAGTGCCGGTTGACCGATTGTCCCGGCACGTCCTGCAATCCGATGGCGTCGGCCGCATAGCGCGCGAGATCGCCACCGCCGTAGTTGGATTCGGCGAATATGAGGTCGTCGATGTCCTTCGGGTCGATCCCCGACCGGCGGATCACCTCGGGCAGCACGGTGGTGATCAGCTCTTCGGGCGGAGTGTTGACCAGCGTCCCCTTGAAGGAGCGGCCGATCGCGGTCCTGGCGGCACCGACGATGACGGGTGTGCGCATGTTCTCCACCTCGGATTTCGACGTCAACGACGTTACAAATCTAGCAGATAGTGTAGTGGCCGCCGCTACTCGGGCTCGGGAACGTGAAAATGCTCGTCACGCAGCCGGAACGCCTCCTTGGTGCCGTGCTGCGCGCGAGTCTTGACGAAGTTGAACTCTCCCTCGGAGAACTGCAGGTTCGTCCCGTAGGCGTGGAACAGGTAGCTGGCCACTTCCTCGCCCTGATAGGCCTGGCTCTGCTCGACGAGCCGGAACGCCTCCTTGGCGATCACGACGCCGTCGGCGGGCATCTTGGCCGCCTTCTCGGCCCAGTACCGCGCCCTGACCGTGACCGATTCGGCGTCGCAGGTCTCGGTGAAAACACCGAGATGCTCAACGGCGCCCGCCTCGATGATGTCGCCGGTGAGCAGCAGTCGACGCGCCAGCACCGGACCCAACCGGTGGAAGAACATGTGCAGGCTGCCCAGGGCGGGACCAAGGAACCGGGTGGCCGGCATGCCGATCCTGGTGGTCCGCGCGATCACGGAGATGTCGGTCATCAACGCCATCTCGAACCCGCCGCCCAGGGCGTAGCCGCTGATCTCGCCGACGGTGACTTTCGGGAAGCCCATGAAGTTGTGGTAGAAGCCGAACGACTTGCGGTCCACCGCCAGCCTCCTGCGCTGACTCGGCCGTCTCTTCGCTTGCGCCGACTCCTTCTCGCCGTACCAGCCGTACGCGTTGTTCATGTCCGCGCCGGTGCTGAACACCCCGTCGGCGCCACGCAGCAGCACCACGGTGATGTCGTCGTCGTCGGCGACCTGGTCGAGGTAACGGCCGACGGCGCCTCGCATCGCCGCGTCGTAGGAGTTGCGCTGTGCCGGGTTGTTGAAGGTGATCGTCGCGATCCGCTTCTCGCGGTCGACGTCGAACAGCACGTGGTCATCGGCCGTGGTCGTCATCGGGTGTCCTCACTGAACGTTGGAAATGAGCTTGGCCTCAATGGTTTTGTCTGCGCCGACGGCGAGCGTGTTGCGGCGCGCGGCGGCCAGATGATCGGTGGCCAGTCGCACGGCGCGCGCCTCGTTGCCGTCGCGGATCGCGTCGAGCAGGCGATGGTGATCGCGCAGCGCCGCCCGCATCGTTTTCGCGTTCATCTCGCCACCGGTGCCGGTTTCGTCTCCCCACACCGACGATTCATGGGCTGACCAGATCAGCTCCAACGAGCCGATCAGCAGGATCATCGGCTCGTTGCCGCAGCGCGATACGACGGTCTCGTGAAAGCGTCTGGCATTGGGAACGTACTGCGCAGGATCGTCGAATTGTGCCGTCTGCCTGTCGATCTCCGCTTCGAGATACGGCACGACCTCGGCCATGCGGTCCTCACGGGCCGCGCACATGCCCGCGCAGACCGGCTCCAGGTGCAGAAGGGCACCGCTGACGTCGGCCGGCGTCGCCGACCGCGCCTGCAGCACCATGCTGATCATGTGGGCGGTTCGATCGGCGGACGGCTGGTGTACGACCGCACCGCCCATGTTGCCGCGGCGCACCGAGATCAGCCCGTCGACCTCGAGGATGTGGATGGCCTCGCGCAGTGCGGGCGGGCTGACACCGAATTCGGCGAGCAGCCCGTCCTGCGACGGCAGGACGTCGCCCTCCTTGAGCCGCCCCGACAGGATGTCGTCGCGCAGCCGCGCGGCGATGATCTCGGCCACCCGCGGCTGTCGGATCCGCTGCCCGTTGGTCATCTGGGGCGGCGTTTCCCGTACTCGAATACCGACAGCTTGTCGGGCGACGACGCCGCGGTCTGGAATTCGCCGATGCACAGCACCTCGTCGTCGCGTAGTAGCCGGGCCGTCGAGGTCACCCGGCCGTCGGCCTCCACGCGGGTCACGTCGAACGTCAACTCGGTCAGGATCGGCGTCGGCCTGCGGAACGTGACCGTGAGCGACCGCGTCTTGCCGGTTCGTCCCGTCGCGCAACTCTGGTGCTGGGTCACGCAGTCGAAGAACACCGCGAGAAATCCGCCGTTGACCAGACCCGGCGGACCTTCGAAGAGCACGGGAAAAGTGACGCGTCCTCGAGCCGAATCTTCACCGAGTTCGTCGAAGGTGTACTCCGGAAACGCGGGGTTGTACGCGCCGACGTCGAACGCGTGGTCGAGATAGACGCGCTGAGAGTCGTTGGCCGCCGGGCCGATCCGCGGAGTCAGGTCCCCCGGTCCGATGGCCCCCAGTTCGCGTTCCCATTCTTCGAGCTGTTCGAGCATGGCGTCGACGGTCGGGTGGTAGTGCTCCAATGACAGCAGCAGGCCGCCGATACGGCGGAGTGCGCCCGCGGCCGCGACGGTCTGCGCCAGGGGCCGCTCGCCGAAGCTCGGCGTCTGATCCGCCATGTCTGTCCGCCGTGTCCTCACTATCTGTCCTTGCTAACTTGTACAAGATAGCAATACTGTAGGTCTAACCGTATAGCTGGAGATGGGCGGATTCAACAGTGACCAGTGCGGCCGACGACGGCGTGGTGACGGCATCACGTGCCGGCGCGATCCTGCGGATCACCCTCGATCGGCCTGCCCGCCGTAACTCGCTGAGCCACAGCATGATCGACAGGCTCGTCACCACTTTGACCACGGCCGCCAGCGATGACTCCCTGCGCGCAGTCCACCTCAGCGGTGGCGGATCGGACTTCTGCACCGGCGCAGACTGGGTGGCCACCAACTCCGGCGGGCCGCGCCCCCGCTCCGGCGATCTCGTCCGCCGCATTCCGCACACCGCCAACCGTGTCGTCGAACTGGTGCAGACCATCCAGTTGCCCGTCGTATGCTCCGTGCGCGGATGGGCCGTCGGACTCGGCTGCAATCTCGCTCTGGCCGCCGACTTCACCGTCGCAGCGGACGACTCGTTGTTCTGGGAGCCGTTCGTGGACCGCGGTTTTTCCCCCGACTCCGGCTCGACCTGGTTGTTGCCCCGCCTGGTGGGGCTGGCGCGAGCCAGGCGGATGCTGTTGCTCGGCGAGAAGGTCAGCGGCATCGACGCCGCCGACTGGGGACTGATCCACCGCGCGGTTCCCGAAGCCGAGCTGGCTTCTGCCAGTGACGAGCTCCTCGCGCAGCTGGCGTCCGGTCCCACCGTGGCCATCGGCATGGCCAAGCAGGCCATCGGGTACAGCCAGCACGCCACACTTCCACAGGCCATGAGCCAGGAGCTGTTCAACCTCGAGTTGTCCTGCCGGAGCGCGGATTTCAAAGAAGGTCTGGCGGCCTTCCGCGACAGGCGACCGCCGGAATTCCACGGACGTTGACGATAGGAACCGTAATTGTCCACCGATTTCACCGACATCTCCTACGAGGCCGACGCGCACAAGGCCACGATCACTTTGAACCGGCCCCAGGCGCTCAACGCGCTGAGCCCACACATGATCACCGAGCTGCGGGCCGCCTACGACGAGGCGGAGAGCAACGACGACATCTGGATTCTCATCGTCACCGGCACCGGCCGGGCATTCTGCACGGGCGCTGACGTCGGAGAGATCCCGGAGGACGGCCGGGTGATCTACGAGCGCCCGTACCTTTCCACGTACGACCAGTGGGAGGCGCCGCAGGAAGGCACCCCGCCGTTCCGGCGGATGGCCAAACCGGTCCTCACCGCGGTCAACGGATTGTGTTGCGGCGCAGGCTTGGACTGGCTGACCACCGGTGACATCGCGATCGCCTCCGAACAGGCCACGTTCTTCGACCCGCACGTCAGCATCGGCTTGGTCGCCGGCCGTGAGATGGTCCGGTTGGCCCGGGTGCTTCCCCGCAACATCGCGCTGCGGATGGCCCTGATGGGCAAGCACGAGCGGATGAGTGCCCAGCGCGCCTACGAGCTCGGCATGATCAGCGAAGTCGTTGAGCATGACCGGCTCCTCGAACGGGCCCACGAGATCGCCGACATCGTCAATTCGAATGCGCCGCTGGCTGTTCGGGGCACCCGGTTGGCGATCCACAAGACGCTCGACCTGCCCCTTCACGAAGCGGAGATCCTTGCCGAGACGTTCCGCGAACGGGTGGTGCGGACCGACGACGCCGCCGAGGGCCCCAAGGCGTTCATGGAGAAGCGGCCCCCGAACTGGCAGTGCCGCTGATGTTCCAGACGCTGCTCTTCGACGTCGACGCCACTGACCGCGTCGCAACCATCACGCTGAACCGGCCGGACGCACTGAACGCCTTCAACCGCACGATGTGTGAGGAGATGTCGCATGCGTGGCGACTCGTCAAGGCCGACGACTCCGTCAACGCGGTCGTGCTGCGCGCCGCGGGCGAGCGGGCGTTCAGCGCGGGACTGGACATCAAGGCGTCGTACGGCCAACCCGAGAACGTCTGGAACCACGAGGATCCCGGTGAACACCTGAGCCCGAAGTGGCAGAAGATGTGGAAGCCGGTGGTCTGCGCGGTGCAGGGGATGTGCACGGCGGGCGCGTTCTACTTCCTCAACGAGGCCGACGTGGTGATCTGTTCGCAGGATGCCACGTTCTTCGACTCACACGTGAGCGCCGGGCTGGTCTGCGCACTCGAACCGATCGGGCTGATGCGCCGTGTCGGCCTCGCGCAAGCGCTGCGAATCGCGTTGATGGGCAACGACGAACGTGTCGGTTCGCAGACCGCCCTGCAGATGGGGCTGGTCACGGAGGTGGTGCCCGGCGAACGATTGTGGACCCGCGCGCACGAGATCGCGGCGACCATCGCGGCCAAGCCGCCGTCGGCGACGCAGGGCACGGTGAAGGCGATCTGGGAGTCGCTGGACAAGCCGTACCGCGCGGCGATGGAGCAGAACCTGATCTACACCCGGCTCGGCAATCCTCTCGGACAGGCCGAACTGGCCGCCCGACCGGCGCCCGGTCGATCGGCCCCTGAGATCCGCTGATGACCGAACACCGGCTCAGCCGCCGTATCCGCGACGTCCTTGAGCTGCACCCGCAGGCTGACGCCATCGAGTACGACGGCCAGTGGGTGACGTGGGGTCAGCTGGCCGGCTTCGCCGACCAGATCGCGGCGGCCGGTGTAGGCGGCCATCGCGTCGGTATGTTGTTGCGTAACAACCCGGCTCAAGTGGCGAGCCTGCTCGGGGTTCTGCTCGCGGGTGGGACGGTGGTTGTCATCAACCCGGCGCGCGGCGACGACCGCATCAGGGCCGACATCGACGAGCTGCGCCTGCCGCTGGTCATCGGCGAGCGCGCCGACCTGAGCCGGCTGGTATCCGACGGTACGAACACGCTGGCGATCTCCGTGGTCACCGAGCCGGTCGCGGCGACGGACGTCCTGACGCCGTCGGGCCGCTCCGACGTCGCGGTACGGATGCTGACCAGCGGCACCACCGGGCCGCCGAAGCGGATCGACCTCTCCTACGACATGTTGGCGCACAGCGTGATCGGCGAGGCACCGACACCGACCGAGCTGCGGCGGGGAGTGGCCGTCGTCAACGCGCCTCTGGTGCACATCGGCGGTGTGTTCCGGGTTCTGCAGTGTGTTTGCGAAGGCCGGTCGTTCGCGCTGCTCGACCGCTTCGAGCTGAAGCGGTGGGCCGACGCAGTACGCCGGCACCGACCGCGGGCAGTGTCGCTGGTGCCTGCCGCACTGCGCACCGTGCTGCACTCGGACCTCACGCGCGACGACCTCGCCGGAGTCCGGGTGGTCACCTCCGGGACCGCGCCGCTGTCGGCAGAGGACGCCGACGCGTTCACCGACAAGTTCGGCATTCCGGTGCTGACCTCGTACGCCGCAACGGAGTTCGGCGGCGGCGTGGCCGGCTGGAGCCTGCCGGACTACGAGCGGCACTGGCAGGCCAAGCGCGGCAGCGTCGGCCGGGCCAGCCAGGGCGCACAGCTGCGGGTCGTCGACGAGCACGGCGATCCGGTCGGACCCGACCGGCCGGGTGTGCTGGAGGTCAAGCCGGGCCAGATGGGTGAGCGCGCGGACTGGATGCGCACCACGGATCTCGCCCGCATCGATTCCGACGGCTTCCTGTGGATCCTGGGCCGCGCGGACCAGGCGATCATCCGCGGCGGTTTCAAGATCATGCCCGACGACGTGCGGATCGCCTTGGAGAGCCATCCCGCGGTGCACAGCGCGGCCGTGGTGGGCAGGCCCGACGACCGCCTCGGCGAAACGCCGGTGGCGATGGTCGAGCCGCGTGAGCCGGTCGACGCGGCGACTCTCGTGGAGTATCTGCGCACGCGCCGCCTGGCGGGGTATGAGATTCCCACTCACATCGCGATCGTCGAGCAGATGCCGCGTACACCGTCGGGCAAACCCGACCTGGCCGCGGTCCGACGGTATTTCGGTGCAGTCGAGCATGCTTGAGCACACCGTCGGCGCGGTCTTGCGCGCACAGGTGAGTGCGCGCGGCGATCACCCACTGTTGATCTGTGACGCCGATCGGCTGAGCTACGCTGAGGCAGAACAGCGCTCGGCTCGACTGGCTCGTGGTCTGATCGCGCTCGGGGCAGGCAAGGGCACCCATGTAGGCGTGCTGTACCCGAACGGATCGGCGTTCGTCGTCGCCATGCTTGCCGCCGCGCGCATCGGCGCCGTCGTCATCCCGGTGTCGACGCTGGCTACAGCACCGGAGATCCACGAACAGCTCGCGCACTCCGATGCCGAAATCGTCTTGGCTACCGCGTCTTATCGCTCACACGACTACCGTCAGCGGCTTGCCGGCGCGCCGACGCTGCCGTTGCTGCGTCACCTCCTCATCGACGCCGATCCGACGGAGTTGGCCGACGCCGGACTGCTGGCCGCACTCGAAGACGATGTCGAACCTTCCGACGTATTGGCGATCGTCTACACGTCCGGTTCGACTAGCGCGCCGAAGGGCGTCGTGCATACGCACGCGTCGCTGCTCGACCATCAGGTCGTCCTCAACGAGATTCGCGGGCTGACCGCGCAGGACAAGTTGTTCAGCAACTCGCCGTTCTTCTGGATCGGCGGGTTCGCGTTCTCGGTGCTCGCCACGCTGCTCGCCGGTGCAACGCTGGTGTGCTCCACCGCCGTCGACCCGGGTGAGACGCTCGATCTGCTGGAGGCCGAGAAACCCACGATGACCAACGGATTCGTGGCAGGGATCGCCCAGCTGGCCCGGCACCCGAGCCTGCCGAGCCGCGATCTGTCGACGATGCGGCGGGGCAACCTCTATCCCATCATGGCGCCGGAAGTACGACCGGCCGATGCCGAACTGCGCCACGGCATGCTCGGCATGACCGAGGCAGGCAGCGTCATCCTCGCCGACGCCGACGAATCCGACCAGCCAGAGCAGCGGCGCGGATCGTTCGGCAAACCGGTGCCCGGATTCGAGGTCAGGGTCATCGATCCCGACACCGCAGAGCCCGTTGGCGCCGGTGCCGTCGGCGAACTCTGCGCGCGTGGGCCGTTCATGATGCAGCGCTACTACAAACGCAGTCGCGAAGAGTGTTTCGACGCCGACGGCTGGTTCCACACCGGCGATCTCGTGCGTACGGACGCCGACGGCTTCGTCTACTTCGTCGGCCGCCGTGACGCGATGATCAAGACCGCGGGCGTCAACGTCGCGCCCGCCGAAGTAGAACGGGCGATCGCGAAGGTGACCGGCGGCGCCGTCGCGCATGTGATCGGGCTGCCCGATGCCGAACGCGGCCAGATCGTCGCCGCGGTCATCGCGTTGGAAGACGGCAAGACGTTCGACGACACCAGCTGCCGTGAGCGACTCAAGGCCGAATTGTCGGCCTATAAGGTCCCCCGCCGGTTCGCTGTCGTTTCCCAGGCGCGAATCCCGGTGCGGTCCAGTGGAAAGGTCGACATCTCCCGATTGGCGGAGGTCTTCGATGACTGACACGATCGCCGCGTTGGTGCGCCGGCGCGCCGCTGAGTACGGCGGAAAACCGATGGTGATCGACCCCTCGGCGAGGATCACCTACGCCGAGTTGAATTCGGGCAGTTCGGAGTTGGCGGCGGCGTTCTATGCCGCCGGAGTCGGCAAGGGCAGCCGCGTCGGGTTGACCATGCCGAACTGCGCCGAGTGGGTGCGCATCGCGATCGCCTTGACGCGGATCGGCGCGGTGCTGGTGCCGTTGAGCACGCTGCTGCAGCCACCCGAACTCGTTGCGCAACTTCGCACCGCGTCGGTGCAGTTCCTGGTGGCCGTCGAGGAATTCCGCGGCCATCACTACCTCGATGACGTGGCGACCGAGCGGGACAAACTGCCTGCCCTGCGCCAGGTGTGGCGGGCGGACCGGCTGCCGTGCGGTGGCTCGGCGCCGATTGACGAGATCGCCGCCGCCGTCACACCCAGCGACACGCTGGTGGTCATGTTCACCTCCGGTAGCAGTGGCCCGCCCAAGGGCGTGATCCACTCGCACGGCAATGCTTTGGGCGCGGTGCGCTCGGGCCTGTCCGCACGCTGCATATCCGCCGACACCCGGCTGTATCTGCCGATGCCGTTCTTCTGGGTGGGCGGTTTCGGCAGCGGCATCCTGTCGGCCCTGTTGACAGGCGCCACGCTGGTCACCGAGCCGATTCCCCGGCCGGAGACCACGCTGCGTCTCGTCGAACGCGAGCGGGTCACACTGTTTCGCGGCTGGCCGGACCAGGCCGAGGCGTTGGCGCGGCAGTCCGCTTCTGTCGGAGCGGATCTGTCGTTTCTGCGGCCAGGGAGCCTACCGGCGTTGCTCCCCGCTGAGCTGCGCGGCGAACCGGGCGCGCGCGCGAACCTGTTCGGGATGACCGAGTCGTTCGGCCCGTACTGCGGGTACCCGGCCGACACCGACATGCCGCAGTCGGCCTGGGGCAGCTGCGGAAAGCCGTTCGACGACATGCAGGTTCGCATCGTCGACACCGACACCGGTGAGCCGGTGCCGACCGGAACCATCGGAATGATCCAGATCCGGGGACCGCACGTCATGCGTGGCATCTGCCGGCGCAGCCGGGAGCAGCTGTTCACGCCCGACGGCTACTACCCCACTGGCGATCTCGGGCACCTCGACGACGACGGCTTCATGTTCTACCACGGTCGCTGCGACGACATGTTCAAGGTCAGCGGTGCGACGGTCTATCCCAGCGAGGTGGAGGAGGCTCTGCGTACCGTCGACGGGGTGCACAATGCGATCGTCACGGAGGTGGCTGGCGCCGTCGGTGCCGTGGTCGTATCGGAGCGCCCTGTCGCCGAGTTGCGCACTGAGGCCCGAAACCGGTTGAGCGCGTTCAAGGTCCCGACGGTGTGGCTGCTCGTCGGCTCTGACGACGACATCCCACGCAAGGCGACGGGCAAGGTCGACGTGCGGGCGGTGCGAGAGATGCTGCGCGAGGCTAGCTGACCACGCCCCGCTCGGTGAGGTGGGCGATCAACGGTTTCGCGCCGGCGGCGAGATGTTCGGACATCGCTTGGCGCGCCCCGGCTTCGTCGTGTCGGGCGAGCGCGTCGAGCAGGCGACGGTGGTGGGCATTGGACTTGTCGGGCCACCCGGTGATCACTGGGAACACCGACTCCGGTGCGTACCTGGTGATCTGCGACATCAACTGCGCAAGCTTCGGCGACTCCGCGGCGACGTTGATCGCGCGGTGGAACTCGTGGTTGAGCCGCATGGCCTGCTCGTCGTCGCCGACCGCATAGGCGCGTTCCAGGTCAGACTGGATCTGCTCGAGGTCAGCCAGCTGCTCTTCGGTGATGTTGACGGCGGCCCGCGCGGCGAGTTCACCTCCGATGTGCGCCTGCACGTTCGACACATCGGTGAGATCGCGTCCGGTCACCGGAAGCACGACGAATCCGCGGCGCGGCTGTTGTGCGAGCAGGCCTTCGGCTTTCAGCTCGAACAGCGCCTCGCGCACGGGTGTGACGCTGATGCCCAGTTCCGCGGCGAGCTGGTCGAGTCGCACGTATTCGCCGGCGCCGTAGGTGCCGTCGAAGATGCGCTTGCGCACGAACCGCGCGACGTCCTCGGCCAGTTGGGGTCGAAGCGCGAAATCTGGGGCCGACACGATCAGACCTGATAGTCGGCGAGCAGCCGCTTGCTGATGATGTTCTTCTGGATCTCGCTGGTGCCCTCGCCGATGAGCAGGAACGGTGCGTCGCGCATCAACCGCTCGATCTCGTACTCCTTGGAGTAGCCGTAACCGCCGTGAATCCGGAAGCTCTGTTGCGTGACCTCCGAGCAGAACTCGCTCGCCAGGTACTTCGCCATCCCGGCCGCGACGTCGTTGCGCTCCCCGGAGTCCTTCAGCCGTGCCGCGTTGACCATCATCAGGTGCGCGGCCTCGACTTTCGTTGCCATCTCCGCCAATTGGAAGGCAATGGCCTGGTGTTCGGCGATCGGCCTGCCGAACGTCTGTCGCTGCTGGGCGTAGCGCACCGCCAGCTCGAACGCGCGGATGCCGACACCGCAGGCCCGTGCCGACACGTTGACCCGGCCCACCTCGATTCCGTCCATCATCTGGAAGAAGCCTTGCCCGGGCGCGTCGCCGAGAATGTCGCCGGCCTGCGCCCCATAGCCGTCGAAGATCAACTCGGTCGTGTCGATGCCCTTGTACCCGAGCTTGTCGAGCTTGCCGGGAATGGTCAGACCCGGCGCGACTTCCCCGTAGCCGACGGGCTTTTCGACGAGGAACGCGGTCAGGTTGCGATGCGGCTTTTCGGCGCCCTCGTCGGTGCGCACCAGTACTGCGATCAACGTCGACGTGCCGCCGTTGGTCAGCCACATCTTCTGCCCGTCGATCCGGTAGTTGCCGTCGTCGGTGCGGGTGGCGCGCGTGCGGATCGCCGCGACGTCGGAGCCCAGCTCCGGTTCGGACATCGAGAACGCTCCGCGCGTCTCTCCGGTCGCCATTCGCGGCAGGAACCGCTGCTTCTGGGCGTCGGTGCCGTGCTGGCGCAACATGTAGGCGACGATGAAATGCGTGTTCAGCACACCGGATATGCTCATCCAGCCGCGGGCGAGTTCTTCGACGCACAGCGCGTAGGTCAGCAGCGATTCGCCGAGTCCGCCGTACTCCTCGGGGATCATCAGGCCGAACAGGCCCATTTCCCGCATCTGGTCGACGATGGCCTGCGGGTAGGTGTCGGTCTTCTCGTACTCCGGCGCGTTCGGGATGATTTCCTTCTCGACGAACTGGCGCACTGTCGCAAGGATTTCAGTCTGCACCTCGGTGAGGCCGACGGTCTGGGCGAGCTTCGTCATGCGCCGACCCTTTCGAACACCGCCGCCAGTCCCTGTCCGCCGCCGATACACATGGTCTCCAGCCCGTAACGGGCACCGCGCCTTGTCAATTCACGCGCCAGGGTGGCCAGCATGCGGCCACCCGTCGCGCCCACCGGATGCCCGAGCGAGATGCCCGAGCCGTGAACGTTGGTGCGCTCGCGGTCGGCCACGCCGAAGTTCCATTCCCGCATCACCGCAAGCGCCTGCGCGGCGAACGCCTCGTTCAACTCGATCAGATCCATGTCGCCGAGCGTCAGCCCGGCCTTGGCCAGCGCCACCTCTGTCGCAGGTACCGGACCGATGCCCATCACGTTCGGCGCCACCCCGGCCGAACCCCACGACACCAAGCGAACCAGCGGAGTCAGCCCCAGTTCCTCGGCCTTCTCGCGAGTCGTGACCACGCACATCGACGCGGCGTCGTTCTGGCCGCTCGCGTTGCCCGCGGTCACCGTTGCTTCCGGGTCCTGCTTGCCGAGAACGGGTTTCAGCTTCGCCAGTGACTCGACCGAGGTGTCGGGACGCGGGTGCTCGTCGGTGTCGATCAGCTCCTCGCCCTGGCGGTTGCGCACGGTGACCGGCACGATCTCTTCGGCCAGGATGCCGTCCTTCTGGGCGGCGACGGCACGCTGGTGAGACGTCACCGCGAGCTCGTCCTGTTCCTGTCGCGAAATACCGTATTGGCGACGGAGATTCTCCGCCGTCTCGAGCATGCCGCCGGGCACCGGGTGATGCCTGCCGCCCGCGGTGGTGCGGCCGCGCGCCAGCGAGTCGTGCAACATCACGCCGCCGGACTTGGAACCCCATCGGATGTCGGTCGAGTAGAACGTGACATTGCTCATGCTCTCCGCTCCGCCGGCGACCACAACGTCGTTGTCGCCGTTGGCAACCTGCATGCATGCCTGGATGACGGCCTGCAGCCCCGACCCGCACCGTCGGTCGACCTGCATGCCGGGCACGGTCACCGGCAGGCCCGTGTCCAGCGCCACCACTCGCCCGATCGCCGGTGCCTCGCTGCTGGGATAGCAGTGTCCGAGGATCACGTCTTCGATTGCGGCAGCATCGATCCGAGTCCGGTCGAGCAGGCCTTTGAGCGCGGTGACACCGAGGTCGACGGCGCTCATCGACTTGAACATGCCGCCGTAGCGGCCGATCGGTGTGCGTACCGGTTCACAGACGACGGCCTCGCGCGTCATACGTGCCTCCCGCCCGTGACCTCGAGGACGGTGCCGGTCATGTACGACGACAGATCGCTGGCGAGGAACAGCGCCACCTTCGCCACTTCGTCGGGCTCACCGGCCCGGCCCATCGGCACCTCGGCGAGCTTCTGGTCCCAGATGTGCTGTGGCATAGCCTCTGTCATCGCTGAACGGATCAACCCCGGCTGGATCGCGTTGACCCGCACGCCGAGATGCGCCAGCTCCTTGGCGGCGGCTTTCGTCATTCCGACGATGCCCGCCTTGGCCGCCGAGTAGTTCGTCTGCCCGACGAGGCCGACCTTGCCCGAGATCGACGACATGTTGACAATCGCGCCACGCTTGTTCTCGCGCATGATCGGCGCGGCCGCCTTGAGCCCGTTCCACGTGCCCTTCAGGTGCACGGCGATGACCTGGTCGAACTGCTCCTCGGTCATCTTGCGCAGCGTCGCGTCGCGGGTGATGCCTGCGTTGTTCACCATGATGTCCAGGCCGCCGAACCGCTCGACCGCCGCGGCGACGAGTGCCGAGACGTCGTCGGCCTTGGTCACATCGCATCGCACCGCAAGCGCGACCTCAGGACCTCCGAGCCGGCCGGCCGCTTCTTCCGTCGCATCGAGGGCCAGATCGCCCAGCACCACGCGGGCACCCTCGGCGATGAAACGCTCGGCGATCGCAAACCCAAGGCCCTGCGCACCGCCGGTGACGACGGCCGTCTGTCCGGTCAACAACGACACCTGACTCACTCTCCTCGTGGGTAAGGCCCTCCGAGGGCCCGATCGTCGCACATCATATTTCATATATGATCGCGTCCGGTCCCATAGGCGCCGTTCGCGCCAAGAGAAGAGGAGCGCGACTTGACGACGCCCGAAGTCAGCGACGAGGACTTCCAGGAGATCCTGGCGCAGACTCGCCACTTCGTCCGCAACGCGGTCATCCCGCGCGAGCAGGAGATCCTGACCGGCGACGAGGTGCCGCACGACCTGCGCGACCAGGCCAAGAAGATGGGCCTGTTCGGTTATGCGATCCCCCAGGAGTGGGGCGGCCTGGGGCTGAACCTGTCCCAGGACGTCGAATTGGCGATGGAACTCGGCTACACCTCGCTGGCCCTGCGGTCGATGTTCGGCACGAACAACGGCATCGCGGGCCAGGTTCTCGTCGGGTTCGGCACCGACGAGCAGAAGGCGCGCTGGCTCGAGCCGATGGCCACCGGTGACGTCGTCGCGTCGTTCGCGCTGACCGAGCCCGGCGCCGGCTCCAACCCGGCCGGTCTGCGCACGAAAGCCGTTCGCCAAGAAGCGGATTGGGTGATCAACGGACAGAAGCGGTTCATCACCAACGCGCCGACGGCAGACCTGTTCGTCGTCTTCGCCCGCACCCGCCCGGCGAATGCGGACGGCGCCGGAATCGCGGTGTTCCTGGTGCCTGCCGACACCGCGGGCGTCCAGGTCGGCGTCAAGGACGCGAAAATGGGCCAGGAAGGCGCCTGGACTGCCGACGTCAGCTTCGACGACGTACGCGTGCCGGCCGAGGCGCTCGTCGGCGGCAGCGAGGACATCGGCTACCGCGCCGCGATGATCTCGTTGGCGCGCGGACGGGTGCACATCGCCGCGCTGGCCGTCGGGGCCGCGCAGCGTGCGCTCGACGAGTCCGTGGCTTACGCGGCCACCGCAACCCAGGGCGGTACCCCGATCGGCGAATTCCAGCTGGTGCAGGCGATGCTCGCCGACCAGCAGACCGGCGTACTCGCCGGGCGCGCCCTCGTCCGCGACACCGCGCGGCAGTGGGTCAGCGGTGAAGACCGTCGGGTCGCACCGTCCGCGGCGAAGCTGTTCTGCACCGAAATGGCCGGAGACGTAGCCGATCTCGCCGTCCAGATCCACGGCGGCAGCGGCTACATGCGTGAGGTCCCCGTCGAGCGCATCTATCGCGACGTCCGACTCTTGCGGCTCTACGAGGGCACCAGCGAGATACAACGGCTCATCATCGGGACCAACCTCGTCAAGGCCGCACAGCGGGAGCGCGCATGAGGCTCGCGGGCAAGGTCGCGTTCATCACGGGCGCCGCCCGGGGGCAAGGTCGCGCGCACGCGGTCAAGTTGGCCGGTGAGGGCGCTGACATCATCGCGACCGACATCGCCGGAGAACTGCCCGACTGCGTGCCCTACGACCACGCGACCCCGGAGGATCTCGCCGAGACCGCCAAGCTCGTCGAGGCGACCGGTCGGCGCATCCTGACCTCACAGGTGGACGTTCGGGATGCCGACGGCATGAACCGGGCCGTCGCCGAGGGCGTCGCCGCGCTCGGCCGACTCGACGTGATCGTGGCCAACGCGGGCATCTCTCCTCCGCAGGTGTGGGACGAGATCACCCCGCAGGACTTCCGCGACGTGATGGACGTCAATGTGACGGGCGCATGGGCCACCGTGATGGCGGGCGCACGGCACATCATCGACGGCGGTAGCGGCGGATCCATCATCCTGATCAGCTCCGCCGCCGGAATCAAGTTGCAGCCGTTCATGATTCACTACACGGCCAGCAAACACGCGGTCACCGGCATGGCGCGGGCCTTCGCCGCCGAACTCGGCAAGCACTCGATCCGGGTCAACAGCGTGCACCCCGGGCCGGTGAACACTCCGATGGGCTCCGGTGACATGGTCGCCGCGATCGGCAAGGCGATGGAGACCAACCCTCAGCTGGCTAACATGATGACGCCGTTCCTGCCGACCTGGGTCCTGCAGCCCGAGGACGTCGCCGACGTGGTGTGCTGGCTGGCCAGCGACGAGTCGCGGTACGTCACCGCGACGGGCATCTCCGTCGACCAGGGTTCGACCCAGTACTGATCCGCACACCGCGCGGGCGGAGTCAGCGGATGAAGCGGACGATCGACTCCGCGACGGCGGCGGGCTTTTCCGAGCCGTCGATCTCGACGGTCGTCGTCATCGTCGACTGCACCGCGCCGTCGAGCTGATCGATCTTCGTCAGCTCCGCCCTGGCACGAATCCGGCTGCCCACCTTCACCGGCGTGATGAAGCGAACCTTGTTGTAGCCGTAGTTGATTGCCATCGCGACGTTGCCGACCGTGTACAGCTGATGAGAAAAATGCGGCAGCAGTGACAACGTCAGCAGGCCGTGCGCGATCGTCTGGCCGAACGGCCCGCTCGCGGCCTTCTCCGGATCCACGTGGATCCACTGGTGGTCCTCGGTCGCGTCGGCGAACAGGTTGACGCGGTCCTGGGTGACGTCCAGCCAATCGGTGGGGCCGAGCTGGCTGCCCTCGGCCGCGATGAACTCGTCGAGGTCGTTGAACTTCTTCACTGCTTCTCCTTCGTACCGGCTGCTGCGGTCCTCACAGTGCCACAGCGGCGGCCATGGCAGAACCACCCCCGCCCGATCACTTAGTCAACTAGGTTTACTCTGTAGGGCGTCCAGCAGACAGGGGAATCGACATGGACCTCAAGTGGTCGGCGGCCGACACGGCGTTTCGTGACGACGTCCGCAGCTTCCTCGACGAGAAGTTGACTCCGGACCTGCGCCGCGCCGGCCGCCTCATGACCAGCGTGTACGCCGACCACGACGCGAGCATGGAGTGGCAGCGGATCCTGCACGAGCGGGGCTGGGCAGCGCCGGCCTGGCCGGTCGAGTACGGCGGCTGCGACTGGAGCCTCACGCAGCACTACATCTTCAGCCGCGAATCGACGCTCGCGGGCGCGCCCTCGCTGTCGCCGATGGGCATCCGGATGGTGGCCCACGCGCTGATCAAATTCGGCACCGACGCCCAAAAAGAGTTCTTCCTGCCCCGGATACTGACCGGCGAGGTGTTCTTCTGCCAGGGCTACTCCGAACCGGAGGCGGGCTCGGATCTGGCGGCGTTGTCGATGGCGGCCGTCATCGACGAATCGGCCGGTGACCTCATTTGCACCGGCAGCAAGATCTGGACGACGCACGCGCGTGAAGCCAACTGGATGTTCGCGCTGGTACGCACGTCGAGAACCTCGAAGAAGCAGCAGGGCATCACGTTCGTCCTCTTCGAGATGGACTCCCCCGGAATCGAGATCCGCCCGCTGGTGATGACGTCCGGGGAGGAAGTCCAGAATCAGGTCTTCTTCGACGAGGTGCGCGTGCCCAAGGCCAACGTTCTCGGCGAGATCGACGACGGATGGACCGTCGCCAAGTACCTGCTCGAGTTCGAGCGCGGCGGCGGCGCGTCGTCGCCGGCGCTTCAGGTGATGGCCCAGGAGATCGCCACGGTCGCTGCCGGTGAGCCCGGACCCGACGGCGGCCGGCTGATCGACGACCCGGCGTTCGCCCGCAAGCTGGCCGATGCGCGGATCCGCACCGAGGTTCTCGAAATCCTCGAGTACCGCGTGCTCGCGACGGTCGCGCAAGGCAAGAACCCCGGCGCCGCGTCGTCGATGCTCAAAGTGCTGGCAACCGAGTTGAGCCAGGCGATCACCGAACTGGCCATGGAGGCGGCCGGCCCGCGGGGCCGCGTCTACCAACCGCACGCCACCTGCCCCGGCGGGCCGATCGCCGAGTTCGAGCCGCCGGCGGATGGTTATCTCAGCGGGGAGCCTTGGCAGGCCGTCGCGCCGCTGCGCTACTTCAACGACCGGGCCGGCTCGATCTACGCCGGCAGCAACGAGATTCAGCGCAACATCCTTGCCAAAGCAGCGCTCGGACTCTGATGGGGGCATGAGATGGACTTCAACCTGAGCAAGGAACAGGAACTGCTGCGCGACGGCTTGAGCAAGTTCCTCGCGAGCAGATACGACCTGGAGTCGAGCCGCACGGCGGCCAAGACCGGCGCCGGCTGGCAGCCTGAAATCTGGGCCGGCTTCGCCGAGGAGCTCGGCATCCTCGGCGCCGCGTTGCCCGAGGAGGTCGGTGGAATCGGCGGCGGCCCAGTCGAAGTGATGGTCATCGCCGAAGCCCTCGGCCATGCGTTGGTGGTGGAGCCGTACGTGGACACCGCGGTGGTGGCGGCCGGCCTGCTGTGCCGTGCGGGCGGAGACGTGGCATCGGCACTACTGGAGCGCATCGCCGGCGGAACGGCGATAGTCGCGCTCGCGGCGACCGAGGCAGAATCCGGTCACAACTGGGCGCAGGTGACGACGAGCGCTGAACGCGACGGCGACGAGTGGGTGCTGCGGGGGTCGAAGATCGTCGCCGCCAGCGCGCCACTGGCCACCCACTTGCTGATCACCGCGCGCACCGACAGCGGAATATCGCTGTTCGCAGCGGATCTCGAGGCAGCGGCGGATTCGATCAAGGCGCACCACTACCGGACCATCGACGATCGCCGGGCCTCCGACCTCACCTTCGACGGCTTACGACTTCCGGCCGGCGCTCTGCTCGGCGAGGAGGGCCAAGCGTGGCCGTCATTGGCGCAGGCACGAGATGAGGGCGCTGCCGCGGTGTGCTCGGAAGCGGTCGGATGTATGCGAAAGGTGTTGGCGGACACTGTCGAGTACGCCAAACAGCGCCAGCAGTTCGGGCAGCCGATCGGCAGCTTCCAGGCGCTGCAGCACCGGATGGTCGACATGTACATGGAGCTCGAGCAAGCGGTGTCGGCGGTGTACCTGGCCGTGCTGCACCTCGACGCCGAGGCGGACGAGCGCGCACGAGCGGTGTCGGCGGCGAAGGCAACGATCGGTCGGGCGGCGCGCTTCATCGGGCAACAGGCGGTTCAGTTGCACGGCGGGATGGGCATGACCGAGGAGCTCGCGATCGGTCACTACTTCAAGCGGCTCACCGCGCTTCAGTACGAATTCGGTAGCACCGACCACCACGTCGCGCGCTACGCGGAACTGACCAAGACTTCAAGCCCTGCCGTCGAGCTGTAGATCGACGTAGGCCGTGACGACGTCGGTCAGCGCCCGCAACTCCCGGCCGACGTCGACTGGTTCCTCGACCGCCATCCTGGCGACCATCGCGCCCATCAACGTGGTCCAGATCAGGTTGCCCACAGCGTCGGCGTGCCTGCGGTCCAGTCCCTCGGCGACGAAGCGGCCGAGTTTGGTCAGCGTCGAGAACAAGTCCGCCAGGTGGCGCTGGTCCACGTCCGCGCGGTCCGTCCGGGTGGCGATCAGAATCTCCAGTGCCGCAACAGATGTCGGGCTCAGAAACGCGTCTGCGACAGCGGCGATCACCAGTTCGGTGCGGGCACGGCCCGAATGCTCGGCAAGCTTGCTTTCGACGTCGTGCAGACAGGCGACGAGTTGGCCGAATCCCTCGTCGACGACGGCCATCAGCAGGCCGTCCCGATCGCCGAAGTGATACTGCACAACCCCCCATGTCACGCCGGCGCGCTCGGTGATGTGCTTGGCGCTGGCGGCGGCGAATCCTTCCTCCAGGACGCAGCGGACAGTCTCGTCGATGACCGTCGCGCGGGTCCGGTCCGCGCGTAGCTGCTTGCCGTTCGCCGGCCTGCGCGGCGCGACGCTGGCTGACTGGGCCATGCGCTAAGTCTTGAAGCGTCCGGCGAATCCGCGCAGCGGCAGATCGGCGCTGGTGATGAGTCCGGGCGGAGCCGCGACGACCGACCGGATCGCATGCAGGGCAGGCATTCCCGTGACCGTCATGCCGATGGAGGCGAACGATTCCGGATTGGACAGGTCGACGCCGGGCTTGGGGAAGATCATGTGCTTGTTGTAGATGCAGGGGTCACCCTGGATCTGCGTGATGTAACAGCCCTTGATGTCCCAGTGCGGGTCGGTGTGCGGTGTCATCTGCCACTCGAGATGGGTTTCCACCCTGGCCACCCCGTCGACCATGCCCTGGTACTTGATGTAGTTGCCGCCCAGCGACCCCTTGGGCAGCTGATACCACCCGAGGTCGACATCCTTTGTGCAGGCGCCCAATTCGTAGCTGAACTTGACCTCGTCGAGTTGCAGGTCGAAGCAGTCGGCCATCAAGAGCACACTGTCGGCGAACACCCGGGTGTACTTCTCCAGCTTCGCCGGAATCTCCGGGTCGTCGACGGGCAGCCCGTAGCCCACCTCGATCCAGGTGTCTTTCGAGTGGTGACACGACACGTCGACCGACTCGATCGTCGTGATGTTCTCGATCTCGGCGACATCAGCCGAACACACCACGCCGAGAATCTGATTCAACCCGGGATTCATGCCCGTGCCGTAGAACGTGGCACCGCCGCTGCGGCAGGCCTCGTCGAGAAGTTGCGATACCGGATTACCGGACGGGTGCGGATGGTTGGTGTCGCGGTGCCAGCCGGTGATCCAGTCGGCCGTCGTGACGATGTTGATGCCCGCCTCGAGGACCTGGACGTAGAGGTCCTCGTCGGGGAACACGCCGTGGAAGGTCAGCACGTCCGGTTCGGCGGCGATGATCTCCTCGACCGTGCCGGTGGCGGTCACCCCGACCGGACCGATGCCCACGATGTCGCCGGCATCCCGGCCGACCTTCTCGGGCGTGTAGCAGTGCAACCCGACGAGTTCGAGGTCGGGATGCTCGCCGATCCGCTTGATCATCTCGGTGCCGAGGTTCCCGGTCGCGACCTGGAAGACGCGGATGGGTCGGGTGGACGGTGACGTCATTCGGTCGAGCCTTTCTCGGATATCGTTGCCGGACGGGCGGATTCGAGGTCAGCGGCATTGCCGCCGCGGCCGTCGGGATAGAACTGCGTCGCCCACTTGCGCAGCGCGGTGAACCCCTCGTACTCGGCCGTGGCGAGCGCGGGCGGGTCGGAATAGCGCTGATGGGACCAGATGTGCACGTCCTGGGCGAACTGGCGGATGACTTCGGCGCCGAACTCTTCGGCCTTGGTTTCGGCTCGCCGCGGGTCGGAGGCGTCCTTCGGCCGCCCGATGTACACCATGAAGCGGACGTCGCAGGTGCGGTCGTCGACGGGCGTGATCGCCGAGATCGTCCGATTGTCCACCATGCCCCAGCTTTTCGTGACCGCGATGCCCAGCCCGCCGTTGATGGCCTGGACGCCGCTTCTCACGTCGTCGATCGACTGAGTCTCGGCACCTTCGAAGGTGATCGTGAAGTCCACATACGACCACGGCTCGGCGAAGTCGTGCCGTGTGAAGACGGGAACGATCGGAGTCTTGTGGACGAACTTGAAGTGCGCGAAGTCGACTCCGTTCTCCAGCACGTACTGCGGGTGCATCTCGAGACCCTCGCGATACAGGGTCATCTGGGGGAAGTAGTCGGCCGCGCTGCTGCCGTCGGCGAAGCTGGCGAAGACATCCGGGGCGTCGAAGTACGGTGCGGTTCCGTCGATGTCATGCCAGATGTAGATCGACTCGTTGCGTTCCGCCACGGGGTAGCTTCGGATTCGACGTCCACGGTTGGGGCGGTCCTGGTACGGGATGCACACGTTGCGACCGTCGGCGTTCCACTGCCAGCCGTGGAACGGGCATTCGATGACCTCGCCCTCCACGTGCCCGCCGTAGCCGAGGTGCGCGCCGAGATGTTCGCAGTAGGCATCCATCACGACCGCTTGCCCGGATCCGGTTCGCCAGCCGATCATCTCGCGGTCGAAGTACTTCATCCGCCGGACCTCGCCGGGCTTGATGTCGGCCGACCACGCCACCTGGAACCATCCGGTCGGCTTCATCGACAGGGGTGGCTTGGCCATCGACGTCCTCTCCGGCCGCTCGGTACGGTCGGGGAAATCATAGAGCACTCAATGTAAAAATCGCCAGTGCGATTTTCGCCGCTGCTCGACGTGCCGCCAGAATGTCGTCGTGGCCAATCGAATCCAGTCGCTTCTCGGCGTCGACTTTCCCGTGGTTCAGGCGCCGATGACCTACATCGCGCGGGCCGAGCTCGCTGCGGCGGTGTCGCAGGCCGGCGGTTTGGGCATGATCGAGACGCTCACCGACGAGGGACGCGCCGATTTGCTACGGGTCCGGGACCTCACCGACAAGCCCGTGGCCGCCAACCTGATGATCCAGGGCTGGAAGGCGGACCCGTCGATCGTCGACATCCTGGTCGAGGCCGGCGTGCGTCACGTTTTCACGTCGGCGGGTGATCCCGCCTTGTTCACCGAACGCCTGCATGACGCCGGGATGACGGTCGTGCACGTCGTCGGGTCGCTGCGGGGCGCGCGCAAAGCGTTCGACGCCGGCGTCGACGCGCTCGTGGTCGAGGGTGTGGAGGGCGGCGGGTTCAAGTCGCTGCTCGGCGCCTCGACCATGGTGCTGCTTCCGCTGGTCGCCGAGAACGTCGACCTGCCGATCATCGCGGCGGGCGGAATGTGCGACGCCCGGTCGGCCGCAGCGGCGCTGGTGCTCGGGGCCGAGGGCGTTCAGATGGGCACCCGGATGCTGGCCAGTGTCGAATCCGCCGTCCACGCGAACTTCAAGGACGCGATCGTCACGGCCGACGATGCCGGCACCGTGATGCTCGACGTTCCAGGCAATCCGACCATGAGGGTGTTGCGTACCGGGCTGGCCGCGCGGGTGGCGGCCGACGACCCGGGCGCCCGGTTGCTGGGCAAGGTCACCGAGTTGTACTTCGACGGCGATATGGAGGCCAGCGTGGCCAACACCGGTCAGGTGTCGTCGCGCATCCGCGATCTGCTACCGGTCGCCGAGATCGTGCAGCGCACGTGGACGGAGATCGAGACGGCCTTGGCAGCCGGCCAGTCGAGAATCTAGTCGCGGGCTCAGGCGACGCGTTCGACCTTGGGCGCCGATCGCGACACGTCCGGGCAGACGGCCCGTTTGGTGCGCGGTCCCCGGGCTCGCTGACGCAGAGCGACCATCGACCCGGAGCGGACGACCCCCAACGGGCCGGAACCGGCGAACCGCGTGATGCCGGAGGCCCGCAACGCCAACCCGGCTTTCGCCTGGCGGTAGCCCACCCGGATGCCCGCTGCGGCGACGACGAGCAGGGCGCCGAGGCCGGGCAACGCCACTGCGGCCAGCGCCGTCAGCGACGCCGGTACCAGGACCGCGTCGATGACGTGATCGAAGATCGACTTCGCACTCGTCGGGGTGGCGGTTTTCAGCGGCACGGTGCCCGAGACCGACAGCGGTTGGTTCAGACCGGCGGCGGCGACCTTGCCGAGCGAGGGGTGCGGCGCCATGGTGCCGAAAAGCGAGGTGCTGGGAGCCGAAACCGGCGCCGGCGGCACCTGGACGGCGAGCGGTCCGATCATCGGCGCGTCGGCGGCAGCGTGCACCGTCACGGCGTCCAGCGCCCCACCGCCGCCGATCAGCGGTGCGACCGGACCGGTGGAAGGCCGAACTCCGAGCAGGGCGTAGAGATCACCAGACGCTTGGGTGACCGCCTTGGTCATCGTCGTCAGCATGGCCTCCACCGAAGCGATCGCGTCGCGGACCGGCGTCCGCGACGTCTGCAGCGCGCCGAGCGTTTGCGGCACCGAGCTCAACACGTCGGTGAACGTGGTGACCACATTCGTGACCGGCTGCAACGCCCCGGGCGCGGGTGGCATGCTCTTGGCCGCCGGTGCCGTTGCCGCCGGTGTGGCGACCGGGGTCGTCGATGTAGTGCCCGAGGAGTATGCGGTCGCCGAGGGGGTGGCCGACGGCGTCGCCGCGGGCGTGGCGGCCGCCGGTGTCACCGGAGCCTCGGTGCTGGGCGCCGTCTGCTCGGCGGCGGAGGCGGTTTCCTGGCCGGTGGCGCTCGACTCAACCTCGTCGGACGCAGTGCCTTGCTTGTCGCCGACCCGGGTCGACGGCGTCAGCCGATCACGGGTCCCGCTCAGTCGCGGGACAGACAGCCGTGGGATGGACAGCCTGATTCTCGGACCCTGTGTTGCGCCCGGGCCGGTCTTCGCCTGGGTATTGGTGCTGCTCGAGGTGGTTGCGCTGGATGTGCCGGCACTCTGGGTGCCCCCTGAGGTGCCCTGGCTCGATCCGCCCGTCCCGCCGCCGGCGCTGCCGCCGGAATCGGAGTCCGCAGCCGCGATCGCGCCGGCGCCGAACATCAGTCCGGCAGCTAGCACACAGGCACCCGCGGTCATGCGCAAAGGCGACGTACGAATGATCGTTCTCCGTCCGAAAAGAGAACCCTCGTCGGAGGGTTCAGGAGGGATTGTCGCACAAAAAACGGCTGGGCAATACAGCGATATCGGGGCGCTCCTCGAACAGCTCGCCGGCGAAGTTTGCCAATGTCGGAGCGTCGGCTCTCGCGCACGTCGTTTTAAGCGGACAGTACAAACAGTCCGGCTGCCGCCGCGCGCTGACAGACTGTCCACCAGCCAGTGACGCGTGGTCATCGTTTCGCGTCGATTCCGGCGGGAGGCAAAGCCGGCGGCGGTCTTCGCTTTGGACGAAACCGGCTGTGCTACAAGCATTTGACCACTCGTGGTGAGAGGTTCTGAAAGGAGAACGGGCGTGCCAGATCACGACTATGAGGAGATGAAGCGCGAAGCCGAACAGCACATCAGGTTCGAGAAGGACAGAACGAACCGGATCGCCTACATCACGTTGAACCGTCCCGAGGCCCAGAACTCGACCACCATGGGCATGCGCCAGCTGTATGCGGACATGATCCACAAGTGCAATGTCGACGACGACGTCAAGGTCGTCGTGATCCGCGGTGAGGGCGAGGACTTCGGCAGCGGCGGGGACCTGCCCGAGCAACGCGACATGCTGGAGAACCCCGGCATGCCGCTGCTGCACGAACTCGCGATCAACGACGACGACGTCCGGTACCCCCCGGGCGGCTCGTACCGCTACCTGTCCACGGTGACCGACTTCTACGCCAAGGCCCGCGCCGGAAACCGGCCGCTGCAAGAGCTGCGCAAGATCAGCATCATCGAGGCCAAGGGGTACTGCTACGGCTGGCACTTCTACCAGGCCGGCGACGCCGATCTGGTGATCTCCTCCGACGACGCGCTCTTCGGCCATCCGGCCTTCCGCTATGTCGGCTGGGGGCCACGGCTGTGGTGGTGGGCAGAGACCATGGGGCTGCGAAAGTTCTCCGAGATGCTGTTCACTGGGCGACCCTTCAGCGCGCAGGAGATGTACGACTGCGGCTTCCTCAACAGCGTGGTGCCGAGGGACAATCTCGAAGCCGAGACCGAGAAGTATGCGCTGGCGTGCTCGAAGTCGCGCCCCACCGACACCGTCGCGGTGCAGAAGACCTTTCTCGAGCTCTACAAACAGCACAAGGGCGAGTACTTCGGCAGCCTGCTGACCGGCATGGTCGAAGGGATGTTGCCGCTCATCCAGAACGATCAGCGAAACGACGTCGACCTCACCGAGGGCACCTTCGAGAAGGGGCTCAACAACGTCGTCAAGGACAACGACCTGAACTTCCCGCCGGAATGGCGACTGAGCCGGTCGGGCCGCAACAAGCCCTGATCTGCGAGTGGCGCCGGTGAAGGTCGACGCGGTCCGTGGGGACACCACCGGCCTGTCGTTCCCCACGCATGCGGAAGCCCTCCTGGCATCCGGGACCGGCTTTCTCACCGAGGCGTTCCGCACCTTCGGCGCGCTGGCGCACGACAACGAAGTCGTCGCGATCGACCATTTCGAGGAGGTGTCCGGCGGCAGCACCGGCCGCAAGGCAGTGCTGACCGTCCGATACGCCAGACCGGACGACGGCGTCGCGACCGACCTGTTCGTCAAGTTCTCCCGCGATTTCGACGATGCGGTGCGCGATGCCGGCCGCCAGCAGATGCAGGCCGAGACACGCTTCGCAGCGCTCACCCGCGCGCCGGGATTCCCCATCGCTGTGCCGGTCACGCAGTTCGCCGACTTCCATCGGGAAACGGGCACCGGACTGCTGCTCAGTGAACGAATCGCTTTCGGGCACATGGGTATCGAGCCCCAGTACCACAAGTGCCTCGACTACGAGATGCCCGATCAGGCGGGACACTACCGAGCGTTGCTGACTGCGGTGGCCCGGTTGGCGGGCACGGAACGCTCGGGCCGGTTGCCCGCCGACCTGGTCGCGCAGTTCCCGCTGGACTTGCAGGCCGCGACGGTGGGCCAACGGCCCGTTTTCACCGCCGAACAACTCGACCGTCGACTGGGCCGGCTCGCCGAGTTCGTGCGAGGCCACCCCGGCCTGTTCCCCCAGAACGTCCGATCTGCGCGGTTTCTCTCACGGTTGGGTGCGGAGGCCGGGGAGTTGTTGCGACGGGAAGCCGACGTGTGGCGGCAGCTGGCCGATGACGTCGACTACCTCGCGCTGTGCCACTGGAACGCAAACGTCGACAACGCATGGTTCTGGCGCGGCGACGGCGGAGAGTTGCAGTGTGGGCTGATGGACTGGGGATGTGTCAGCCGGATGAACGTGGCGATGGCGGTCTGGGGCTCGTTGTCCGGTGCTGAAACATGGCTCTGGGACTGCCATCTCGATGAGCTTCTCGAGACGTTCTGCGAGGAGATGGCCGCTCGCGGTGGGCCTGCGCTCGCGGCGGCGACGATCGAACGCGACCTGGTGTTGTACGCGACGCTGATGGGCGCCACGTGGCTGCTCGACGTGCCGGCACTCATTCGCACGCGGCTCCCGGATGCCGGACCGCACACCACGCGAAGCGATCCGCGAATCAAAGGCGACGAAGGCGTGCGGGCGCCGCTGCAGATGCTGACCAACGTGCTGAATGTGTGGGAGACGCGCGGGATGGCGGCGAAACTGGCCGACCTCTAGCCGGGAGGCCGAGTGTCGGGTCGACCGACGGTGCCGCCGCACGATGCGTCGAGCAACCCGACACTCGCCCTTCTCCCCTTGCCCCTTGTCCCCCGGCCCCGCAAAGCCCGAACCGAGAACGAGGACACGCGCGTCAGGCATCGCACTATCGTCACGCTTTGCGGGGCTGTGGGCGGCGCTGGGTGCGGCGCGACGGCTCGATGAGCTAGGCGCGGAGAACGCGGTAGAGGTGACCGTCGTCAGCCGCCAGCCGTATCACGACATCCGGGTCCGCAACTACGAGGCTGACCTGACGGAGTGCCGAATTCCGTTGAGCGAGCTATTGGATCCGGTAGGAATCGGGCACATCGTGGGCCAGGTGACCGGCATCGACGCGTCGACCGCGACCGTGCGCATGGCCGACGGCGCGACTCTTCGCTACGACCGCTTGGTGGTGGCCACCGGGAGCCGCGTGGTGAAACCGGACATCCCGGGCCTGGCGGAGTTCGGGTTCGACGTGGACACCTACGACGCGGCGGTGCGGTTGCAGAACCACATCGGCGGATTGGGGCGCGACGATGCGGCGTCGGCGACGGCTGTCGTCGTCGGGGCAGGACTCACCGGGATCGAGACCGCCAGCGAGTTGCCGGGGATGCTTGCCGACGCGCTCGGCCCCCAGGTGAAGCCGCGCGTTGTCCTCGTGGACCACAATGCACTCGTCGGATCGGACATGGGCGCCTCGGCGCGACCGGTGATCGAGAAAGCATTGGCGGACAACGGGATTGAGGCGGTCACTAGCGCGGCTGTCACGGCGGTCGGCGAGCGGAGCGTCGCACTGTCGACCGGCGACGTCATCAGCGCCGCCACCGTGGTGTGGTGCGCCGGAATGCGGGCAAGCCGGCTGACCGAACAGTTGGGGGTGACGTGTGACCGGTTAGGACGCCTGCCCGTCGACGACTATCTGCGTGTCGAGGGTGTCGAGAAGGTGTTCGCCGCCGGCGACGTGGCATCGGCGCGAATGGACGACGAGCACATGTCGGTGATGTCTTGTCAGCACGGCAGACCGATGGGGCGCTACGCGGGATACAACGTGATCAGCGATCTGGTGGGCGAACCCATGCTGGCGCTCCGAATCCCCTGGTATGTCACGGTTCTGGACCTGGGTCCGGCGGGTGCGGTCTACACCGAAGGTTGGGACCGCCGTGTTGTCGCCACCGGTGCGGCCGCCAAGGCGACGAAGCGGACGATCAACGGTAGGCGGATCTACCCGCCCCGCACCGGGGACCGCGCCGCGCTGCTCGCCGCGGCGGCCCCGGAGCTGCAATCGGCGCCGGCGCACGAGCAATAGCTACTTTCCGGTGCGCTCGCGGTGTTTGCACCCGGGCCAGCAGCAGGGACGTCGCTTACCCTCTTCGAGTTCCTCTTGAGTCCGGCGGATGCGGCGCTCGCGGGTCTTGTCCTGCTTGGCGTCCTCCACCCAGCAGATGAACTCGTTGCGGGCCAGCGGCGTGATGTCGTTCCAGGCGGCCAACGCGGTGTCGTTGGAGACCAGAGCGTTGCGTAGATCGGTCGGCAGCTTGTGCACCACACCACCGGGCACTCGCGGGCTACTCATAGCCCAACGATAAACGATCCCGCGGCGTCAACCGGCGCGCTCCGGTCAGGGCAGGGCACGAAGATTCGACGGTTCTTTCTTTGCGCCCTTCAGCGCAACGAGTGTCGCGTCGGAGGGCATCGCCGTCAGCAGCGCAACGAACGCGTCGAGAAGAGAACTGACGTGTACCGCGTAGGACATGACCGGTACGCCGAACACAAGAGCACGGTGCCGATCGGCGCACGCATGCACGCACAGGGCAGAAACCTGATGAATCCGATTGTCGCGCAACGGTTGCGGGACATGATCGATGAGAGCCCCGACCTTGTCCACATACGTCTGATGTGACTCTTGATGCGTTTCGGGCAATGCCGCCAGCGGACTCACCGTGGAGTCGTAGCGCAGGAGCTGTTCGAGAAAGGGCAGATAGAAGCAGGTTTCGTCTTCGGCGAGTTCGATCAGCGGAAGTTGATGCGCTTCGACCACTGCCCTTAAGTCATCGCGCGGTCTGCTCGCTTCGAGGAGTCGCCGGCGCCGCGTCAATTGTTCGAGCCGGTTGAGCAGGATCGCGTGCACGAGTCCGTCTTTGGAACCGAAGTGATACTGCACCGCCGACTTGTTGGCCATGCCTGCCTCGTAGCCGATCTGGCGTAGCCCGACGCCGTCGAGTCCGTGTTGGGCGAAGAGCCGTTCGGCGGTCAGCACGAGCTGCTGTTTCGCTGACGGACGCACTGAAGCGGGCGCGGGGTCGGACATGCCGCCAGAATTTCACACTGGACGGATTAAGTCCATCGCCTTACTATTCAGTCGTTCGCCTTCAAGCAGGAAGAGTGATGCCGATGGCTGCCGACGATCCGTCTCTCGATGTGATGGTCAGTGACCCGGTTGTGGGCCCGGTGTGGGACCGGCCGGGCTTGAGCCGGAGAGACCGTCGATTCGTCACGCTGACCTGTGTCTGCGCTCTCGACGACGTCGATCGCATGAACGAGCACATGTACGCCGCGCTGGCCAGCGGCGACATCGGCTACGAGGAACTTCTCGAGTTCGTACTCCAGTTCGCGGTGTATTGCGGTTGGCCGCGAGCTTCGGAAGCCGAGGGCGCAGCACGAAGTCAGTTCGCGCGGTTGGCCGCCGAACGGGGCGAAGACGTCGCTGCGCGCCCTGATCTCCCTCTGGACTCGCTTGGGCCGACCGACCACGAAGTTCGTCTCTCGGAAGGCGAGAAGTGCTTCGTCGACGTGAACCTGCTGCCCGCTCCCCCGCGAGACTCGCCTTACTTTCACGCCGGCATTTTGGCCTTCGTCTTCGGCCACCTGTGGCAACGTCCGAACCTCGGCCGGCGCGAGCGTCGCCTCATCACCGTGGCCGCCGTCGGTGTGGCCGGTGCGCTCGGCCCGATCTATTCCCACGTCGGGTCGGCGTTGGAGTCAGGCGACATCAGTCGCACCGAGATGAACGAAGTCATCCAGCAATTCACCGCTTACAGCGGTGTGTCCAAGGGCCGTGTCCTGCAGAAGGCCGCCGACGAATCGTGGCAGCGGATCTCCGCTGACAGCGCGGAAGGAAGATAGCAGTGTCGAAATCGCTTGACGGCAAGGTCGCCTTCATCACCGGGGTCGCCCGTGGTCAGGGCAGAAGCCACGCGGTGCGGTTGGCCCGAGAGGGCGCCGACATCATCGGGATAGACATCTGCGCCGATATCCCGGCGAACCACTATCCGATGGCGTCGAGCGCCGAGCTCGACGAAACGATCGATCTGGTCGAACGAGCGGGCGGCAAGATGCTCGGGACCGTCGCCGACGTGCGCGACTTCCATCAGGTCAAGGCGGCGGTCGATGCGGGAGTCGATCAGTTCGGGCGCCTGGACATCGTGCTCGGCAACGCGGGCATCTCGCCCGTGGCGTTCCGCGAGCTGACCATCGAAGAGGAACTCGAACAGTGGCGCGCCGCAATCGGAGTCAATCTCGACGGTGCGTATCACGCTGCGTTCGCAGCGATCCCGCATCTGATCGCGGGCAACCGCGGCGGCGTCATCATTTTCACCAGTTCCACCGCGGGGCTGAAGGGTTTCGGCGGCATTCAGGGTGGCGGTCTCGGTTACGCAGCATCCAAGCACGGGATTGTCGGCTTGATGCGGACCCTGGCTAATGCATTGGCACCCATGAGCATCCGGGTGAACACCGTGCATCCGACCGCGGTGAACACCATGATGGCCGTCAACCCGGCGATGACGGCGTTCCTCGAGAACTACCCTGGCGGCGGTCCACACCTGCAGAACCCGATGCCCGTGGAAATGCTCGAGCCTGAGGACATCAGTGCGGCAATTGCCTATCTGGCGTCCGATGACGCGAAATATGTTACGGGCGTGACCTTTCCGGTTGACGCGGGCTTCTGCAACAAGCTATGAGCAACAACGAGAGCGTCGGCAGAGCAGCCGGCAAGCGTGTGCTGATCACCGGCGCGGCACGCGGCATGGGCCGCAGTCATGCTGTACGACTGGCCAAAGAGGGCGCCGACCTGGTGCTGGTGGACATCTGCGAACCCATCTGTGGCCTCGACTACCCACTGGCCACTGAAGCTGATCTGGACGAAACGGCCCGTCTCGTTCGAGAGCGTGGCCGCACCGCGATCACCCGCGTCGCCGACGTGCGTGACGAGCAGGTGTTGAAGTCGGCGGTCGACAGCGCGGCGGCGGAGTTGGGCGGACTCGATGCGGCCGTCGCCAATGCCGGGGTCCTGACCGTGGGCACGTGGGATGTGACCACCGCCGAGCAGTGGCGTCTGGTCCTCGATGTCAACCTGATCGGCGCATGGAACACGTGCGCGGCGACGATCCCATATCTGCTCGAGCAGGGCGGCGGGAGTCTGGTGAACATCAGCTCGTCGGCCGGGATCAAAGGCACTCCCCTGCATGTGCCATACACCGCATCCAAACACGGCATCGTCGGAATGATGCTGGCTCTCGCCAATGAGCTTGCCTCCGAGAACATCCGGGTCAACACAGTTCACCCGACGGGCGTGGCGACCGGGATGGCGCCGCCGACGTTGCACGAACACGTCGCGGCCAGAGCGGATCTTGTCCCGATATTCCTGAACGCGTTGCCCGCGCCGCTGATCGAAGCCGTCGACGTGAGCAATGCGGTTCTGTATCTCGTTTCGGATGAATCCAGATACGTCACCGGACTCGAGTTCAAGGTCGACGCCGGCGTGACCATCAGGTAGGCGCCGCACCGCGACGGCGTCCCTGCCGCTACGGCGCAGACTTCGGCCCTGAATGGCGGTGTGAACAGGGCGTTGTGTGGCATCCTTTGCGAGTGGCCGCGGGGGCGCCGCCTACAGGCGTCGTGACCTTCCTGTTCACCGACGTGGAGGGCTCAACCCGTCGGTGGGAAGCCAACGCCGATGAGATGCGAGCGGCGCTGGCCGCCCACGATCACGTGTTGCGCAACGCGATCGCGGTGCATGAGGGCTGGCTGTTCAAGCACACCGGTGATGGTGTGTGCGCTGCCTTCGCCTCACCCCGATCCGCGGTGGATGCGGCGGTGAGCGCGCAGCGGGAGCTGAAGCTGCCGGTGCGGATGGGCATCGCAACCGGCGAAGCCGAACCGCGCGACGGGGACTACTTCGGTGCGGTGCTCAACCGGGCCGCGCGGGTGATGGCCGCCGGCCATGGCGGTCAGATTTTGGTGGCCGACTCGACAGCTGGTCTGCTCAGTGGAGTCGACCTCGTCGATCTCGGGCGACGGCGGTTACGTGACGTGGCGGTGCCCGTCGGGATGTTCCAGGTGCGAGCTGCGGGCTTGGACACGGAATTTCCTCCGTTACGGGCGCTCGACACAACGCGCGGAAATCTGCGGCCTGTCACCACCAGCTTGCTCGGGCGTGACTCCGATGTCGACGAGATCGCACTGGCTGTCAAGGCGCATCGGTTGGTGACGCTGACCGGTGTGGGTGGTGTCGGCAAGACCCGTCTGGCGGTGGAAGTCGCAGCGCGGCTGACCGATGAATTTCCTGATGGCCTCTGGCTTTTCGAATTGGCAGCGGTAACCGATCCGGCGGCTGTGCCCGATGCGGTGGCAGCGGTGCTCGGCGTCACCCAGCAACCGGGCAAGACCGTCGCTGAGTCAGTGGCGGCTGCGTTGGAGGGCCGGGTCCGGCTGTTGGTGATCGACAACTGCGAGCATGTCCTCGACGCAGCCGCCGACCTGATCGAAGCCGTGCTCGCGCACTCGGCGACAGTACGAATCCTCGCCACCAGCCGCGAGGGACTCGGCCTCCCGGGAGAGAGTATTCGGCCGGTGCGGTCTTTGGACACAACGGGAATCGATTCCGCAGCAGTGAGTTTGTTCCTTCAACGTGCGAAGGACATCGGGCCGGGCTCATGGATGGCTGACGGCGATGAAGCCACCGCAGTCATCGAGATCTGTCAGCGCCTGGATGGAATCCCGTTGGCCATCGAACTGGCCGCTTCTCGGATGTCGTCGATGACCGCCAGCGAGATGCGTGATCGGCTCGATCACCGGTTCCGGCTACTGGTCGGCTCGCGGCGCGGGTTGGAACGCCACCACACGCTGCGCCACGCCGTGGCATGGTCCTATGACCTGCTCGCCGACGCCGAAAAGACTGTTCTGGAACGCTGTTCGGTCTTCGCCGGCGGGTTCGACCTCCAGAGCGCCTGCGCCGTAGCCGGATCGGACGACCGCGACGAGTACGCGATCCTCGAAGTACTCGACGCGCTGGTGCGCAAATCGCTGATGCTCGCCGTGCGGTCGGGCGGGCGGACCCGGTACGCGATGCTGGAAACGATCCGTCAGTTCGCCGAGGAACAACTCGTCACATCCGGCGCGGGAGAAGCGGTCCGGATAGCACACGCCCGCTACTACGCCGGCCGCGAAACCGACGTCATGGACCTGTGGGACAGCCCGCGCCAAAGCGAGGCATACGACTGGTTCACAGTCGAAATGGCCAACCTGCGCACCGCGTTCCGGTGGGCCGCCGATCATGGCGACCTGGACGCCGCCGCCGCCATCGCTGCGTATGCGGGACTTTTTGGTCCGTTTTTGGAGAACTATGAACCGATAGCTTGGGCCGAGGAGCTGATTGAGCCCGCCCATGCAGTCGGCCATCCGCGCCTTGCTGCCATTTGCGTGGGGGCGTCGCTGTGCGTTCTCGTAGGACGTTTCGAAGAGGCTGTGCATTACAGCGAGATCGGTCAGGGAGTGATCGCCGCTGCCCCCGACAAGGTGGCGACCATTGCTGCGCCATTTCTCGCCAGCGCCTACTTATTCGTAGGCCAGCCCGAACGATATGTCGGGCTGTGCCGCGACTTGCTGGCGCGCGGCGGAGACGCCGATACATTGGTCTGGGCCAATCTGGTGTTCGCCTTGGCCGCCGCTGGTTGGACCGACGAGGCGAGGGTGACCGCCGATGGCCTCACCGACGCCGCCGAAGCGCTCGGCAATCCGTGGGTGATTGCGTATTCCCATTTCGCGTGGGGGTTTGCTTTCCGCGACATTGATTCGGCTCGCGCGCTCGAGGCATTTCGCCGCGGTGTGGACGTCTCGCGGGGCAGTGGCAACCGATTCCTCGAGACGCAGTTCGCGTACTGGATGTGCGGACTCGAGGCCGAGCACGGGGAACCAGTAGCGACGTTGGATTCCCTCGCCGTAGCCATCCGCAAGAACCACGAGTCGGGCAACATCGGCATGTTGCATAATCCGCTGGCTACCTTGGCCATTGCGCTCGACCGGCTCGGCCGGCACGAACCGGCGGCCACTATCGCCGGATTCGCTGCGGTAAATCCCATGGTCGCGGTGTCTCTTCCGGAACTGGCAGCACTGACAACACAGTTACGCGAGCTCCTCGGTGACCAGACTTACGAATCGCTCGCGCACCGAGGCGAGGCAATGAGCGTCGCCGCCATGGCGGCATACGCCTTCGACCAAATCGACCATGCCAGAACAGCATTGACCGCTGTCCCGGAATAGCCACACACAGCATGACCGCTCATGCGCTCAGATCGCCCGGCGATTTCGCCGGTGAGCAGCAGCGATTCGTTCAGATGGCAGCCGACCGGCCGTTAGCATCGACCCCTATGGGGAGGAACATCCTGGCGCTCACCGCGACCATCGCAGCAGGGATCATGCTGGCTGGATGCGGAGATGGCCGCGACACTGCTGCGTCGAGCACGACGGCAACGACCAGCGTCTCTCCCGCCGAAGCGATCGCAAAGTGGGGAAGCGATCATTTCTCGTCCAGCCTGGACGACATCGGCAAAGACTTCACCTGGATCGGCGGAGCGATGCAAGGCCTCGACTTCACCGACGCACGCGCAGCCTGCCGCGATCTGGACACCAACGTGAACAAGCTCGAAGCGAAACTGCCCACGCCGGACCGCGTTCTCACCGGCCATGTTTCTGTGGTCGTCGAGAATCTCCGCGAGTTCTCGCAGCGGTGCCAGGGCCTCAACCCGCAAACCACCGAGGCGCAACTCCAAGAGATGAGTTCGTATCGAAAGCAGGCCGAAACGGCGATGAACGAAGCGGTGCAGATGGTCAAGAGGGCGCAGCAAGCCTCTTAACGGGAAAAGGTCGACCTGCGGTCAAAAAGTGGAGCTAAGGGGATTCGAACCCCTGACCCCCACACTGCCAGGGTAAAATAAGGTGTGCTGGAACGTATTCGGACGTCTAGAGCGTGCCGATTCGTCCACGTCAGCGGGTCAGTTTCGTGCTCATGTGTCTACCGCGTGTTTGCGAGTGATCAAGAGTATTAGGACACTGCTAGGACACGCCGAACAGGTGTTCGCGTTGAAGTCGTGACCCTACGCCGTGTTCTTCCGTCCGCTGCGCAATCTCGAACACCCACCGGGATGCCGTAGTAACCAATTCCGTGACTTCACACCTCGACTATCGCGTCACCGGGTGGCCGGTCGTCGCTGTGGCTCTGATGTTGAAGTGGTTAAACCGGCTTTCGCGTGGGGGCGTGGAGGGAAGGTCGCTCGGTGTGTGATAGCGCTGCGGTACTCGTTTACTCGGCCGGGGATGGTGCTGAGCACCGCGACTGTTCGTCCGTCCTTCCCGTATGCAGCGACGAACTCCTTGGCGCGCAGGCTTCCCTCGATGACCTCTACGGTGTCGTATCCCGTTGGCACGCCGACCAGTTGGAGCTTCACGTCGTATTGGTCGGACCAGAAATACGGCACTGCGTCATACTCTTGGGCGTCAGCGGATCCGGCCAACAGATTGCGCGCCGCTGTGACGCCTTGGCGGGAGGCTTGGTCCCAGTGCTCGATCCGTAGATGCTGCTGATAGAGCGGGTGCCACCAGCGCGCAACATCGCCTGCGGCGACGACGTCGGTCACGGCTTCTGCGGCACCGGTCGCGTCGCACACCACACCCTTGTCCAGCTTGATTCCGGAGCCTTGTAGCCAATCGGTGGCTGGCTCAACCCCGAGGCCGAAGAGGACCAGATCGGCCTTCACCTTTGAACCGTCGCTGAGTTGAACGGACTTGACATGACCGTTGCCGGCGAAACCGTCGACTTTGACGCCGACTCGCACGTCGACGCCGCGTTGGCGATGCAGATCGGTCCAGCAGCTTCCCATCTCCTCGCCCAATGCGGAGTGCAGTAAGGCACTGGCCCGAGACAACAGAGTCACCTTGTGGCCCAACGAGCGCAGGCTTGCGGCGACTTCGGTGCCGATGAACCCGCCGCCGATCACCACGACGCGAGTGCGTCTGCCGAGCTTGGAGCGGATGGCCAAGCAGTCGTCGACGGTGCGAAGCGGCATAACGCCGCCGGGCACTTTGCCACCGGCCCATTGGCGTACATCGGCGCCGCTGGCGATGACGAGCCCGTCGAACTTCAGCGCACTGACTTGGTTGCCGTCGCGGACGTGAACGGTGCGTGACGCCATGTCCAGCCCGACGGCATTAGCGCCTCGCAGTATTCTTGCGTCAAACTCATTTTGCGGCGCCATGTCTATGCCCGCCCGGTGCACTTCGCCGGTTAACAGCTTTTTCGATAAGGCCGGACGGTGGTAGGGCGCATGCCGTTCGGCGCCGACGATCGTCAGCTCACCGTCAAAACCTTCTGATCGGAGCGTTTGCGCGGCCATCGTTCCCGCCACTCCGCCCCCGACGACGACAATCTGCTTTAGCTGATGATCTGACGGCATGGTGCGGTCAGTCCTTCACAGTGATTGCGCCGGTGGGACACGAGACTTCCGCACCGACCAGCTTGTCGCGCAGCTCGTCTCCGGGCTGTTCCTGAAGAAGGTGCAGGCCGTCCTCGCGCACATCGAACACTTCGCGGCAAATGCTCATGCAGACGCCGTTGCCGTCGCAGGTATCGAAATCCACCAGAACCTTCATCGACACTCCTCTTTGGTTGACCGCTTACGGGTGGGCGCCTTAGCTGTGGGCGGCTTGCATCGCCGCTGACCGTTCGTGTGCTTCGGCGCGCTCGCGGGCGTCTCGGGCCGCCGGAGAGTACGAGAGGTAGTCCAGTGCCATTTGGGTATCCGCCTCGGGTCCGGGATGGTGGCTGGGGCGCATATACCGGAGAGGCACTGTTACCAGCAGGTGCCATGGCCCCGGCAGCAGATCCTTGCGGGCAGCTCGCCGCCAGTCGCGCCAACGCCACTTAGCGTCGATCGACTTGTCGTTGGCCATCAGATAGCGGGCGCCCCGAATCCACCAGAAGATGAACAGTGGTGCGGTCATCAGCATCGAAAACGCTCTGATCCAATAACTTCCACACACGTTCTGGTAGACGTCGAACACCAGAGAGCGGTGCTCGACCTCTTCGGCGCCGTGCCAGCGCAGCAGATCGAGCATGACAGGGTCGGCGCCCGCGTTTTCCAGCCCCTTGTTCTGCAGCACCCACTGCCCCAGGACCGCAGTGAAATGTTCAAGGGAAGCCACATCGGCCAGGCGCCGATAGAGCCACCACCGCTTCAGCGGCGCCGGAAATATCTTCGGCGGATCACCCAGCGACACCGACAGCCATTTCCCGAGCCGATCGGTGTATTCAGTGGTGTCGATGCCTTGCTCGGCCAACCGGTCCAAGACCACCTGATGCGCCCAGGCGTGCCAGGATTCCTGCTGGATGAACGGCTTGATGGCCGCCTCCAGCTCCGGGTCGTCGACCAGTGATGACGCTTCGAGAATGGCTTTGATGAAGTGGCGCTCGCCCTCGGGAAGCAGCAGATGTAGCACGTTGACCATGTGTGTCGAGAACGGGTCGCCCGGCACCCAATGCACTGGCAGGTTCGACCAATCGAAGCGGACCTGGCGGCGAAACGCGGGGTGTCCGTCGTGATGCAATTCCACTTCAGGCATGGATCACTCCTTGCTTGCACTTCGTGGCCCTTCTGGGTCCTCGTTCAGTGAGTCGCAGTCGCCCGTTCTGGTCAGCTTGTCGCGAGCGGGCGCCGCATGCACTATTAGTAGACAGACCCATCTGTCTCTAAACCACCGACTCGCCAGGGCACAGGAGAGCTTCGAATGACGACCAATGACGCGCCCAGCGCCCGCGAGCGGATCATCGGCACCAGCTACGAACTGTTCACCCACCGCGGGATCTGCGACGTCGGCGTCGACGAAGTCGTGGCTAAGGCGGGCGTCGCGAAGGCGACCCTGTATCGGCACTTTTCGTCCAAAGAGGACCTTGTGCTCGCGTTCATGGACCGCCGCGCCCAGGTGTGGACCAATGAAGTGATCGACCGGCAACCCCGCGAGCGCGCCGAGGACCCGAAGGAACAACTCCTCGCGTTGTTCGACGTATTGGATGAGTGGTTCCACCGCCGCTCGGACTACGAAGCCTGTTCCTTCGTAAAGGTCCTGTTCGAGGTGGGCGCTGAAGGCCGCATCGGTCAGGCATGCGTCGGCCACCTCGACAAAATCCGAGACATCCTTCGCGACCGTGCCGAGCAGGCCGGCTTACGCGATGCCAAGGACCTGGCATGGAGCCTCAACATCCTGGTGAAGGGAAGCATCGTCTGCGCTGCCGAAGGCGACGTTGACTCGGCCCGGCGAGCTAAACCTGTCGCGGCTTGGCTGATCGAGCAGCACACTCTCGACAAACCCCCAACAGGTGCTTAGTGCGGCAGGAATAGCGCCTGATTATGCGTATTGCCATTAGCGGAGCAGGCGTTGCGGGCGCTGCGCTCGCACACTGGCTGCACAGAACGGGCCATACGTCGACGCTCATCGAGCAGGCGCCGGGCTTCCGCACCGGCGGGTACATGATCGACTTCTGGGGTGTCGGCTACCGCGTGGCCAAACGCATGGGCATCGAGGAACGGATCCGAGCCGCCGGTTATGACGTGCAGTACGTCCGGACTGTCGGGTACGACGGTGACACTCAAGCAGAGCTAGACGTCGACGTCTTTCGCCGCATGATCGGCGACAACATGATCAGCCTCCCGCGGGGGGATCTCGCGGCCGCCATCTACGCCGACATCGAGGGAACGGTCGAAACGATCTTCGGGGATAGCATCGACAGCATCGAGGAGCACTCGGAGTGCCTCCGGGTCACCTTCGAGAAGACGGCTCCGCGTGAGTTCGATCTTGTCGTCGGCGCGGACGGGCTCCATTCCAATGTGCGCAGTCTCGTCTTCGGCCCCGAAGAGAATTTCGAGCACTACCTTGGCTGCAAAGTGGCGGCGTGCGTAGTGGATAGCTACCGACCCCGCGACGATCTCGTCTATGTGACTTACGGCATTCCGGGCGGCCAGGTGGGGAGGTTCACCCTTCGTGACGATCGCACGATGTTCTTGTTCGTGTTCCGCGGCGAGCATGACAGCGGCGGATTTTCACCAAAAGATCAGCTCCGCAACACGTTCGGCGACGCAGGTTGGGAATGCTCCCGTATCTTGACAGCGATCGACGACATCGACGATCTTTACTTCGATGTGGTCAGCCAAATCCGCATGGACTGCTGGTCGCACGGCCGAGTGGCGCTGATCGGCGACGCGGCGGGGTGCATATCGTTGCTCGGGGGCGAGGGCACCGGATTGGCGATCACAGCGGCCTACATCATGGCGGGCGAAATTGAACGCGCCGGCAACGACTATCGCCGCGCCTTCGAATCCTATGAAACGCTCTTGCGTCCGTTCATCAACGATAAGCAAGCCGGTGCCGAGAAAATGATCGGCTTCTTCGCTACACGAACTCGTTTTGGTCTGTGGTTGCGAAACGTGGCCCTTCGCACTATGAACTTCCGACCGCTCGCCGCGCTGTTCGCGGGCAGGATGCGCGACAACATCGAGCTACCCGATTACGAAATCTAGCCTTTCAAGGACACCTGATTACTATCTTGGCGGGAGCTAATTCTCGGCGACACGACGGCGCTGACCCGGCGCAGTGGTCGGGTCGCCCGGCTAGCCGCTCGCCAACCTCGAATCGTCACCTGCGCCGCGCTGCACCTCCGAGCGGTGGTGCCCACTCCCAGCCAGGCACCTTGGTAAGTCGCTCATATCTATCAGGAGCGAGTATGCCTTTCTTGTGTCTCTGGCGCTGCTGGCTTACCCAGGCTCCCAGCCGATAGCCGTCATCGCTGATGTAAGTCTGAGGGGGGCTGGCGTGTCCGTTCTCTTTTTCGTACTCCAACAGTCGACGAAAAGCCTCCTCCCATAGGGCGTCGCGGGGCGTCCACTTCCACCCCGGAAGCTTTTCCAGGCGATCTCTTTGTTCCGAACTGAGGAACCCTTTGGCGAAAATCTGTCTCTGCAAGTTGACCCACGTACCTAGGCGATAACCATCTTCATCCTCAAAAGTCTGAGGTGGGCATGCATGCCCGTTCTTCCTGACGTACTTCTGCAGTCTGCGGAAGCTGTCTTCCCATCTCGAATCTCGCGGCCTCCAGTCCCATCCAGGCAGCTTCTCAAGCCGTATCCGTTGGTCACGACTGAGTGTGCCTTTGGCTTGGTTCTGCCGTTGCGATTGAACCCACATTCCTAGTCGATAGCCGTCATCATCAGCGAAGGACTGGGGCGGGGACGCGTGCCCGTTCTCGTTGACGTATCCCTGAAGCCGACGAAGCCCTTCCTCCCACCGGGCGGCGCGAACAGACACCGCCCACCCCGGAAGGTGTTCCAGTTTTTGACGCCGCTCGTCGCTGAGTGACTTCCAGTTCGTGCGCTGCACCGTTACCCACTGGCCAAGTTTGAAGCCGTCAGAGATGCAATCGCTCGGGACCAGTGCGGTGCCATTATCGCTCACGTACCTCAGAAGGTGGCTGAATCCTTCCTCCCACAACGCAATACGCGTGTTTCCCGTCCAGCCGGTAAGTGCAAGAAGACGTTTCCGCCGCTCCTCACTCAAGGACGACCAGTTCTGCCGCTGGGTGTTGACCCATACTCCAAGCTTGTAGCCATTGAACACGCACTTGCTCGGTAAGCGGGCGGTCCCATTGATGTTGACGTACTCCTGCAGGTGTTGAAAACCTTCCTCCCATCTGACGGAGCGAGCATCCATCGCCCAACCAGGAAGTCCTTGGAGTCGTTCCTGACGCTCAGCGCTCAGCGTTTTCCATCTGGTCTTTTGGTTGCTGACCCATTGACCAAGAGCAAACCCTTTGTAGACGACGTTTTGTCGGAGAAGAGCAGTTCCATATTCCGCTACGTAGTCTTGAAGGTGCCCGAATCCTTCCTCCCACCAGACCCCGCGTGCGTCGAGAGTCCAGCCCGGCAGACGTTCGAGCCGCGAGCGTTGTTCCTCGGTGAGGCGTTCCCAACGGTCGCGCTGCTTACTGACCCAACGACCTAACGGGATACCTTCGACCACAAGGGCTTGCGGCACCGCAGCATCGCCATTTTCGGCTGCGTACTCCTCCAGTAGACGACACGCCCTCTCCCACTTTTCCGGCAGAAGGTCGACCATCCACCCTTGAATTTGGCGGAGGCGAATGCGTCTCTCCTCGTTTAGCTTCTCCCAGTTGGCCCGCTGCGTTCTGGCCCATATCCCCAACTTGAATCCATCGACCTCGTAATCGCTCGGAGGGTTCGCGTCACCCGTCTCGGCTGCGTACTGCTGGAGCAACCGATAACCCTTCTCCCACCTCGTGCTCTTCGCGTCGTGGGTCCAGCCGGGAAGTTCTTCCAACCGCTGCCGCTGTTCGTCTGAGAGCTTCGCCCACTTGGTCCGTTGCTTTCCGACCCACTTACCGAGCCTGTATCCGTCTTCAGCGACCCACTCGTCGTGGACCAGGGCGTCCCCAAACTCGGCGACATACTGCTGGAGATGGGCGAACCCTTCCTCCCACTGAGTCTCACGGACATCGTTTGTCCACCCAGGAAGGGCACTGAGTCTGTTCCGTCGGTCCTCGGAGAGCGTCTCCCACTTGTTCCGCTGAACAACGACCCACTGCCCAAGGCGGTGACCGTCGTATAGCTCCATCAGCCGAACCCGAGCGGTCCCATGCTCTGCGACGTACTTCTCTAGCAGCCCGTACCAGAACTCCCACGGCGCAGTCGTCTCTTCGACTAGACGCACGTCGAACGCTCTTGCAAACTCAGTACTGACCTTCACAGGCAGGTCGAGGTGAAGCTTGCTGGGCAGCTTCACACCGGCACCGTTCTTGCCCAGGTTCCGCCGTAGGTCGTCGAGCTGCTCACCGAGTTCACGATCGTGGGCGCGGAGCGCCTTAATGACATCCCAGACTGGTTTGAAAGCCGAGATGTCCAAGGCCACTTTGGGGTCGGCGTCGGTGTCGATGAAGACTGGGATGACGATGGTCCCGACGTTCTTGTCGTGGGACTTGCGGATCGCCCGCCCGACCGCCTGGATGATGTCCACCTCGCTTCGGCGCGGGTCTATGAACGCGACACCGTCAAGCGTCGGAACGTCCACACCTTCGGCGAGGCAGCGTGCGTTTGACAGCAGCCCACGCTCACCGTCGTTAAGTCGGCTCAGGTGTTGGAGCAAGACGTGGCGCTCACCGGCGGACATTTCACCGGACGCGTGGCGTGACCACAGAGCGCCCTTCGGGCGCTGCCGGGCAGGCATCCAGTCCAGTACGCACGGCATCTCAGCCGCGAAGTCGCGGGCGCGGGCGACGCGTGAGTGGAATGAGATAGTGCGGTGCAGGTCATAGCGCCGCATTGCTTTTGCCAGCCCGATCTGTCCGGCCAGAGTTCGGGCGTCTGTAACAGTCTTACCGTCGCGGGTGACCAGTGTGCCCGTCTCTGCCCACTCCTTATAGGTCGCGTCGTCCACACCAACGACCACTACCTGGTAATCGGTGAGCAGGTCGCGCTTGATCGCCTCGCTGAACGTGAGGCGATGCAACACGCTGCCGAATTGGGATGGGTCGTCCATTGAGGCCACTTCAAGGTCGGCGTCCTGAGCCGCCTTCAGCACCCGCCCGGTGAAGTAGCGCGGGGTCGCCGTCATGAACAGTCGCCGCCGCGCCTTGATCGCCGTCTCATCGAGCACCGTCCCGAAATCGGAAGACGCGGGACCGGCCACCCTATGTGCCTCGTCCGCGATCACCAAGTCAAACGCAGGCATGCGCCCTAGGTCGAAGGCGGCGGCGATCTGGGGAGACGACTGGTAGGTCGAGAACACCACACGCGGTCCCGACCGACGCCGCATGAATGCAGCGATCTCAGAAGGATCGGTGGTGACGGGCACACCCAGCTCGCTCGTATGGCCTACCGCTGCATCCTCGTCGGAACCTCCCACCGTCTCGTCAGAGCAAACGGGCAGCGCCCCGAAAGGAACCCTGGCGTTGACCCGCCAAACCTGCATCGTCTGCTTCAGCAAGGACAGCGACGGAAGTAGTACCAGGGTCCGCTCGCAGGCAAGCTTCTCCTTGATGAACAGAGAGGTGAGGGTTTTCCCTGTCCCGCACGCCATAACAAGCTGACCGCGATCCGACTTCGTGAACCCCTTCACGACATCACGGATCGCCTCACGCTGATGATCTCTCGGATTGGCGGGCTTTCGTGGACGGGGCGGGCGCAAGTCCAACGGATCAGTGGGCCAGTCGACCTCAGAGGTGAGCAGATCGCTCAACCCGACGAAGGCAACCTGCTTCTCTTGGTCGTTGATCGTTCGCCGTGCAACGTGGTGCAGCTTGTCGGTCGTGGCGATTAGCAGCCGATAATAAAACACCGCCCGCGACGACTCCGCCAGAAACTTGTCCACGTCCGCCTTGGTTACAGCACTGGCAGGGTCGTATGCCTTGGCCTGAATCGCCCACAGCCGCCCGTCCTGGTCTTCAGCGACCAGGTCGATCCCCGCGTCTCCGCCCCAACGACCGACCCACTCGTCCCAGAGCCACACATGGCGGAGAGCGTTCTTATACGTCGGATCGTTGGTGAGAAACCACTTGCAGATGCGTTCGAACTGCCGACCCCGAACACGAGCGTCAGGATTAAGATTGGCGACGAGTTCGTCGAAGTCCCCCATGCCGGTGATTCTAAGGAGCGCCCCCGACTGTTCCGGGATCGTCGGCAGACCACCGTTCATCCGCTGGGGGCACCATGGAATGCGGGAGCGTCACTGGTACCGGGGCAGCCATGCAGCCACGGTCGGTGCCAACCAATCCGGGTAGTTAGCCCTCCGCACCGCAGCCCTGGCAGCATTCGTGGCCTGCGATTCGAAGAGACACACCGCACATTCGGTCATGACCACGGCGGCGGCGAAGCCTTCGGCCACAACCTTCAGCGTCGCCTCGTCGTCGCGGATGTAGTCAGTCATCCACTTGAAGCCATGCACGAAGCTGGAACCTATGGAGTAGAAGCGATCAGCGCCGAGTTCCATCCCGAGCGGGAGTTCGTCTGCGGCGTGCGCCGGGGGGTTTGCATCGATCCACTTGGCCGACCAACTGACGATGTCCGACGAGTTACTGGGTGGCCTTGTGCGTTCGCTCTTCGGTAGCGCTGAGATCAGAACTTGACGCTCGTCGTACTCATCGCGATGCCGCTGGAAGTTTTGGAAGTCCGCGGGAAGCCCATCACTCTGCCGCTTAGCCAACACCCGAGCTTCGATTCTTAGGAAGCTCTGTTGCGGCTGGCGCTCGCTTTGAATGAAACCACGGCATCTTGCTCGTCGCTCTGTCCGGACTGTGGGCGCGAGCAGCCACACGGTCTTGGCAGCCGCTTCAATGGCGCAACGACATAGTGAGCCCAGCGACACAATGTTGGTTCTTCCTTCCTGCAGTGGCGCCGAATGGGCTTGCGCAGCACCTACTAGGTTTTCGGCTGCCGTCATCACCGGGTACCGCGCAGTCGAGGTGACCGGGTTTTTGCCCAAGTCCGGCGTGAAATCGAGGTCGTCGAACGCGAGGCTGCTGCCTCGGTCGGGCATGAATGGCCGGGGGTCTGGTGGAGCGCTGCTGCCGTCTGGTCGCACCTGGTGCAATAGCGCCCACTCTCCGAGCCGCCAAGCACGCACTGCTCGCTCCGTGATGCTCATCATGAGCTGTGTTTTCCGAAGCCCCGCCATCGGATCTGTCGCCATCTGTCGCACGGTAACCGTGCGGAGTGACACCAGCATCAGGAGAAACGCCGGCAACTCGGCAACTTAACGAGAGTATTGGGACAACGCCCCGTCGCCCGACAAGAGCGGGCAACTCACCGCCTACCGCCTCCACCCGGTTAGCGGGTCATACCGATCGTTAATCCGAAAAGTCCACGGATTAAACCTTCGCGGCGGCGGGACCTGCTGCGGTGTCACCTCGGACTCGGCCTGCGGCTCGACCTCGGCCACCACCTGCGGTTCGGCTTCGACCACAGTCAGCGGTCTCGGTGCGGCGAACGGCTGCGGCACCGCGACCATGGATGCGACTGGCACAGGGTCTGGCTCGCCGATGTTCGACCATTCCTCGTCGTCATTCTCATCGCCGGGCAGTGCCGCTGACTTGCGAGCGTCGAGCACAGCATGCCCGGCACCGTCGGGCAGCGAGCGCAACAAGTCATCGGTCGCGTCCATCGACGCGATCGACTCGATCAGCCGCGCCGCTTCCTCGGCGAACTCGACGGCGCTGACCTGCGGGCCGACCGCGACGCGGGTCGGCGCGTCGAGGCCGTAGAGCTTGGCCAGACTATCGAGCGTGCGCAGCACGATCCTGGCCGCGTCGGTGTCGCCGGTCGTGGCGGCGAGCCAGAAGCTCGACAGCACGCCCTCAAGCCTCGCGCCATGCACCGCCCGCAGTTCGTCAATCGACTCGGCTTCACGGCGAGCGAGCAGCCGCGACACCGCGTGCCGAGCGCCGCTTTCGTCGCTGTAGTCGAGCGCGGCGGCGATCTGGGCATAGGTGTTCCCTTGAACGCGCAGCTCGACCGCCTTGAGCGCACGTTGCCGCTCGTCGGCGTCGGGCTTGTTCCGCGACGGGTTGCTCATGGTGACGGTTCCTCTCGGGTCAGGTGTTCGGACGGGCCAGATCGGACGAGGGTTTGTCAGAGCACCGGGAACGTACGCACACGGACCGCCGACCCGGCAGCCGCAACGATCCGCTCGTCGTCGGCGTCGCCGAGCGCGACGTAATTGCGGCCTCGGACCTTGCACAGCCACACGCGGCCAGTGAGCCACAGCGCGACCAGCCGGTCGCCCTTACGGTCGTGGCAGCGGGGCACCCGCCGCCTGATCGCAGCCCAAGGGTGTACGTCGTCGCGGCCCGCTTCGGCGAGCGCGGCCAGGATCGCGGCGTCGACCTGTTCGTCCGTCGGTTCGGTGGTCTTGCTGTCTGGACTCATCTCGGTATCCCTCGGTTGGGTTGGTCGGCGCGGTTCGCCGACCGTTGGGCTGTGTGTCAGTTGACGCCGCCGAGCGCCTCGGCTCGGCGGGGGCATCGGGTCATCTGGTCATCGGCACACCGCCTCTCCCGGCCACCGCGCCCAGCTTTGAGTGCGGTGCGCGTCGACCGTTCCGACCTCGTCATATCTGCAGGTAGTGCAGTGCGTCATATATACGCACTGACGCACTACTGCGTTAGTGCGTTGTGACGCACTGCAACGCACTAACGCAGTGAGCATCTATCGGCCCTCCGAATCGTCAAGATCGGGCGAAACATCGGGAGGTGGTGCGAACGGGTCGACACCGCCCGGCGACAATATGTGTGAGCGGCGGGCGCCGACTGTGACCGTCAGCAACCCGTCCTTGATCGCCTTTGCGATCGTGCGGCGGGCGTCTTGCTGAGTGAGGCCGTGTTCCTCACACAGCCGCGACTCGGCAGCGCGTTTCGACAACTGGCCCGGCTCGGCACTGACCATCGCCAGCAGAGCGGGCATGGATGCCAGGGCTGCGGAGTCCCTGCGGTTGCCGCCGCTATAGGTCAGGTGCCGGGTGGCAGCGTCGAAGTTCAGCAGACCCTCGGGCAGCGCGACGTCGCGGCCCAGCGCCGAGAAGTACCGACGACGGTTGCCGTCGTCGTCGGTCTCGTCGCCGTCGCGCACGATCTTCCACAGCGCGTCAGGCCAGTCGAGCAGTCTTGAATCGCCGCGAGCGCGTTCGTTCTGGTGTCCCATGTGCGTGATGACCATGCCCTCACCGGCCCCGATCTCGGCCAGCAGCGCGTCGAACGCCACCAGCACCCGCCCGGCGTCTTTGTCCTCGGATAAGCCGAGCGAGTCGATAACGGGACGCAGGCAGTCGAGGATCACCACGTCGGCCCCCGCGAGGCGCTGCGCCCATTCGGAGCGTATGGCGGGGTCGAGAATGTCGAATGTCGAGACCGCGCCGCGCAGCGCCAGCACCGACACCGCCTCGGTGTTGCGAATGCCCTGATCACGCAGCCAACGTCTCAGGGTGCGTGAGTCCAACTCGGTGTCAAGCAGAGCGACGCGGCTGACCGGGGTTACCGCGAACTCGCTGAGGAACTGGTCGCCGTCGACCAGCGACCGGATCACGTTGCCGACGAGCGTCGACTTTCCCGACTTGAACTGCGCGGCAAGCAGCACACGGCCAGCGGTCGGCCATACGTCGTCCATGCGGTACGTCGGCCCGTCGTCCGGCTCGGCTAGCAGGTCGGTGAGGCTGAGCGGTTCCGGCGCGGCGACAGTGGCCTCGCGGTCGGCGGCGATCTTGCGGGCGAGCGTTCTCGCCTGCGCCCGCCGATCCTCGCGGATCGCCGCCGCCTTGAGCGTCAGAACCTCGATCTCGTCTGTTGACAGTTCTCGCAGCGCCTTCATCTCGGTGTCGGAGGCGCCAGCACTCACTGCTTTGTCACCGGGGAAAAACAACATGGGCGTCGTCTTCATCGGATCGCCCATGGCGTTCCTGCGAGCGATGTCGTCGGCGAGCTTCCTCGCCCACTGCTCGGGCCGACCGTCGAGCACAGTGACCGGATACCGCCAAGCGGCCCACCGCTTCAATCGCTTCTCGTTGACGGCCTGCGCCTCGCGCTCGGCGGCAAACTTCGCAGCGAGGTCGGGGTTGTCGTAGGGGTTGTAGCCGGGTTCGCCCGGCATACGCCCCTTGGGGTCTGGTCGCTTGTGGCCGTTGGCCAACGCTCGGGTCGGTCGCCCGACCGTGGCGGCGTTATTCTTGTGCTGTTGGCTCACCCGGCCTCATCTCGGTAACTCGCCCCACTCGGTCTCGTCAACCGGCGGGGCGCACGCGTATCTAGGTCAATAGCGTTGCGCCAGTTGGTCTTATCCGTCACCGCCGAGCATCTTGAGCAGCGCCAGGGCGGGCACCCGCACGCGCTTCGCGCCGAGCTTGATCGTCGGCAGCCGCCCCTCACGCGCCATTGCGTAGCCGTAGGCACGGCTCACGCCGAGGTAGCGTGCGGCCTGCTCGATGCTGAGAGTCGGTGGCCCGCTGCGCAATTCGTCCAGAGTGGGAATTGCCTTAGCGGCTGTGGTCATCGTCATGGTTTCTATTTTGCCCCCTAGTGACGTTTCGTCTAGGGTGGAAAACTATGAGCGGGACCAAGCGCAATTACTCACCGCGCCGGGCGGGCGAGGTGGTCGGGGTCGAGGTGGACGCCGACGCCGAGCGTCCGGTGACGATCACCTGCCACGATCACGCGCACACCTATGAAATTGCGTGGCGCGACACCGCCGACGGGCCGGTCATCACCGATCTGCGCGTGACCTCGGTCGACGGCGTGCCGATCACGTCGGACGCACTGCGCCGCGTGAACACCGCCCGGTTGGCCCGAACGGCCGCGATGCACGACACCGCCGAGGCCGCCGACGCCGCTCGCGAGCTGCGTCAGACCCTTGACGCGGCGACCGGCACCACCGACGGCCACGAATGGATCGAGCAATTCCGGTTCACCGACGGCGTTATCGACGCGATGATCCGGCACGCGCCGCCGGGAGTCGCACCGCCCACGTCCGGCGGCAGACGCGTCGGTCGGCCCCGGCTGGCACGGCAGTTTCTGGCGCAAGTGGCGGCGTGGGTGCGCGAGGAAGCGCCCAAGGGTGGCAACGTCTACGAGCGGGTTGCCGACCGCGCAGCAAGCGCCCTCGGGCGCGACGTATCCACCGAGACAGTCAAGGGGTGGGTTCGGCGGTGCAAGAAGGCCGAGCCGCCGCTACTCGGATGCGACGAACTGCGCAAGCCCCGCAAGCCCACCACCTACCGACAGGAGATCGACCGATGAGCACGGACGCCGCCCCCGACACCCAGCCCGCCGGACAGCCCAAGCGGCGCGGCGACCGCACCGACAGTTCGATCAAGCGGCTGCCGAACGGCCAGGGGTGGCGTGCCCGGCCCACGCTCGGAACCGACCCGGTGACCGGCAAGCAGGTCCGGCCCACCAAGGTGTTCCGCACCAAGGGCGAGGCCGCGCAGTGGGTCACCGAACAGCGTCAGCAGTGGGCATCGGCGACATGGGCACCCAAGTCGAGCCAGACGTTCGATGAGGTCGCCGACCACTGGCTCAAGCTGCGCGAGGCCGACCCGTCGATCGGGCCGAACACCGTTCGCGCCGACCGCGAGTCGCTGGCCTACGCCCGCCGGGCGTTCGGCGCGGTGGCGGTGCAGAAGCTCACCCCCGCCGCCCTGGCCGACTGGTCGGCGACGCTGACCGGCAAGGGCGGCAAGGCACTGGCCCCGGCCACCAAGCGCCGCGCCATTGTTCGGCTCAAGTCGGTCATGGCTCACGCGAAGCGGATGCGCTGGCTGACCTACGACCCGTCAGCCGAGCTTGAGTCGCCCGAGCAGAAGTCGGTCACCGCCACCGACGCGGGCGACATCTGGACACCTGCGCAGATGGGCAAGTTCCTCGATCACGTCGCCGCCCACCGCCTCGCCGGATGTTTCGCGCTGACGCTGCTCGGGCTGCGCCGCGAGGAAGTCGGCGGGCTGCGCTGGTGCGACGTCGACCTTGACGCCGGGGCGCTGCGCATCCGGCAGGCTCGGGTCGACGTCAACGGGCGCGACATGATCGTGGGAACCAAGACCGACCGCAGCGCCCGCGATCTTCCGCTGCCGCCCCGCGAGTTGTCCATGCTCAAGGCCATGCGCACCGCCCATCTGCGCGAGCGCCTCGCTGTGGGCCGACCGCTGGCCGACACTGACCTGCTGCTGTCGCGGGCCGATGGGACGCCGCTGCCGGTGCGCGACTACAGCCGCGAGTTCGCCGCGCAGCGCAAGGCTGCCGGATTCAAGGCGATACCGCTGGGCAAGCTGCGGCACAGCAATATCTCGCGGATGCGTGCGGCGGGGATCGCCGCCGACGTGGTCGCCGCGTGGCACGGCCACACCGAGCGCATGACGCAGGCGGTGTACGGGCGTGTGACCGACGACCGCCTGACCGCCGCGTCGGCGGTGTTCTCGGCAGCGGTAGGACAGAGTTAGGACAAACCGCCCGCTCAGCGGCCTCGTCGGCAAACAAAAAACTCGCCCTAAATCACTAATCAGGGCGGGTTTTCTATGGGTGGAGCTAAGGGGACTCGAACCCCTGACCCCCACACTGCCAGTGTGGTGCGCTACCAACTGCGCCATAGCCCCTTGAGTTGTGCCCATCGAAGTTACACCACCCGCGCGAAGCGCTCAAAATCGCTGGTTACGGGACTTCTCCGCCGGCTTCTGGGCCCAGCGCGCGGGCGGGCGTGTGCACCTCGGCGGGCCGGCCCCGTGTCTCCGGCGCGAACATCCATCCCGCCGCCGCGAACAGCAGAATGCCGCCGCTGACCACGAACGCCCAGCGGAACGACGCCTGCTCGGCGATCTGACCGACCACCAGCGAGCCGATGATCGATCCCAGATCGGCCATCATCTGGAATGTCGCGACCGCGGTCCCGCCGCGCGCCTTGTTTCCGACGATGTCGGCCACGGCGGCCTGCTGCGGCGAGACGAATATGCCGGTCGCCGCGCCCGTGACGTACGCCGCGACCAGGAATATCGGCCAAGACGTCGTGAAACCCACCAGGATCGTCGACACCGAGGACACGGTAAGCCCGACGATCAACAGCTTGCGTCGGCCGATCCGGTCCGAAAGATAACCACTGGGAATGACCACCGAGACGTTGCCGACGGCGAACGTCGCCAGCGCCAAGCCCGCAGCCCCCGCGCCGCGGCCGAGCCCCTCGACCACGAACAGCGGCACCAGCGCGATGCGCAGCCCGAACGCCGCCCAACCGGTGCTGAAGTTGGAGAACAGTGCGGCACGGTACGCGCGGTGTCGCAATACCTGCCGTACGGAGACCGCCGCGACCTCGGCCGTCTCCTCCGGCGCCGCGATCGTGCTGCCGCGCAGACTGACGAACACCACGCCCGCAGCGACCAGCAGCGCCGCTCCGTAGATCACGAACGGCGCCGCCAAACCGAACCCGGCAGTGAGACTGCCCAGCACCGGTCCGCCGACCGAACCGACGAGAAACCCCGTAGAGAACAGCCCGGAGACCCGTCCTCGTGCGTCCGGCGGGGAGATCCGGATCATCAGGCCCAGCGACGACACCGTGAACATCGCCGAACCCAGGCCACCCAGCGAGCGAAACACCAACAGCTGCCAGTATGTCTGCGCGAACGCGCACGCCCCGGTCGATACCGCGACGATGATCAGCCCGCTGATGTACACCCGGCGCTCCCCCAGGCGCTGCACGAGCAGTCCCGCAGGCGGCGCCGCGATCAACCGCATCAACGCGAACGCGGTGATGACGAACGTCGCGGCGCTGATGCTGACCCCGAAGTGACGGGCATACTGCGGCAACACCGGCGCCACCACGCCGTAGCCGAGCGCGACGACCACGTTCGCCCCGACCAGCAGCCAGACCTCTCGCGGCAGCGTCGGCTTGGTCGCCGGCGAGCAGTCGCTCTCAGAGGTCACCCGATGACCTTATTGACCACCTCGCGCGCCGCTTCCTGGACCTCGGCGAGATGCTCGGGCCCCTTGAACGACTCGGCGTAGATCTTGTACACGTCCTCGGTACCCGACGGCCGAGCCGCGAACCACGCATTCTCCGTCGTCACCTTGAGCCCGCCCAGCGGCGCGCCGTTGCCCGGTGCCGTCGTCAGCTTCGCGGTGATCGGCTCGCCCGCAAGCTCGGTGGCGCTCACCTGCTCGGCCGACAGCTTCGCCAGCCGCGCCTTCTGCTCGCGGTCGGCCGGCGCATCGATGCGCGCGTACGTCGGCGCGCCGTACTTCTCGGCCAGCGCCGCGTAACGCTGCGACGGGGTCTGGCCCGTCACCGCGAGGATCTCCGAAGCCAGCAGCGCGAGGATGATGCCGTCCTTGTCGGTGGTCCACACCGATCCGTCCTGGCGTAAGAACGATGCGCCCGCGCTCTCCTCACCACCGAAACCTATTGTCCCGCTGAGCAATCCGTCGACAAACCACTTGAACCCGACCGGCACCTCGACGAGTTCGCGCCCCAGCCCGGCGACCACCCGGTCGATGATCGACGAGCTGACCGCTGTCTTGCCGACCGCGGTCGACGCGGGCCACGACGGCCGGTGCGAGTAGAGGTAGTCGATTGCCACCGCCAGATAATGATTGGGATTGAGCAGGCCCCCGTCGGGCGTGACGATGCCGTGCCGGTCGGAGTCGGCGTCGTTCCCCGTGGCGATCTGGTAGTCGTCGCGATTGGCGATGAGCGAGGCCATCGCGTTCGGTGAGCTGCAGTCCATCCGGATCTTGCCGTCGGTGTCCAGCGTCATGAACCGCCATGTCGCGTCGACGTGAGGATTGACCACCGTCAGGTCCAGGTCGAACCGCTCCGCGATGGCGCCCCAGTAATCGACGCTCGCGCCGCCGAGCGGATCGGCGCCGATACGGATCTTCTGCGCGCTGATCGCATGCACCTCAACGACATTCGCCAGATCTTCGACGTAGGCGTCCATATAGTCGTGTCGCCGCGTGAACTCCGCCGCCCCGGCCAGCGACACTCTGCGCACGCCTCTCAGTTCGTCGCGCAGCAGTTCGTTGGCGCGTCTCGCGATCGCGCCGGTGGCGTCGGTGTCGGCCGGGCCACCGTTGGGTGGGTTGTACTTGAAACCCCCGTCGCGCGGCGGGTTATGCGACGGTGTGACAACGATGCCGTCGGCCAGATCGCCGGTGCGGCCCCGGTTGTACGTCAGGATGGCGTGGCTGACCGCGGGAGTGGGCGTGTACCGGTCCGCCGAATCAACCATCGCCACAACATCATTGGCGGCCAGGACCTCCAGTGCCGAGGTCCACGCCGGTTCCGACAGCGCGTGGGTGTCGCGGCCGATGAACAGTGGGCCGGTGGTGCCTTGCGCGGCGCGGTACTCGACGATCGCCTGGGTCGTCGCGAGGATGTGCGCCTCGTTGAACGCAGCGTCCAGACTCGACCCTCGGTGTCCCGACGTGCCGAACACAACCTGCTGATCGACGTTGTCGGGATCGGGTTGCCTCGTGTAGTAAGCCGTCACGACTTGCGCGACGTCGATGAGGTCCTCGGGTTGTGCCGGTTGACCGGCACGGGGATTGGCCGCCATGCACCCGATTGTCCTCCACGCCCAGATGCCGCGTGCTCTGGGCGATCCCCGACCATACTGACCGTTGTGTTTGCTTACGACCGCCGGGAATTGGCCGCGGTGTTCGCCGGCGGTGCGATCGGCACGCTCGCGCGTGCCGGTTTGGAGACGCTGCTCGCCCCTGAGCCCGGTCAGTGGCCGTGGCCGACGTTCGCCGTCAACGCGATCGGCGCGTTCCTGCTGGGTTACTTCACGACGCGACTTCTGGAGCGGCTGCCGATCTCGAGCTACCGCCGACCACTGCTCGGCACCGGCTTGTGCGGCGGCTTGACCACGTTCTCCACCATGCAGGTCGAGATCGTGCGAATGGTTGAGGACGGCCACTACGGTCTGGCGCTCGGCTACCTGACCGCAAGCCTCGTCACCGGCCTCGTCGCGGTCTCCGCCGCCACCGCGATGGTGCGGCGCGCGGGGCTCGCCCGATGAGCGTCGCGGTGTGGGCGGGTGTCCTGGCACTCGGCGGTGTCGGCGCGGTACTGCGCTTCCTCATCGACCGCGCGGTATCTCAGCTGACCAGCGGAGTCTTTCCGTACGGAACCCTGGTGGTCAATGTCAGCGGCGCGCTGGTGCTGGGCCTCCTGTCGGGGCTCACGCTGCCTCCACACCTCGCACTGCTCTTCGGCACCGCGCTGATCGGGTCCTACACGACGTTCTCGACGTGGATGCTGGAAACCCAGCGCATCAGCGAAGAGCGGTTGATGGTCCCCGCCGCCGCGAACATCGTCGTCAGCACGGCGCTCGGGATCGCCGCAGCAGTCGTCGGCCTCTGGTGCGGGAGCCACCTGTGAGCGCCGACTACCTCAAACTCACGGCGTACTTCGGCGAGCGCACCCGCATCGGTGACCAATTCCTCGCCGATGCGCTGCTCGACCTCTATGGCGACGCGCGCCTGGCGACCAGCGTCGTGCTGCGGGGGATCGCCAGTTTTGGTCCTCGGCATGTGGAGCGCACCGACCTGACACTGAGCATGTCCGAGGACCCGCCGATCGCCATCGCCGCCGTCGACCTGGCCGACAAGGTCGCCGGGCTCGCCGACCAGGTGGTCGCGATGACGCAGCGCGGCCTGGTCACCATCGAGCGAGCCTGGCTGCGTGACGGCGCCGCGACGTCGACGTCCTCGGTTCCCGACGCCACCAAGCTGACGGTCTACGTCGGACGACAGGACCGCATCGAAGGCCGGCCCGCGCACCGGGCGATATGCGAGCGGCTGCACACTCTCGGATTCGCCGGCGCCGCAGTGTTTCTCGGCGTCGACGGCACCCGGCATGGACAGCGCGGACGCGCCCGCTTTTTCAGCCGGAACGTCGACGTGCCCGAAATGATCATCGCGGTGGGCACCGCCGCTCAGGCCGAACTCGCGATCGAGGAGCTCGAGCGACTCCCGGGCGATCCCCTGTACACCGTCGAGCGGGTCGAGATCTGCAAGCGCAAAGGACAGTTGCTTACACGGCCGGCCGCACTTCCGGAGACCGATGCCCGCGGCCGCCCGATGTGGCAGAAGTTGATGGTCCACACCTCGACGGCCACCCTGCACGACGGGGTTCCTGTGCACCGCGCATTGGTGCGCCGGCTCCGCGAGGCGGACGCGGTGAGTGGAGCCACAGTGCTGCGGGGCATCTGGGGCCTTAGTGGCGGCCAGCGACCGCACGGCGACCGGGTGTTCCAGCTGAGTCGCCAGGTGCCCGTGACCACGATCGTCATCGACACACCGCCGAGGATCGCGGCCGCCTTCGACATCGTCGACGAGCTGACCGCCGGAGACGGCCTGGTCACCAGCGAGATGGTGCCGGCGTTGATCTCCATCGACGGCGGGGTCCGGCGAGGCGACACTCGACTGGCGGGCTATCCGTGACCGCAACGATCGCGGAGACCGCGCAGACGATCAGTCTTCGTCTCTGGTGCGTGGAAGTGCGTAGAGCGCCATCCGCCGGTTCGACATGTCGTGCTCCCCGAGGAACACGCAGCCGGCGTACTCGCACACGGCGCGGGCGACTTTGTTCCGGTGGTCCGGGTCGAACATGATGCGCCAGCAACGAGGATCGAGATCGAACAAGTTGGCGGTCAGCTGCGGAAGCATGCTCGCTCCGATGCCCCGATTGAGGAACTGCAGGTCCGCAATCGCCGCGTGTAACCCGATGTCGTGCGGTTCGGCATCGTAGCGCGGCGCGATCGAATCCTTCGCCGCCCGGTACAGCTCGACGTAGGCGAACGGCCGGCCGCGGAAGCTGCCGATCAGCGGCCGCGAGTACTCACCGGCCAGCTGCGCCTGCAGATACCGGTGCCAGCGCTCGGGCGGCCAGTCGTACTCCCATGCCTCCACCAGATGGGGTCGGTTCATCCACTGCGAGACCATCTCCGCATCCGCATCCGGATCCGCGAGTCGGACCGAGTAGGGCTCCGCGAGGACCGGTGTGGGCGGCGCCGCGACTGCACGCACGGCATCGGAGATGTCGGTCAGTTCACGCGGGAGCACGGCGGCCGGCGCCGCTTCGATCTCGGTCATCGCCTGCCGAGCCTACCGTGCCAAGTAAGGGCACACTTAGTTCCCTTGGCGGCGATTGATCACGACACGCCTTGACACAGCACGGTACGCAGGACGGCGGCGTGGCTGCCCTCGACATCGCGCGTGGCCGTCACCAGCACCACCGGCCCCTCAGCGACCAGCCCACGCAGCTCCGTGAGGGCCGCAGCGCCTTCGCCGCTGTCGAGTTCGGCCTCGTACCGGGCCGCGAACTCGCGGAACCGGTCCGGCTGATGCGAATACCACCGCCGCAGCTCCGTCGACGGGGCAACCGCGGGCAGCCAGCGGCCGACACGAGGATCGTCTCTGCGGAATCCCCTCGGCCACAGCCGGTCCACCAGCACGCGCGTGCCTTCCCCGCTCGGTTGGTCGTAGACACGCGAAACCTCGACACTTGGGTGCTGACCCATGCGGTGCGATGGTAGAGGCATGCCTACGGACCGAGTCGCGGATCTGCAACGCTGGCAGGACTCCGGAGCCGTCTGGGAGGTCCGTGCCCGCCGCGGGAACAGCGTCACCGTCGCGCTGCTGCGCTGTGACGGCGGCGAAGAGGTCGACGGTTTCACCTCCGACGACCCTCGCGTGCTCGAGTTCATCGGCGACCGCCGCAGCAGTCAGGAGTGAGGTCTTCAGGACCGGCCGGCCGCGCGCACAAGGTCGGCGAATGCCGCGGCCGCGGCGTCGACGCCGTCGAGGTCCTCGGTGGCGACGAGGTCCAGCAGCAGCCCACGGGCGACGGCAAGCCCGAGCCGCATCATCGCTCGCGTACTGCCCTGTTCATCCGACAGCCAGTTCTCGACCGCATCCGGCAGCATTCGGGCGAACGGCTGCTCGCCCTGCGCTCCGCGCGCGTAGCACTCGAAGAAGAGCCGCTCGAACGGGCGCAGCTCCGGCCGGCGCAGATTTGCCCACATCGCTGCGATCGCCTCGGCGGGATCGGCCGGCAACTGCCGCGAGAGTTCGAGCTGGCGCCGCTCGACCTCACCGACGATCGCCACGAGCAGTTCCTCGCGCGAGGCGAAATGGTGCAGCAGCATGCGGTGACTGGTGCCGACGGACGCAGCGAGATCGCGAAGGGACCGGTCGCCAAGCCCGTTGGCCGCGACTTCGGCCACCACTGCGTCCAGCAGTTCGCGGCGCCGTGCGAGGTCAGGAGGTCGGGCCATCGAGATGATGCAGCTGCTCGCAGCGCGCCTTGAGCCCGTTGCCCTCGAGGTCGAGGTAGCGCCTCGTCATCGAGCGCATCGCGAGGCCGACCAGGGCGCCGAGGGGACCGCCCTGTTCGAGCCGTTGACGGACGCGGGTCCGGCCGCCTGGTACCGCGATCACGTCGTGGCGCGCCGTCGTCACGCCGCCGGGCGAACGCTGCACCCATGTCCACGATGACTCTGGCGAGAGCTCGGTCACCGTCCACACCAGCTTCGGCATACGCGGCTGCTTGATCTCGAATCTGTTGCCCGAGAACAGCTCTGGACTGTCGAGCGCCACAAGTCGAGTGACCGACGCCGTCCACTCGGGCCACCGCTCGACATCGCTGAACACCTTCCAGACGACATCGGCCGGCGCGTCGATCTCCACCCGGGCTTCGGTAAGCATGTACCAAATGGTACATGTCGACCTTCGTCGCCGAAATAGCATTCCCGGCTGTAATTTCGCCCGCATCACGGCCATGGCTTCTCACTCGGCGACGACTGCTCTCGCTCGGCGACGGCTCGGCGACGGCGGCGACGGCTCGGCGACGGCTCGACGTTCGCCGATGCGGCAGTATTGCCTCGACATGACAATCAGCGACAGCCCGGGTTCGCGTCGGCGCCACATCCTGCGCCTCGTGCTGTTCGCCGCGTTCCTGCTCGGGTTGTTCTATCTGGTCGCCGTCACCGGTGTCGTCGACGTCGACGACGTCCGGCGCACCGTCGCAGCCACGGGTCCTCTCGCGCCGCTCGCCTACATCGTGGTCTCGGCCCTACTCGGCGCGGTGTTCGTGCCGGGTCCGATCCTCGCGGCCGCCAGCGGCGTGTTGTTCGGCCCGGTGCTGGGCACGTTCGTCACCCTCGGCGCGACGGTCGGTACCGCGGTCGTCACCAGCCTCCTCGGCCGGCGTGCCGGCCGCGAGAGCGCCCGCGGGCTTCTCGGTCACGACAGGGCGGCCCGCATAGACGCGCTCATCGCACGCCGGGGACTGTGGGCCGTCGTCGGGCAGCGCTTCGTCCCGGGAATCTCCGACGCGCTCGCCTCGTACGCCTTCGGCGCGTTCGGAGTTCCCTTGTGGCAGATGGCCGTCGGTGCGTTCATCGGTTCCGTGCCGCGGGCCTTCGTCTACACCGCGCTGGGCGCTTCGATCTCCGATCTGTCCTCCCCGCTGACGTATGCGGCGATCGCGGTGTGGTGTGCCACCGCCGTCGTCGGCGCGTTCGCCGCCCACCGGGGCGTGCGCAGCTGGCGGCGACGGGCACGTCCCGGCGACGAGTCAACGGCGCCGGAGACAGACGGCACCTAATCCGGAAGCACCGCGCTGCCGGCCGGCGCGGCGAGCTGCCAGGTGTCGCACGCCATCGCCAACATCGCGTAGGTGCCCACCACGAAGATCAGTTCCATCGCCTGGTGGGTGCCGAGCCGGTCGACCAGTGCCCGCCACGAGTCGGCGGTCGCCCGCCCCCGGGCGAGCAGCTGGTCGGTTGTCTCGAGGACCAGCCGGTCCAGCCCGTCGAACTCATCGTTGCCGCGAGTGAGCCGCGAGATATCGTCATCGGAAAGGCCGCCCGCTTTGGCGATCCTGACGTGCTCGGCCCAGAAGAACGACGACCGCCGGACGTGGGCCAGCCGCAGCACGGCCAGTTCCCGCAGGCGCACGGGCAGCTCACCGCGCTGTAACAGGAATGCGTTGTAGCCGAGGAACTTTCGCGCCATCTTCGGGTGGCGTGCCAGCACGCCGAGGATGTCGAAGTTCAGCGGGTCCCTGGGTTCTGCCGAACCGGCGCGCGGCACCTGGTCACCAGGTATGCCCATCAGTGCACCGACGGCGGCGTACTCGTCGTCGCCCCATTCCTCGACCGTGAGCGGTGGCAGGAGCGGCAAGCCCGCATCTGGGGTCATGATCACCTCTCGTCGGCGTCGTCGCGGTGCAGTTCGGAGAGCGCGTGAACCTGCTCGAGGTAGTGCTCGAGCGAGCGATGGACGAACCGCGCGGACACCACCGTCGTGCCCGCAGCCGCCATCGCGCGCAACGTCTCCTGCGTCGCCTCGGGATTGCCCACCGGATCGAGCGGGCGGTCAGCGGCGAGCACCACCTCAAACCCCGGCGGCACCTCGCGCGCCCGCAGCCACTCCCCCGCCGTCGCGACCGAGATGCCGAACGGAGCCCACCCGTCGGCGAGCGTGAGCGCGCGCCGCAGCGAGCGTTGAGTGCGGCCACCGACCCAGATCGGCATGTGCTCCTGCAGCGCACACGGGTCCACGATGAGGCCGCCGAAGCTGTAATAGTCGCCTTCATAGGAAGGTTCATTGCTGGGCAGCGCCACCCGCAGCGCGCGCAAGGCGTCGTCTGCGCGGGGGCCGCGATCCGCAAACGGCACTCCGAGCAGGTCGAACTCCTCCTCGAGCGACCCGACCCCGACGCCGAGGATGACCCGCCCGCCGCTGACGTGATCCAGTGTGCCGTAACGCTTTACGATCTCCAGCGGATGGTGATAGCCGAGTACCAGCGTCATCGTGGCCAGGCGGATGCGTTCGGTGCGGGCCGCCACATAGCCGAGCGTGGCGAGCGGATCCCAGTACCGGGCGCCACGCCGACCGGCCTCGGACGCCGGAATGCCGATGTGCTCGCTGCAAGTCAGGTGGTGGTACCCCAGCTCGTCCGCGACCTCGGCGACGCGTCCGATGTCCTCGACCGTCGCGTCGCGCTCCCACGTCAATTCCGCGCCCGCCACGTTGGTGACGACAGGTGTCGCGATGCCGAGCCTCAAGTCAGCGGCTCTTCGCCCGCCAGGATCGTCCGGTGCATGAGACGACCGCTGTCAACGGAATACGGCAGAGCACGGTGCATCGTGCCGGTGTTGTCCCACATGAGCAGGTCCCCGACCTCCCATTCGTGCCGATAGACATACTGCGGCTGGGTGGCCCAATCGCGAAGTCGCGCAAGCAAAGCCCGGCTCTCTTCGGCCGTCATCCCGACGACGTAGTCGGCGGTCGCACCCAGCAGCAGAGACTTGCGGCCTGACCGATGCGTCCACACGACAGGGCACGCCTTGGTCGGCGACTTCTGCCAGAAGGCGATCTCTTCGTAGCTCATCTCAGGTGAAACGTAGTACTGCGACCGTTCGGCGCTGTGCACGACGCGGAGATCCGCGATCAGATCCTTGTCGGACTGCGGCAGATCGTCGTAGGCGGCGTAGGTGTTGCAGAACTCCGTATCCCCACCGGTGTCGGACAGTTTCACCGCACGCAGCAGCGTCGCGAGATTCGGGTAAGGCTGCAGCGACCCGTCGAAGTGCCAGAACAGCGAGCCCCTCAGGTAATTGGCACGCTGGTTGACGGTCTCGTCGAGCGAGATCTTGTAGATCCCGCCGTCGCCCTCGTCGGCAACGACGGTGCCCAGCGTCCTGGCGATCGCCACCTGGTCTTCGTCGCTGATCTGCAGACCACGGAAGAACACGACGCCCCGCTGTTCCAGTGTGGCCCTGATCTTCTCAGCCGCCCGACCACTGCGCAGTGTGTCGAGGTCGGTTCTGATCTCGCTGCCGATCCTGGACGTCAGGTCGACGATGTCCAGTTGTGTAGAGGTCAGGCTCACGGCGCTAGCTCACTCTCGTCAGAATCGTGTGGGCCGAATGCTTGACTCGCGGCTGGTTCCACAACTCCACCGCGAGCGAGACGGTGATCAGTGAGTACAGGAGGTTGCGCAGGTTCGCGACATCCTCGGGCAACGGCTCTGCGTAGTCGAACTTGTCGATGTAGGCGACCGCTTCCTCGGCGTACGGGAAGATCTCGTCGTAGAACGCCCGGATCTGCGCCATGGAACTGTTGACCCGCTTCACATAGCGCTCGTGGCCGTCCTCGATGGCCCATTCGGGCACCAGGTGTTCGAGGTGCGAGAACTCCGGCGGCAGAACGGCACTCATCGCTGCGCCGCCATGTCGCCGGCCTCGACTCCGGCTGCTACGTAGTCTGCGACCACCTTGTGCAGGTGACGCAGCAGGATCTCCTCGTCGTTCATCGTGAAGTGGGTCAGCACACCGCTGTTCAGCATGGCCTGCAAGCCTTCCGACGGGCTGGCGTCCTCGAGGATGATGTCGTTGAGGAAGGTGACCGTCAGCTCCTGACCCAGCCGCTCCTTGTGCGTCCGCGGCGGCTGGTAGTACATCTCGGTCTCGAAGATGTGCGAATGCGGCCCGGTCGGCCAGTGCGTGTGGACGGTGAAGCCCGAGGCGCCGAAGATCAGCACGAAGTTGGGGAAGAACTGGAACGAGTCGAAGCCGTACTTCTCCGATCGGGTCGGGTTCAGTCCCGGCGGCAGCGGTCCGCGGTCGGTGCGCTTGTTCCACGGCCCGGCCGCGCTGGCCTCCATCACGCACTCGATCGGTTTGGAGTACGGCGTCTTCCGCGAGGGCTCACCGGAGAACGAGAACATCCGGTGCGGGCCGGCGAGCTGGTAGGCCAGGGCGTCGGTGAACGGATTCGGCTTGTTCAATGCTTCCTTGGCTTCGGCGGTGAGGTTGCCGAACGAGGAGCCGTGCAGATACGGGCCGTGGTAGCTCTCGGCGAAGCCGTCGACGAATATCTTCCAGTTGCACTGCAATTCGACCTTGAACTTGTACACCTGGTGCGGCCCGGCGAACGGATAACCCTCGATTCCGTGCGCCAACTCGCCGAGGAAAGAACGAAGCGGTTCGGTGTTGTGCGGATTGAGGTTGATGAAGATGAAGCCTTCCCACACCTCGCATTGGATGGCGGGCACTTGGCAGCTGTCGGCATCGAAGTCGAGCAGCAGGTCCGTGCGCGTGGCCGAGTGCAGCGAGCCGTCGAGCTTGTAGCGCCAGCCGTGGAAGCGGCAGTACAGCAGCGGCGCGCGGCCCTCGACCTCCTCGAACGGGTCGTCCTCCCACAACATCTTGTTGCCCCGGTGCGGGCAGCTACTTCACCCGGGAGCTGAAGTTCCTCAACACGTCGGTGATCGTCGTACGGGGCAAGGACGACGTGATCCGGGCGTTTCACAACATCTGCCCC
>NZ_LZKP01000162.1 GCF_001672895.1 Mycobacterium sp. E740
AGCGGCGGCCACGCGCCGGACTGGGCGCCGCTGCCGGTGCAGTACGTCGACTACACACTGTGGCAGCGCGCACAACTCGGCGAGATCGACGACCCCGACAGCCGCATCGCCGCCCAGCTCGCCTACTGGGAACAGGCCCTGGCCGGCATGCCCGAACAGCTCCAACTACCCACCGACCGGCCCTACCCGCCCGTCGCCGACTACCGCGGCGCCCGCGTGCCCGTGCAATGGTCGGCGGAGTTGCAGCAGCGCGTCGCGCAACTGGCGCGTGCGCACAACGCGACCAGCTTCATGGTGATGCAGGCCGCGCTGGCGGTGCTGCTGTCGAAGATCAGCGCGAGCAGCGACGTCGCGGTGGGCTTCGCGATCGCCGGGCGCGGCGACACCGCGCTCGACAATCTGGTCGGCTTCTTCGTCAACACCCTGGTGCTGCGGGTCGAGGTGTCCGGCGACCCGACCGTCGACGAGCTGCTGAACGACGTGCGTGCCCGTAGCCTGGCTGCCTACGAACACCTCGACGTGCCGTTCGAGGTGCTCGTCGAGCGGCTCAACCCGACCCGGTCGATGACGCATTCTCCGCTGGTGCAGGTGATGCTGGCCTGGCAGAACTTCGCCGGGCAGGACGGTGACGCCGCCGAGATCGCCCTCGGTGACGTGGACGTGGCGCCACTGCCGGTGGACACCCGCACCGCCCGCATGGACCTGACGTTCTCACTGGGCGAGTACTGGAGCGAGGACGGCGACCCGGCCGGGATCCGCGGCGAGGTGGAGTACCGCACCGACGTGTTCGACGCGGCCAGCATCGAGTCGCTGATCGAGCGGTTGGAGCGGGTCGTGAGCGCCATGACCGCCGAGCCCGCGCGGCGAGTCTCGACGATCGACCTGCTCGACCACGCAGAGCACGCCCGCCTCGACGAGATCGGCAACCGCGCCGCGTTGGCCGGGCCCCCAACCGCTTCGGCGTCGATCCCGGTGTTGTTCGCCGAGCAGGTGGAACGCGCGCCGGAGTCGGTCGCGATCCGATACGGGACGCAGTCGTGGACCTACCGCGAGGTCGAGGAGGCCGCCACTCGGCTGGCCCAGCTGTTGAGGGGACAGGGCGTCGGCCCGGGCGAGTGCGTGGCGCTGTTGCTGCCGCGGTCGGCCGAGATGATCGTCGCGATCCTGGCGGTGCTCAAGACCGGCGCCGCGTATCTGCCGATCGACCCGGCGCTGCCCGCGGCGCGCATGGAGTTCATGGTCGCCGACGCCGCGCCGATCGCCGCCGTCACCAACACCGAGCTCGCCGAGCGGCTGGCCGGCAACGACCTGCCGGTTGTCGACATCGACGACCCCCGCATCGACACGTACCCGGCCGGCGTCGCGCTGCCCACTCCGGACGCCGACGACGTTGCCTACCTGATCTACACCTCCGGAACCACGGGCGTGCCCAAGGGCGTGGCAGTCACCCACCGCAACGTCATCCAACTGCTCGAGCAGCTGCATCGATATCTGCCGGTGACCGGTGTGTGGACGCAGTGCCACACCTACGGGTTCGACACCTCGGTGTGGGAGACGTGGTCGCCTCTGCTGCACGGCGGCCGAGTGGTCGTGGTGCCCGACTCGGTGACCCGGTCGCCCGAGGACTTCGAGGCCCTGCTGGTGGCCGAACAGGTCAGCGTCCTCACCCAGACCCCCTCGGCGGTCGGGGTGTTGTCGCCGGAGAACCTGGGCTCGCTGGCGCTGGTGGTGGCCGGTGAAGCCTGCCCGCCGGAACTGGTCGACCGGTGGGCGCCCGGGCGGACGATGATCAACGCCTACGGCCCGACCGAGACGACGATGGTCGTGATGCTCAGCGCGCCGCTGACCCCCGGAGCCGGGGTGGTGCCCATCGGCGCGCCGGTGCCGACGGCGGCGTTGTTCGTGCTCGACAGCGCGATGCGCCCGGTGCCGGCCGGCGTGGTCGGGGAGTTGTACGTGGCCGGTCGTGGGCTGGCGTGCGGGTATGTGCGCCGGTCCGGGTTGACCGCTTCGCGGTTCGTGGCCTGTCCGTTCGGCGGATCGGGGATGCGGATGTACCGCACCGGCGATCTCGTGTGCTGGGGTGCCGACGGCCAGTTGCAGTATCTGGGCCGTGCCGACGAGCAGGTCAAGATCCGCGGCTACCGCATCGAGCTCGGCGAGGTCCAGGCGGCGCTGGCGGCCTGCGACGGCGTGCAGCAGGCGGTGGTGGTCGCCCGCGCCGACCGCCCCGGCGACAAGCGCCTGGTCGGTTACGTCACCGGGACCGCCGACCCGGCCGAGACGCGGGCGACGCTGGCCGGGCGGTTACCGGCCTACATGGTGCCCACCGCGGTGGTGCTGTTGCCCGCACTGCCGTTGACGCCGAACGGCAAACTCGACACCCGCGCACTGCCCGCTCCGGTGTACCAGGACGTCGATCGTTACCGCGCCCCCGGCAACGCGGTGGAGGAACTGCTGGCCGCCATCTACGGCGAGGTGCTCGGGCTGGAGCGGGTCGGCGTCGACGACTCCTTCTTCGAACTCGGCGGGGACAGCATCCTGTCGATGCAGGTGGTGGCGCGGGCCCGGGCCGCCGGACTGCGGTGCCGCCCGCGCGATCTGTTCGTCGAACAGACCGTGGCCCGGTTGGCCCGGGTGGTCCGGGTGGCCGACGGTGAGGCCGGCGCGATCGACGAGGGTGTCGGACCGGTGGCCGCCACTCCGATCATGCGGTGGCTGGAAGCCGTCGACGGCCCGGTCGACGAGTTCAACCAGACGATGGTGGCGCAGGCCCCCGCGGGGGTGAGCGAGGCCGACGTGCTCGCCGTGTTGCAGGCACTGCTCGACCGCCATGCCATGCTGCGGCTGCGCGTCGACGACGACGGTGCCGGCGGCTGGGCGCTGCACGTGCCCGAGACCGGTTCGGTCGCCGCGACCGAATGCCTGCTGACAGTCGACGAGCTCACCGAACAAGCGCTGCTGGCAGCGCGGTCCCGGTTGAACCCGGCGGCCGGGGCGATGGTGAGCGCGGTGTGGGCGACGTCCACCGGCCAGCTCGCGCTGATCGTCCACCACCTCGCAGTCGACGGGGTGTCGTGGCGAATCCTGTTGGAAGACTTGAACATCGCGTGGGCTCAGCACCACGGCGGCCAACCGATCGCACTGCCGGCGAACGGGACGTCGTTTGCCCGGTGGTCCCGGCTGCTCGCAGAGCACGCACAGCGGCCGGAGGTCGTCGGACAAGCAGGCACCTGGCGGCAGGTGGCGTCGACCCCGGCCGTGCTGCCGTCGTTGCAACCGTCGCTGGACACGTTCGCGACGGCCGGGCAGTTGTCCACCGAGCTGGACGTCGAAACGACCCGGATGCTGCTCGGTGAGGTTCCCGCGGCGTTCCATGCTGGCGTGCAGGACATCCTGCTGATCGCATTCGGCCTGGCCGTCGCGGAGCTGACGGCCACCCGCGCGCCGATCTGCATCGACGTGGAGGGCCACGGGCGCGACGAGGACCTTGCCGACGACGTCGACCTGACGCGCACCGTCGGATGGTTCACGACGAAGTACCCCGTGTCGCTGGCCGTCGGCGGCTTGAAGTGGCGCCAGGTGACGGCCGGTGAGGCCGCGCTGGGTGCGGTCGTCAAGGACGCCAAGGAGCAGCTGCGCGCCCTCCCGGACGGTTCGACCTACGGTCTGCTGCGCTACCTGAACCCGGATGTCGAGCTGACCGGACCGGACCCGGCGATCGGCTTCAACTACCTGGGCCGGGTGGGCGCGGCTGGTGCTCAGCTTTCCGAGGACATGTGGCGGATCAGCCAGGACGGCCTGGCGATGGCCGGTCCAGTCGCGGCCATCCCCATGCCGCTCGCCCACACCGTCGAGCTCAACGCCGGCACCGCGGAAACCGACGGCGGTCCACAGCTGCACGCCAACTGGTCCTGGGCGTCTTCTGTGGTCGAGCACGACCAGGTGCTGCGACTGAGCCGGTTGTGGGCCGACGCCCTCGCTGGGATTTGCGCACATGTGCGCGCCGGCGGAGGCGGCTTGACGCCGTCCGACCTCGCACCGGCCCGGCTGAGCCAACAGCAGGTCGACGAGCTGCAGCAGCGGTACCGCGTCGCCGACGTGCTGCCGCTGACCCCCCTGCAACAGGGCCTGCTGTTCCACGCCGGCTCCGCCGAGAGCAGCGACGACCTGTACGCGGTGCAGCTCGACATCACCGTGACCGGCGCGCTCGACCCGCAGCGGCTGCGGGCCGCGGTGCAGGCCGTCGTCGACCGGCACCCGCACCTCGCGGCCCGATTCTGCGCGGAGTTCGACGAGCCGGTGCAGGTCATCGTGTCCGACCCGGTCGTGCCATGGCAGTACAGGGATCTCACTGACCTCACCGCCGAGGACTCCGACGTCGACGCGCAGGTGCAGACCGTGTCTGCGGCCGAACGCGCGGCGGTCTGCGATCTCGCCGGACAGTCGGCCTTCCGGGCGGCACTCATCCGGGTCGGAGCCGACCGGCACCGGTTCGTGCTGACGAACCACCACATCGTCATCGACGGCTGGTCGCTGCCGATCCTGCTGAACGAGATCATCGCCGGCTACTACGGGCAGCCGCTGCCCGCGCCCGCCTCGTTCCGCAGCTTCGTCAACTGGCTTGCCGGCCAGGATCGCGAAGCCGCCCAAGCAGCGTGGAGCGAGCTGTTCGCCGGGTTCGATACCCCGACCCTGGTGGCGCCGGCCGGCCGCGGTGGACTCGGGCGGCGCGGCGTCGTCGCGCACCGGGTGCCCGAGCAGATCATGAAGGGCCTCACCGAGTTGGCCCGCTCGCAGCAGACCACCGTCAACATTGTGCTGCAAGCCGCCTTCGCCCAGCTGCTGTGCCAGTTGACCGGCCAGCAGGACGTCGCCTTCGGAACGGCGGTCTCGGGGCGGCCCACGGAGGTGGCCGGCGCGGAGTCGATGGTCGGGCTGCTGCTCAACACGGTGCCGGTGCGCGCGAGCATGACAGCTGCGACCACCACGGCCGAGCTACTCGATCGGCTGCAAGGCGCCTACAACCAGACCCTCGAGCACCAGCACCTGGCGCTCAACGACATCCACCGCGTCACCGGGCACGAGCAACTGTTCGACGCGCTGTTCGTATTCGAGAACTATCCGATCGACACCGCCGCCTCGGCCGGTGACCACGAGCTGGCGATCACCGAGTTCGCGACCCGCGAGTACAACCACTACCCGCTGACGGTTGCCGCCATGCCAGGCAGCGATCTGGGTCTTCGCATCGAGTTCGACACCGACGTGTTCGACGCGGAAGGCATCAGGGCGCTCATCGAGCGGTTGGAGCGCGTGCTGGTGGTGATGACCGCTGATGCGGGGCGGCGGCTTTCGGCGCTCGATCTGCTCGATCAGGCAGAGCACGTGCGGCTGGCCGAGGTCGGTAATCGTGTGGTGCTGACCCAGCCGAGGTCGGCGTCGGTGTCGATTCCGGTGTTGTTTGGTGAGCGGGTGGGTCGTGCGCCGGAGGCGGTGGCGATTAGTTGTGGGGC
>NZ_LZKP01000163.1 GCF_001672895.1 Mycobacterium sp. E740
AGTCGACGCCGCTGTGCTCGGCGAACCGCCTGTCCTCGATCGAGACGATCGCGAGTTTCATCGTGTTGGCGATCTGCTCGCTGGGCACCTCGAACCGGCGCTGCGTGTACAGCCACGCGATCGGCTTGCCTGCGGCGTCGACCATCGTCGTCACCTGCGGGATGTCCTCTTCGACCAGCTGTGCCGACCCGTTGGCGACGATGTCGGAGGCCCGGTTCGACAACAGCCCGAATCCGCCCGCGAACGGAAACATCAGCGCAGCCGCCAGCACGCCAGCCAACAGGCAGCACAGGGCGAGTTTGGCGACCGTCCCCCTGACCGGTGAACTCTCCGGCATGTCAGCAGGGTATTGAATCGGGACCGGCGGTGAACGTTCCCGCGCCGAAAATGTCGGTTGCCATTACGTCACGTCCGGTCGAGATCCCACTGGCCGAAGTCCGCAGCAAGGACGTCGTTCAGATCGACATGGGTTTTCCCGACGGCCACACCGGGCTCGGAAGGCCCGATGACCACCGCCTGATACAGGACAGCCCTGGGCTCACGCTCACCGGCAGACCACGCTTTCGTCTGCCAGGCCCACCAGTGTCCGTCGCTGCTGGAGCGGCCGATCACGGCGTCGCCGATCGCCCATGCGCACGCGCGTGCGTGTCCGTAGAGGCCGGTGCGATTGACGCCCAGCACCGAGTTGATCCCTCGAAACCATTCGACTGCGACGTTCTGCCAGGTGTCGAGGTCGATGTCCTCGTCGACGCTGAAGAAGATGGGCGCCGAAGCCGGGCCGCCGGCCGCCGCGTGTAGCCGTAGGGCGGTCTGCGCGTCTGCCACGCCGCCGTCGTAACCGCGGGTGTAGTCCGACGGTGTCGGCCAGCCCGGTTTGCCGTACTGGTAACAGCTGACGACGTGGAGTCCCGCCGCACGCAGGGAGTCGGCATACTCGCGGCTGACGGGCTTGAAGTCGAAGTCCGCACCCGGCCGCAGTTCGGACACGTAGACCAGGGCGCCGTCGAAGCCCGCCGCCTTCAGCTGATCCGCCGGAGCCAGCCGGGTCGCGAAATCGGCCAGCTTGAGGGGAGCTGCGGAGGCCTTTCGCGCGTTCACAGTCGCCCCCGCCGCCGCGAGAAGCAGAAGAACGGGTGCGGAGACGGCATACTTGAGGACTTCGCGTCGTGAACGGGATGGCCCTTCGCTGAGTCCAGCCGTCGGCGAGGTGTCGGGCACGGCGCGATGGTAACAACCAGGTGCTCCACGAAATGCAGGTCGGCGGATTCATATGCGGTACGAGTCACGGTCGAGGATGCGGCTCAGCTCCGCGGTGCGCGCCACCATCGCGCTCGGAGCTGTCTTGCTGACAGCTGCAACGGCTTCCGCATGCGGTGCCCGGCCGGACCAGCCGCCCGCGCCCGCCAGTCGTCCGCCGGTGGTCGCCAGCCCGAGCCCGCATCCGCCGCCGCCGCCGGCTGCCGTCCCGACCGTCGACCTCCCAGCGGTCTCGAAGCTGATGAACGACGCGATAGCGGCGCACCGGCTGCCAGGTGCCGTGGTTGCGGTCGGCAACGGTGGCAACCTCGTTTTCCACCAGGCGTACGGCTCCCGGCTGCTGGCAGCAGAATCGGGTCGAGACGGCGCGTCCGCGCGTGACGAACCGATGACCGAGGACACGATCTTCGACCTGGCGTCCTTGACGAAGTGCCTCGCGACGGCCACTGCCGTCATGCAGCTCTACGAGCAGGGCAAGGTTCGGTTCGACGACCCGGTGCAGACGTATCTGCCCGGCTTCAACGTCGATGACGACCCGCAGCGCGCGCAGGTCACGGTCCGAATGTTGCTCACGCACACCTCGGGTCTGGCGGGCGATCTCGATTTGAGGGATTCGTGGGGGCTCGCCGCCGGCGACAAGGCAGAAGGTGTCCGTCGTGCGCTCACGTCGCCGCTGCAGGCGACGCCCGGCGGCGCGTTCGGCTACTCCGACATCAACTTCATCCTTCTCGGGGCGCTGGTAGAGCAAGTCAGCGGTGAGCCGGAGGACGTCTACGTCGAGCGGAATGTCTTCGCGCCGCTGGGCATGGCAGACACCCGCTACCTTCCTGCGGCCAAAGCCTGTGGCCCGCAGGATGTTCGAGGAGCTGCGATCGCCTGGGTCGCCGCGCCCGACCCACGCGCGTCGGGCACCTGTCCGGCGGGGACTTGGAGCACGAGCGTTTTGTCGCGCACCGCGCCGACAGCGCTCGACGAAGAGGGCAGAGCCGACCCGGGCAGTAACCCGGATCTCGACCACCTGCTCCGTGGCACGGTCCATGATCCGACTGCGCGACGGATGGGGGGAGTGGCCGGCCACGCCGGGGTGTTCTCGACGGCGCGCGATCTCGGCAGCTACGCCCAGGCGTTCCTCGACCGGCTGGCCGGCCGGCCCAGCAATTTCCCTCTGACACAAGCGACTCTGCAGCTCATGACCTCGCCGGAGCAGCCGGGGCATTCGGCTCACCAGATCGAGGCGGCGAATGATGCCGACAGGGGTTCGTCATCCATGCCGCCGATACCGGCGATCAGCGGGCAGAACCTGCGTGGCTTCGGCTGGGACATCGACACGGGCCATTCCCGCCCCAGGGGAAGAATCTTTCCGGTGGGCAGCTTCGGTCATACCGGGTTCACCGGAACCTCCATCTGGCTGGATCCCGGATCGGACACGTACGTCGTTCTGCTCACGAACGCAATCCACATCCGCGGCAGCCGACCGGTCTCCGATCTCCAAGCCGAGGTCGCGACAGCGGTGGCCCAGTCCCTGCACCTGTACGGCAGCGCTCCGCCGCCATCGACACCTAACCCGAAGCCCCGCTGATCTACGGAGAGTTGATCGAAGTGTTCCATGCACAACGGGAGTTCGTCGCGTACGGCCCGTCGCATCTGATCGTCCTCGTCTTGTTCGCCGTCGGTGCGGCGCTCCTGATCTGGGTCGGGCGGCGGCAGGCCGACGCGCAGGCCCGGTTGTTCGCCCGTGTCTTCGCTCTGCTGATTCTGGCGGCCTTCGCCGTAGCGCTGGTCTACAAACTCATCCGGCCCGACCTCCAGACCTCCGTGCCGATCCAGCTGTGTGACGTCGCGGAGCTGATGGCTGCGTATGCGCTGTGGTCGCAACGACATTGGGCCTTCGCACTGACCTATTACTGGTGCCTGGTCCTGAGCTCGCAGGCGTTGATAACCCCGGATGTGGGCACGCCGGAAGAAGGCGCGCCGGACTTCCCGCACCACCTGTTCGTCACGTTCTTCGTCCTGCACGTGTTCGCGGTGTGGGCGGCCATCTACCTCACCTGGGGACGAGGGATGCGTCCACGATGGCGCAGTTACCGTTTCGCGATCCTTGCGACCCTGGTGTGGGCCGCGGTGACCTTCATCTTCAACCTGATCGCGGGCACGAATTACGGCTATCTGAACAGGAAACCGCCGACCGCGTCCGTCCTCGACGTCTTGGGCCCGTGGCCGCTGTATCTGCTGGCCGAAGTCGCGATCGTTCTCATCGTGTGGGCATTGTTGACGTGGCCGTGGGAGCGAATCCGGAAGAAGAACGCGCTCGAGAGCGAGAACGCGGTCAAGACAGTCTGATCCGCTACTGCTGTTCGTGCGGGCGCCACATCTGAAGCGTGGACTGTGCGCCGTTCGGTAGTTCGATGAGTTCGATGGGCGTGCCGTCGGGATCGTAGACGAACAGCATCCGCACGCCCGCAATCTCGACCACGGGGGTAGCGCGGACGTTCGGGTGATCCCGTTGCAGCGCTTCGGACGTCGCGTCGAGATCGCTCACGCGAAACGAGACGTTGGTGTAGCCGAGGTGAGGCCCGTTCTGGCCGGCCGGTACGGCACCGAGGTACAGGAGCTCGACCATGACCGCTCCGATGAGGCCGCCGACCATCCGACCGCGCTGTGCGGCCCCACCCGTGACGGCGTCCATCCCGCCCTCGTCGAGGGTGACGTCGAAGACCACATCCATGCCAAGCACTCGGGTGTAGAAGGCAAGGGACGCGTCGAGGTCGGAGACACCGATGCACACGTGAGAGAAGTTCTCGATCGAAATTGGTTGAGGCTCGGTCACATCGCTCCTCAACGCCGGATGAGCCGGCTGGGTCCCGCCGCGACGAGTTGGCCGGTCAGGCCGCGAAGCGGCAGGGGTAGCGCGGCCTTGAGTCGCTTCCGACCCCGAAGGCCCGCAACGAATCCGAAGAGCGCGCCGAGCAGGAAGACCATCCGCGTGCGCCGCTTGTTCCGCCGCATTACCGCCGACGCGGCGAATCCGCCGGCCGCGGCGACGATGGCAACCGCCAACAGCAGCGCAATCGACGCGGGCGGTCCGAACAAACCCATAGGCAACCTTCCGGGCCGTCGTCTGCTTGAGCCGTTGACCCGATCAAATCACCTCGGTCGCCGGCCGGCCCGGATGTTCGCTGTTCGTGACCAAAGCGAATGAGAAGCGTTAACCGGCTATGTGATCGTCACACCGCCGTCGACGACGATGGTTTGACCGGTGACATAACCACTGGCTTCCGACGCCAGCCACACCACCGTGCCGGAAAGTTCGTGAGGTGCGCCCACGCGGCCGACCACAACCCGGCTGGCGATCGTGCGGTCGAGGTAGCCGGGGGCGTATTCGTCGGTCATCTCCGACTCGAAGAACCCCGGCGCCAGGGCGTTGACGCGAATCCCCTTGCGACCGCTCCACTGCTGCGCGAGGTCGCGGGTGAGCCCGAGGACGGCGGCTTTGCTCGCGCTGTAAGCGGCCTGTGGCAGACCCGCGGTCGTGAGGGCCAGGACGCTCGACACGTTGATGATCGAACTGCCCGGCTGCATCACCCTCGCGCACGCTTGAGCCGCCCAATACGACCCGTTCAGGTTCACGTCGATGACGGCGCGGAACTGCTCGGGAGTCTCCCGCACCGCCGGCACCGCGGTGCCCACACCGGCGTTGTTCACCAGGACGTCGACCCGGCCGAACTCCTGCATCGCGGCGTCGACGAGCGCCGCGCACTGGTCGGGATCCGCCACGTCGGTCTGGACGCTGAGCGCGCGTCTGCCTGCTGCGGTGACGAGTTCGGCTGTCCTGTCGAGCTTTTCCACCCGGCGGGCAGCCAATACGACGTCGGCGCCGGCTTCAGCGCATGCTTCGGCGAACGACACGCCGAGGCCCGATGAGGCACCGGTGATGATGACGACTTTCCCGTCGAGTCGGAAGCGGTCCAGAATCGTCATCTTGGTCGTTCTCCTGCCGGTCGTGGTCATGCGGTGGGATCACCGTAATGCGTCGGGCACAATGCGCACACCAGCGGGGAAGATGTCGCTGGTGGGTTCGACCAGTGCGCGGCACTACTCGGCATCTCCGACCGATTGCGCTCACGCAGGGAAAGTGCGAGTAGCGGCCTGCGTGAGTGCAATCGAATCACGGCGGTGAAGGGGCGAAGGTGGTGTCGCTCGGCGAACCCGTCGTGCAGCAAGAACCCGTCAGGACGCCGGCTTCGGCGAAGTGACGCCCACGTCACGGTTACGCTGCGCTCAACGCCGCCAAGCAAGGCGACATTGAGGAGTGATGGATGGGCGTGTACGTGGTCACCGGATCTGCGTCCGGCATGGGTCAGCAGGCCGTCGAGAAGCTGAAGGCCGCCGGCCACACCGTGATCTCGGTCGACGTCAAAGAAGGTGACGTGGTGGCCGATCTGTCCGCGAGCGACGGGCGTCGCGCGGCAGCCGATGCGGTGCTGGCCGCGGCGTCGAACCGACTCGACGGCGCTGTGTTGGCGGCGGGAATCGGCCCGACCCCGGGACCGGACAGTCCACGGCGGATATTTCAGGTCAACTACTTCGGTGTAGTCGACCTGTTGCAAGCGTGGCGACCGGCGCTGGCTGCCGCTGATGCGAAAGTGGTGGTGCTGGCAAGCAATTCGACGACCACCACCCCGGTGGTGCCGAAGCGGGCGGTGCGCGCCCTGCTGGCTGATGAGCTCGAAAAGGCAGTGCGATGCATGCGGTTCTTCGGTCCGGCCGCGCCGTCGCTGGCGTACGCCGCCTCCAAGATCGCCGTATCGCAGTGGGTGCGACAAACCGCCGTGAGCCGTTCGTGGGCCGGTGAAGGTGTCCGTCTCAACGCGCTCGCCCCGGGGGCCATCATGACGCCGCTGCTGGAGAAGCAGCTCTCGACTCCGCGCGAAGCCAAAGCGATCAACGCCTTCCCGGTCCCGGTCGGAACATTCGGCGATCCGGCCAAACTCGCCGACTGGATACTGTTCATGCTTTCGGACTCTGCTGACTTTCTGTGCGGGAGCATCGTTTTCGTCGACGGTGGCTCCGACGCCTACTTCCGCGCGAAAGACTGGCCGAGAAGCGTCCCGGCCCACCGCCTGCCCTCGTATCTGTGGCGGTTCAGGAAGTTCTCGAAAGGCAGTTAGAACTTCGCGACGGCGCCGGCGTCGACGGGTAGCGCTGCGCCGGTGATGTACTGCGCCTCGTCGGAAGCGAGGAACAGCACGGCGTTGCTGACCGCACGCGCCTCGATCACCGGCTCGGGCAGCATGTGGAAGTGCCCGATCACGTGCATGGCATCCTCCATGGTCGGATCGGCGAGATCCGGGCGCACCGTGCGACGGAAGTGTTCGTTGTCGATCATCGGCGTCGCAATGTTGCCGGGATGAATCGAGTTCACCCTGATCCATTGCGGCGCAAGCTCGTTGGCGAGCGAATTCATCAGCCCGACGACAGCGTGCTTCGCCGACGCGTAATGGGCCATGTAACCGCCGCCGCGCAGCCCCAGCATGGAGCTGACCAAGATGATCGACCCGCCGCCGTTGGTCATGTGCGGTAGCGCCGCCTTCACGGTCTGCCATACACCGGTCACGTTGATGTCGAACATCGTCTGCCATGCCGCCTGCTCGATCATCGCGGCAGGCGCGGGGCTGGCGCTGATACCGGCATTGGCCACCACGATGTCGAGCGCGCCGAGTTCTGCCACCCCGCGGTCGACGGCGGCGCGAAGGCTCGGCAGGTCACGCACGTCGGTCTTGGCGGTGACGATGCGGCGGCCCGACTTCTCGACGAGCGCCGCGGTGTCGGCGAGGTCCGACTCGGATGGGCCGGGATAGCCGGCGGCGTCGATGTCCTCGCACACATCGACCGCGATGATGTCGGCGCCTTCTTCGGCGAGCCGAATCGCATGTTCACGGCCCTGGCCACGCGCGGCGCCGGTGATGAACGCGACCTTGCCGGCGACTCTGCCGGCGTTCCTGTCTGTCATGACGGCCTTTCCAGAGGGCTGCGGACAGTCAGAACGGTAGCGCGCGGGCGCGGGCGCTATGCATCCTCCATCGCTTGGCCGATTTCCTGTGCGACGCGGCTGTGTTCGTTCTGCATCAGCGCGTGGCCGGCTGCCAACACCAGGGCGACCGGCCATTCGATGATCTCCACCGCCGCGAGCGCGCCGAGTGCTCCGTAGAACGCCAGCTGCTCGGGTCGCGGAATGCTGACCTGACCGACGATCGGCAGATCCAGCGCGAACGTCCGAGCGTTGCGCACCCGGTGGACGGCGTCGCGGTGACTTGAGTTGTTTCGTGAGGATTTGGCCATTTCGTTAACCTCCCGTCATGGTGTTTTCGACGTTTGGACACCCGGTTTGCGGACCGTGTGAAGCGTGTCCACAACTGGTGTCAAGACCTCGTCGGACCCGTTGACGGTCGTCTCCGGGCTGATCACAATCCCGCTTCGTGAACTGTATGCGGTGTTGTGGCGGATGGGCGTCGTCGAGATCGACGACTGAACGCGGCTGAGCACCCACGGTGCGCAACCGGCCGCGGCGGTCGCCACTGTCGCGGTGCCCAGCGCCTGGGCCCAGCCCACCGGACCCAGCGGTGTGCAGCCGAGCAGCTGGCTCACCCCGGGCGTGCTGATCAGTGCGCCGAGGGTGACCAGGGACCCGGCCGCGGTGGCGATCACCAGCGGGCTGTGCGAGTCGATGAGCGTCTGGCCCAGCTGAGTGGTCACGAGGGCTACCAGTGCGACCGTCGAGGCGCGCCGCGGCGCCAGCGGGAAGCCTGCCATCAGCCATGCCGACGTGGCGGCTGCCGCCGTGGTCGTTCCCCGGATCGCCACGGTGCGCCAGACCGCCGATCGGTTCGGGCCGCGGCCCTCGTCGTCGGCCGACGCGACGGTCGGGCTGACGGCCAGCGCCGCAGCGGGCAGGGCATCGGTCATCATGTTCACCAGGAGCAGTTGGCGGGTGTTCAGCGGTGAGCTTCCGGTCAAAGCGGAGCCGATGATCGAGAACGCGACTTCACCGGCGTTGCCGCCCAGCAGCACCGCGACCGCCGCCTGCACCCGCCGCCACAGCTGCCTGCCCTCGTCGAGCGCATCCAGCATCGACCCGATCCGTCCGTCGAGCAGCATGACGTCGGCTGCGGTACGAGCGGGATCGCTACCGCGCGCGGCGACCCCGATTCCGACTGTCGCCGAGCGGATCGCCGCGGCGTCGTTGGCGCCGTCACCGACCATCGCGCACACCTGGCCGGTGCGCTCCAGCGTCTGCACCACCTGAACCTTGTGTTCGGGGGTCATCCGCGCGAACACCAACCTGTCGCGAACCGCACGTTCCTGGCCCCTGCGCGACAATGCATCCCAGTCAGTGCCGCTGATCACCTGCTTGGCGGTCACCGGCATGCCCAATTCGGCCGCGATAGCGGTCGCCGTCACGGGGTGGTCACCGGTGATGAGCCTGACCCCGATCTGCTGCGCTTTCAGCGACGCGAGCAGCGCCGCGGACTCCTGACGCGGGGTGTCTGACAATCCCAGGAGCCCTACGAAACGTAATCCGTTGTGGCACAGGTCGATCAGTGCATCATCGTCGATGAGCGCGGCCTCGGCCTGGGCGTCCGACACGTCGCGGCGGGCGACCGCGATGACGCGCAGGCCCATCTCCGCCATTTCGCGCATCGCCCGTTTCGTCTTCGGATCGAGGTTCGTGCAGGCCTCGAGGATGACTTCCGGAGCGCCCTTGATGCACAAGCGTCCGTCGGCCAGCGAGGCGGAGAACGGCCGGCCCGAGCGGAATGGGAGGTATCGGGCGCCTGCGACCGGTTCGTTCGCCGCGGGCGCGGCGGCCACCACCGCGGCGTCCGTGGCGTGCTCGTGGTGGTGGCCGTTCCGCGGCGGGGTGGCCCGTGCGGCGCATTCGGCCACCTCCGTGGCGCTGATCCCGGATGTTTTGTGTGTCTTCGTGACTCGCAGCCGGTTCTCGCTGAGAGTGCCGGTCTTGTCGAAGCAGACGACATCGACGCGCCCGAGCGCCTCCACCGATCGAGGGCTGCGCACCAATACACCCGCCCGGGTCAGCCGTCGTGCGCTGGCCTGCTGAGCCAGTGTCGCTACCAGCGGCAGGCCTTCAGGGACCGCCGCCACCGCCACCGCGATCCCGCTGGCCACCGCGCGACGCAGCGGCACCATGCGCAGCACCCCGAGACCGCTGACCAGCGCGCCGCCGGCGAGACTGAAGGGCAGCGCCTGATTGGTGAGGTCACGCAGTTGTGCCTGCAGGCCGACCGCCGACTTCTCGGCGGGCGCCACGTGGGCGGCCCGGCTGGCCTGCGTGGCTGCGCCGACGGCGGTGACGATCGCGACCGCAGTGCCGGCGACGACCGTCGTGGTCGCGTGCAGCATGCAGCTTCGTTCGGCCAACGCCGCGCCGGGCGTCGGCTCCGGTTGCTTGGCGACGGGAAGTGACTCGCCGGTGAGCGACGACTCGTCGACCTCGAGTTCGGCGGCCTCGACGATCCTCGCGTCGGCGGGCACGACTTCGCCGGGCCGTACCTCGATGACGTCGCCCGGCTGCAGATCCGCCGATTCGACGGTCTCACTGCCATTCTCGCCGATCCGGCGGGCAAGGGGGTTCTGTACGGCGAGCAGTCGAGTCAACAGGCGTTCGCTGCGGACCTGCTGCGTCGCGGCGAGCATCGCGTTGCCGGTCAGCACGGACCCGACGAGGATGGCGTCGACCGGCGAACCGAGCAGGGCGCTGGCTGCCGAGCCGACCGCCAACACCGGTGTCAACGGATCCGACAGTTCGGAACGCAGCGCTGTGGCGAGTTCCCTCGTCAGTCCCAGCGCCGGGCGGGTGACGCGGTTCACCGCATCGGCGGATGCACTCGCACTGGCCGTCAGTCGGGACTTCGGCTGCGCCAGTTCATGTTTCGGACGCGGCAACAGCTCACGCACGTCGTCGACCGACATGGCGTGCCAGTCCTGGGCCACGACGGGTGTCGGCACCTCCTCGCGGAGGGCCTGCCGAGCCAGGAACAAGCCGGTCACCAGACCGGCGGCGGCGCCGGCGGTCACCGGCCCTGGGCCGCGGCCGCGGACACCCGGAACTATCAGCAACGCGCCCAGCATCGACGCGCTCGTCGAGAGTTCGACGCCGCGCTCACTTGCCTTGCGCGCGGTGGGAAGTGCGCGGATGATCCGCCATACAGCGCCGAGGTCCGGAGCCAACAGGTCAGCCCGCCACGGCGGTGCACCCGTGCCCGGAATGACTCCGATTGAGACGTCCGCGGCCGAGATGGCTTGTGCGGCTTGGGTGGATATCACCGCCACCGTGTGCCCGCTGCTCTGCAGCTTCGTGACGGTCGCCGTCAACGCCTCATCGAGGGAACCCTCGACCGGATACAGTTCGTCGAAGGAGGGACGCAAGTCGTCGAGTTCGTCCGACTCGACGGACACCACTTCTGCCCCGGAGCGGCGGATCTCGCCGACCACGTTGGGCGCCAACGCATCCTGGACGTGGCGGACCAGCACCTCGGCCGTCGACGAGCCGTTAGCGCTTCCGTTGTTGCGCAGCGGTGCGCGTTGCCATCCCACAGCCAGCGACCCGCGTTCCAGGTTCTCGTGCGCCCACTTCCACACCGCCACGCGGTCCCGATCGGAAACGCCACGCATCCGTCCGACGCGAAGTCGGTCGCTGATCAGGACGCGAGGGTCGACCACGACGGCGTCGATACGATCGAAGCGCCGGATCGCCCACGGGTCGAGAGCGACGACACCGTGTTTGTCCGCCAGTCCGCGTCCGAACGACGCCGCGAATCCCTCCCGGGCGTTGCGGGCCGCCTTGGGCGTGGTGACCATTGCGGCCGTTCCGGCGGCATCGATGTCGCGAGTGACGAGAGCGACCGTTCCGGACGCCAGGCTCTGGGCCACGCTGCTGCGTTGCCCGTGCCGCTCCAGGGGGCCGGGCGGCATCGGAACGGGTCGCTGCGCAATCTCGAATACCGAAGCATCGTCGGCGTGCGCGGCGAGCATCGGTTCTGACCGCTGCCATGCCTGGGCACCCGCGCGCGTCTCCGCCACCTGGGTCAGGTGCCGGACGGTCTCGACGGCCAGCGACGTCGGCGCCTCGGTGACCGTGTACATCGCCGCGGCAGCGATCGCGATCACGGTGTCGGCGGCGCTCTGCCCAAGGCGGCTCTCGACCACGGCCCGCAGACGCGGCTGATAGTCGACGAGCGTGACCGCGGCGGCGACGCCGGTCGGTACGGCAGGCCACATCAACGCACGACCGGCCACTGCGGTGCACAGCCCGAGACCGTTGGCGGCGGTCGCGATGATCCTGTGCGCCAGCACGATTCCGTCGGCCGGAAGATCGGACGGGCCCCGATCGGCCGGGTCCGGTGAATGCGCTTCGGCGTCGGCGACCACCCGGCACAACGCCTCCATCGACGGGCCGTTCTCGGCGACGGTCACAACGACTCGTGACAACGGTCGATTGAGGCGTGCCGTTCGCACTCCCGGCTCCCGCCGGACGGCTCGCAGCACGGCGTCGGCCAACAGCTCCCCGTTTTCGCCCCCCAGCCCGCGAACCTCGATCCAGCAGCGATCCTCGTTCTGCCAACAACGCCGGCTGGGTGCGCCGCCGATGAGTTCTCTGGCCGCTGCGGCCACAGCCGTCACCGATTCGGAAGTCAGCGCGATCGGTGCCGTCACGGCTGTCGTGACGCTTTCGACCAGCCGTCCGAGGAGGGACGTCACTTCGTGGTTCTGCGCCGGGAGGCCGTCGTCTTGCCCGTCGCCTTGGCGGGCCTGCGTGAGGTCTGACGTGGCGCCGCCGCCTTGCGGGTCGACGCTTTCGTCGGGGAAGTGGTCTTCGTCGGGGGAGCGGTCGAGGTGAGTGGCCGGGCCGCCGGGACGTCCTCGCCGCCCGAGCGGCGGCTGAGCTGGTGCACCACGAGCGCCGCACCGCCCACTGTAAGCAGGACCGGCCACTCGACCAGCCCGGCGGCACCGATCGCGCCGATTGTCAACGCGGCCGCTGCGGGGGAATGACTGCCATTGTCCAGACCGGCGCGCACACCGGAAGCCGCCCCGCGCAGCCCACCGATGACGCCGTTGACGGCGGCCCCGCCGACCGCGCCGGCGGCCGCGGTGGTGACGTCAGCTGTCTTTGCCACAGCCCGGGTGGCCGCCGAAACGATGTTCATCAGAACTCCTCGCGCCTATTTACCCTAAAGCCATTTCCCCGCAACTAGGGGTTATACACCGCTTGGCTGAACAGAAACTGTTAAGAAAGTTCGGATGGTTCACCCAGGCTCGGGCCGTCCGGTGTCGGACGGGACGCGGTTTCGTTGATTCGCACGGGTGTTGGGATCAACCCGGCGGGTCGGCAGCGGGGGGAGCGGGAAGGAACTGGCCGAGCCCGGGCGGGATGTTCGTTCCGGGCGGCGGTGCGGTACCAGGTAGCGGATGGCCGAGTTGCTCCTGAGGCATCTGGCCGAGCAATCCGCCCCGCAGGAGCCCGGCACGGTACATGTCGATGTAACGGCCGAACCACTCGCGTCTGCTGACATCTGCGTTTTCCTCACCCGGCTTGACGTCGAACTGCCGGCCCTGCCCGGGCGCCGCCGGTTCGATATTCTGGGCGATGCCGTAGCTGTTGTTGAAGACGTTGAGATTTGGCGGTGTGCCCGGTCCCGCGTCCGGTGCCGACGGAACACTGTTCTGGCCCAACACAGTTGCCGCGTCAAGACCGGGGACTCGCGGTGCGCCGAGCTTACTCGGCGCAGGGTCGCCCGTCTGGCCGAGCACGGCCAAGCCGTTGGGCCCCAGCGGCACACCGAGAACGGGTACCTGAGGACCCGGCATCGGCGCAGGCGGAGGTGGCGGGGGAACCGGCGGCTGCGCGACGGCCGGTGCCGCCCAAGCGACCGCTGCTCCGGCGGCTACCAAGCCTGCTGCCGCAGCCCGTCCGAAAGCTGTTGTGCGACGGCGGATACCCATGCCGTCAGACGGTCTTCGTGACGCCGTAGTAGGCCACCACGTCGTCGGTGTCCGTCGTCGCGCTGGTCAGCGTCGCGTAAGACCGGAGGAACGACTGACCGACGCACCCATCAACTTTGATGTGGGTGTCCTTCAGGGTGACGCGGACCGGCGCGGCCTTGTACTCCTTCTTGTCGACCGTGACCGTGGTGACCGTTCCTGGTTTCGGGTGGACCTCGATCTTGCCCGAGATCGGGAACGTCATACCGGTCGGGACGAGCCCACCGGTGAGGGACGAACCGCTCGTGCCGATACCCGCTTGTCCGACGAGCCGGACCTGGTTGAGTTCGATACCGCAACCGATCTGGTACCCGACCTCGAGAGTGCCGCCGCTCAGGGCGGTGCTGCCACCGCCGGTCACCGTACCGGTGAAGGTCCCCCCGGCAAGGTATTCGCGAGACGACTTCGCGGTCGTCAGAGGCGCGACGGGCAGCTGTGTCTCGTCGCTGCCGACGACGTTCAAGATCCAGCCATCCGGTGTGACGACGACACCGGGCGGGGCGGAGGCGACCACGCCGGTGTCGGGTGGTGGCGCGGCGTTACCCGGTGGCGGAGGTGGGAGCGGCTGCGCCGCTGCAACCGGTGTCGCGCCGAGCGGGATCATCATGCAAGCGGCAGCTACCGCGATTCGATTCAACATTGATCTGCTCTCTGTCCGGATTCGTCTGTGGTCACACGGCTTTGGTGACGCCGAGATAGGTGACGACATCGTCGGTGTTGTCGGTCGAGCTCGTGAGCGTCGCGTACGAGCGGATGAACGACTGGCCTGCGCACTGGTCGGTCTTGATCCGCACACCGGTGAGCGTGATTCGTGTCTCTTTGCCCTTGAATTTCTTCTTGTCGATGGCGACGGTCGTCACCTGTCCGGGTTTGAGGTACACCTTGCCCTCCAGTGCGAGGCCGAATGCCCCGGTGACGTTTCCGTTGAACGGGATGCTGATACCCGGCGTGAAGCTGCCGGTGGGGTTGAACTCGGTCTCGTCGGAGATGATTCCGCAGCCGATCTGCTCGCCGGCCTCCATCTGCCCGCCGGCGAGCTTGGTTGAGCCGCCGCCGGTAATCCGCCCAATGAACGTTCCGGCGACGAGGTACTCACGGGAGGTGATCGCTGTGGTCAGGGGTGCGACGGGGAATTGCGTCTCGTTGCTACCGGTCACCTCGAGGTGCCAGCCGTCCGGTGTCTCGAGTATTCCGGGAGGTCCGGACGGTACGGCGCCCTCAGGCGGCAGCGGGTTGGTGGCACTCACCGGCACAACTGGGCCCGGCGGAGGGGATGGATCGGCCATCGCGAATGGCGTGGCCGCCACGGGGATCACGCAGACGGCCGCCAGCACGGCAAATCGGTTGAACATTGTTGAATCGGCGCCTTTCAGCTCGGAACGCAACGTTCCTACGGATCTCTCGCGACGGAGCCTCCACCGGGCATGTTGCCGATCGGTGAACGGCGGGCAAAAAGCTGCCATCGCGTTGCTGACCACAACCTCCTTCGGACGTTGCCGCGGCGAGCGAACCACAGCTATTTGCAAGGGTTTTCACAGGTAGTCGCATCCTCATCGATGGACGACGTGCAGCATCCGTGCTCACCTCGGCGGTGGAGAAGACATTTGCTCGTCGAGAAGAAATCTTTACCGTCCACGGTTTGCGGGATTGCCGGTCGTGTATTGCAATTGCGGAGGCCCCGCTGGGCAATCGCGGCCGCTTCGTGTACCGCAGGAAATCCGAACAGAAGAGGAAACGTGACATCACGCCAACTACGCTTGCGAGTGTCGACAGCGCTCATCGCGCTCGGCCTCGCTTCGTCATTGATGCCCGTCGCTTCAGCCGATGACCTCGTCGTGGATCCGGCGGCGCCGGGTCCGGTCCAGGTCGCCTCCGTGCCGACGTCGGACAATGCCGACCCGGCCGCGGTCGCGGCATGCTCTCAATTCGCCACGGTGCTCGACGGAAGCTCCTCGTACTACGGGGAATTCGCGGATTCCTTCGAGGGCTCCAGCTACGCCGACCCTGCGGTGCGGACCACCAACGTGACAGGCCGAACCGCGTTACGGGAGTCCGCCGCATTGGCGATGAAGGCGGCCGACACCCCTGGACTGTCGCCGGACATCGCTTCACCGATGCGGCTGTGGTCGCTCGGAGCCACCAAACTGCTGATGAAGATGGGACTTCGGATGTCCGGCGACGATCTGAATCGCACCGCATCCGAGATGAACAACGAAGCGACCAAGGCGCAAGAGGCATGCGCTGCGGCCGGAACTCACGCGTGAGCCGCGTAAACCATTGCGTGACGGGTCTTCTGGCTCTCCTGATGACGCTCTGCGGATGTGCGGGACAGGCGATGGTTTCCGCGCCGGCACTTGTGTCCGACCGCGCGCTCGGCGGGTTGTTGTTGGATGCCTCGGACGTCGCCGACGTGATGGACACCGATGCGATGAACGCCCATCCGCTTGTCACGTCGATGGGTGATCATCGCAACCTGTTGCCGAACCTGAATTGCCTCGGCGTCTGGCAGCCCGATGAGGCGCCGGTCTACGACCCCAGCCACTGGAAGTCGGTGCGTCAGCAGATGTTACGCACACCCGACACCGACCACTGGGAGCGCCTGGCCGTGCAGTCGGTGGTCTCATACCGCACCGCAGAGGGGGCCCGGGACTTCCTGGCCGAATCGGCGGACAGATGGCACGAGTGCAGGCACCACAGCATCAGCGTCCAGCTCAACAACCGTCCGCTGCCGGCTTGGCGCAGTGACGAATTGACGGTGACCGCGGACCGGCTCGCCATGCCGTACACCCGTGATGACGGAGGGCAACTCCGGTCATGCCAACACATCCTGCAGGCCGCTTCCAACGTGATCATCGACGTGGTGGCCTGTGTGCCGTCCGCGCAGCCGATGACCAAGGCTGACGACATCGCCGACCACATCGCAGCGAAGATCCGAAGATCGCGCTAGCTGTGCCGCACGATGAAATCGACCACCGCGTCGGCGAAGATGTCATTGCGATCGCCTGCGACCATATGACCGGCGCCGCCCACGTCGACGAACTCGATCGAGGGGAAGCGGTCGAGAAACTCGCCGGCGCGCTCCTCGGTCACCAGATCGCTCAACTGCCCACGCACCAGAAGGATCGGCACACCGGACCGCAGGATCGACGCCACCGCAGCGTTCATCCGGTCGACGTCGGCGACCTCGATCGGCGGACGCGCCGCCGTGCCGTCGATGAACTTGGGATCCCAGTGCCAGTACCAACGACCGTCACGCTCACGCAGATTGGTGCGCAGCCCGTCGAGATCACTGGGCCGGCGGCGATGCGGGTTGTACTCGGCGATCATGTCGGCGACTTCTTCCAGCGACTCGAACCCCGAGCGCATCCTCTCGGCCATGAAGTCGTGGATGCGTGATGCGCCCGACGGGTCCATCTCGGGAACGATGTCGACGAGCACGACGGCCCGCACCGCACCGGGCGAGAGTTCACCGGCGAGAAGCATGGTCGTGAACCCACCCAACGATGCGCCGACGATCACGGGTTGTGGCGGCAGCTCATCGAGCACTTCGAGGATGTCGCGGGCGAAACTGGTGACGCGGTAGTCGCCGTCGTCCGACCAGTCCGACTCGCCGTGGCCACGCAGGTCCACCGTCACGGCCTGCCAGCCGCGTTCGGCGACCGCTGCCGCTGCCCGCCCCCACGATCGCCGGGTCTGGCCGCCCCCGTGCAGGAACACCACCGCCGGCGCGGCGGGATCGCCGGTGCGGTCGGCGGCGATCGTCACACCGCCCTCTCCGGCGACGCGGAACATGTTGGGAAGCAGGCTCATTGCGTGACACCGGCCAGGACGGTACGAGCGATCGTCTCGGCTCGGCTGCGGCGAAACGAGCGGCCTTCGCTGAGAATCGCGTAGACGATGCCGCCGACGATGGCGTCGGCCGCAGCTTCCGACGTCGCGGCGCCCAAGCCGCCGCCCGACAGCCGCGCTTTGACGCTGTCGTGTAACGGCGCGCTGAATCCGGCGCGCATCCGCTCCTTTGTGTCCTCGTGTTCCATGCCGGCCACCGTGAGGACACGGAGCATGGCGTTTCCCCGTTCGGTGGTCAGCGTCGCCGCCAGATTGGTTGCCCAGCACGTGAGATCGTCGATCAGGTCGCCGGTGTCGGCGACCGGTTTGAGGATCCTGTCCGCGTCTTCGAGCAGCACGTCGGCGACGAGCACCGGGCGACTGGGCCACCAGCGGTAGATCGTCTGCTTCCCGACACCCGCGCGCGCGGCGACGGCTTCGATACTGAGCCCGTCGAATCCACGCTCCAGCAACAGTTCTCTGGTGGCGGCGACGATGGCCGCACGCGACTTCTCACTACGCCGGCGGGGAGTGCTCACGGGTGTGGTCATTGTTTTCTCCGCATCAGTCGGCTTTACAGATGTTGCCAGCAACCCCTAGTCTTGGCAAGACGAGACGTTGCGTCTCGTTTCAAGGGAGGAGCTCGGTCACCGGTGACTTCCACAAAGCTCGTCATCGGGGCCAGCGGGTTCCTGGGCTCACACGTGACGAAACAGTTGGTCGCGCGCGGTGACGACGTGCGGGTGCTGATTCGAGCGAGCAGTTCGACGCGCGGCATCGACGGGCTGCCGGTCGATATTCGCCGCGGTGACATCTTCGACGAACCGAGCGTCCGGTCGGCGATGGCCGGTTGCGACGTCGTCTACTACTGCGTCGTCGACGCCCGGCCCTGGCTGCTCGACCCAGCACCGTTGTGGCGCACCAACGTCGACGGATTGCGCGCGGTGCTCGACATCGCCGTGCAGGCCGGCCTGACGCGGTTCGTGTACACGAGTTCGATCGGCACCATCGGTCGGATGAAAGACGGGCTCGCTGACGAGACCACCGCACACAACTGGTTGCGTGCCGGCGGTGACTACATCCGCAGCCGCGTGGCCGCCGAAGAGATGGTGCTGCGCTACTGCGCGGACCGCGGCCTGCCGGGAGTCGCCATGTGCGTTGCGAACACCTACGGGCCGGGGGACTGGCTGCCGACGCCACACGGTGGGATGCTGTCGGCGGCCGTACGGGGCAAGATGCCCTTCTACATCGACGGTTACGATGCCGAGGTGGTCGGCGTCGAGGATGCCGCACAAGCGATGCTGCTGGCTGCCGAACGCGGCCGCGTCGGCGAACGCTACATCGTCTCGGAGCGGTTCATGAGCATGCGGGAGATCTTCGAAACCGGCTGTGCCGCTGTGGGCGTGCCACCGCCGCGACGGGGCGTCCCCATCTGGGCCATGGCAGCGGCCAGCCATCCGAGCGATTGGCTGGCGAGACTCCGGGGCCGCGAAACGCAGCTGACACCGTTGAACGTGCGGCTGATGCACATCATGACCCCGCTGGACCATTCGAAGGCGGTTCGGGAACTGGGCTGGAAACCCTCGCCCACTCCCGAAGCGATCGTCGCGGCCGCACGCTTCTTTCGCGATGCCCGCCGGCTCAGCAGGGCGGTCGGATGACCCTTGCGCTCACCCCTGAACAACGCGAACTCAGCGCCTCGCTCGCTCAGTTCGCCGCACGTCGCGCCCCGATAGCCGCTACCCGTGAGAGCTTCGACCTATTGGCGCAAGGCCGGCTCCCGGCCTGGTGGGACAAGTTCGTCGCCAACGGCTTTCACGCCGTCCACCTGCCGGAGCATTTCGGCGGCCAGGGTGGTGACCTCCTCGACGCCGCCTGCGTTCTCGAGGCGGCGGGCAAGGCGTCGCTGCCGGGACCGCTGCTGCCGACGGTCACTGCCGGCGCGGTCGCATCGCTCGCCGAACCGACGCAACCAGCCCAAGCGCTGCTGACCCGCCTCGCCGAAGGCGCCGCGGCCGCGCTGGTGCTGCCACAGGACGCCGACTTCACCGCGCGGATCGACGGCGAGCGCTGGGTCGTCACGGGCGACTCGGGTCTTACAGCTGGAATCTGCTCTGCAGCAGTCATATTGGTATGCGCGCTCACCGAGGAGCGCGATGAGATCTGGGCTGCGATCGACGCGGCGCACCCCGCCGTCACCGTCGAAGCCGGCGCAGGCACCGACTTGTTGACCGATGTCGGCAGTGCCCGGCTGAGCGCGTATCCGGTCGATCCGGCGGATGTCCTGCGCGGTATCGATTCCGAGCGAGCCGAGTACCTCGCCGTCGCGCTGACCGCGAGCATGGCAGCGGGCATCGCACAGTGGTGCGTGCAAGCCGCGACCGCGCACCTGCGCACCCGCGAGCAGTTCGGCAAGCTCATCGGCACGTTTCAGGCGCTTCAGCACAACGCCGCGATGTTACTGGTAAACAGCGAATTGGCCAGTGCCGCAACGTGGGACGCGGTGCGGGCGGCCGGTGAGTCGATCGACCAGCATCGAATGGCCGCGGCCGGCGCGGCCCTGATGGCCGTGGCGCCGTGTCCAGACCTCGCGCTCGACACGTTGACGATGTTCGGTGCGATCGGTTTCACCTGGGAACACGACCTGCACCTGTATTGGCGACGCGCCACCAGCCTGGCCGCCTCGGTCGGGTCGAGAAGCCGCTGGGCCCGACGGCTGGGGGAGGTGAGCAGCACGCAGGAGCGGAACTTCTCGGTCGACCTCGGTGACGCCGAAGCACCGTTCCGCGCCCATGTCGTCGAGACGCTGGACACCGCCGCGGCGTTGCGCAACGACGCGCCGGGGCGCCAGGGCGATTACGAGCACTTCGCCACCGGTCCGCAGCGAACGACCGTCGCCGAGGCTGGACTCATCGCGCCACACTGGCCGTCGCCATGGGGGATCGACGCCAGCCCGTTACAGCAACTCATCATCGACGAGGAGTTCAACAAGCGCCCTGCCATCGTCCGCCCCTCGTTGGGCATCGCCGAGTGGATTTTGCCGTCGCTGATCAAGGCGGGCTCAAAAGAGTTGCAGGATAGGCTTATTCCGGCCACCCAGCGCGGTGAACTCGCATGGTGTCAGCTGTTCAGCGAGCCGGGCGCCGGCTCGGACCTCGCCGCGCTGGCGACACGAGCGACCAAGACCGACGGCGGATGGCGCATCAACGGCCACAAGATCTGGACCTCGTCGGCGCACCGGGCGGACTACGGTGCGTTGTTGGCGCGAACCGATCCGAGCGCCGCCAAGCACCGCGGCATCGGATACTTCATCCTCGACATGCGCTCGGAGGGCATCGAGGTTCAGCCGATCAAACAGGCCAGCGGGGAGCAGGAGTTCAACGAAGTATTCCTCGACGACGTCTTCGTTCCCGACGAGATGCTGCTCGGCGAACCGACCGGGGGATGGGCGCTTGCCATCGCCACGATGGCCGAAGAGCGTTCGGCCATCAGTGGTTACGTCCAGTACGACCGGGCGGCGCCGCTGCGCCGGCTCGCCTCGGGCGACGAGCGCGACGACGTCCTGCGTGAGCTCGGTGAGCTCGACGCCTACGCGAACGCGATCAAGGCGCTGGGCGTGCGGGAGACCATCCGGTTGCTCGAGGGGCAGGCCGCCGGACCGGCCTCGAGCATCGCCAAGGTCGCGATGAACGTGCTTCTGCGCCGGACTTTCGCGGCCACGCTGGGTTCGCGGGGCCGGCTGGCGATGGCCACCGACCCCGAGGTCGTCCAGCCGTATCTGCGGGTGCCCGCGGAGCTGATCGGCGGGGGCACCAAGGAGATCCAGTTGAACATCATCGCGCAGATGATTCTCGGCCTGCCGCGGAAGTAATCCTGCCCGCTCAGCGCCGCAGCGGGGCCAGCAGCGCGTCGAGCGCATACGCGAAGACCGCGTCGTAGTCGGTCGGCGACTGCAGTGCCTCGACCAGTGCCCGATCGGGCCAGTCGTCGGTCCACAGCGACGGGTCCTCCTCGTCGTGCTTCTCACCGCGCACAGCCGAAAACTGCATCACCGCAGAGGAGATGACGTGCACTTCGACCGCGCGCAGCGCGAGGGCGGCGTCGCGCCCGGTCAGGCCCGCCTCGGCCAGCTGGGTCGCCAGGGCCTGTTGGACCGGCAGGAACAACCGCGGCGTCTTGTCGCGCTCGTGCGCGATCGCGAGCAGGTGCTGGCGCTCGATGAGCACCCGGCGCTGCGCGTGCGCGAGCGAGGCGATGCGATCGACCGCGGTGTCGCCCTCGGCCGGTAGCTGCGCCATCTCGTCGAGCAACCGGTCGACCAAACTGTCGAACAGCTTGTCCCGGCCGCCGACATGCCAGTAGATAGACGTCACCGCCACCCCGAGTTGTTCGGCGAGACCGCGCATGGTGAAGGCGTCCACCCCGTGCAGTTCGATCATGTCGGCCGCGGCGTCGAGGATGGTCTCGGCGCGGACCGTGTCCGCCGCGTCCCTGCTAGTCCTACGTCGCGGCGGCAACCGGCTCACCCCCGGTCATCCGGTCGCATTCGGGCAAGTCGAGATAGCGTTCGAGATTGCGGTGCATGTTGATCACCCGCCGCTCCTCATTGGACAGCGTCAGATGTGTGAAACCGGGCTGACGCAGACCTCGCTGCAGCCCGGCCAACACCGAGATGTCCTGGGTGAGAACGAGTCCCGGGTGCGCTTCCTCGGCGGTCATCCGCACGTCGACGGGCTTGATGCGCGGCGAACCCGGTGCCATCCGCGTCCACAACAGCATCATCAGCTCACCGCGGTTCGGGTCCGGGCCGGGATGCGACGTCATCACGGTCAGATGGTCGGCGTTCATCAGCAGCGTCATGTTCGGGAACACGTTGTACTGGTGCAGCCGCATCACCTCGTCGGTGCCGGCCCAACCCAGGTCGACACCGCGCGACGCCGCGAACGCGCGGGTGCGCTCGGCGATCACATCGGCGACCGATGCGCCGGGCGCCCGCTCTTGAGGCAGCGGCGTCCCCTCTTCCACGCCCATCAACGCACCCTGCGTCGTGACATAGGCGTCCCACACCTCACCGTCCGATGGCGGGTCGCGCAGCAGCGGACTCGGCACGCCGTAGACCTGTTCCGACTTGCCGGTGTGCCCCCAGATCCTCTGCGGCGCATACACGTCGTCCATGCAACGGTGGAGTTCGGGGTGCAGGGTTTGGATGTGGTACGTCTCGCTGTATCCGTCGGCGATCGTCTTCCAGTTCGCGTCGACCTCGATGGTCATCGTTGCGTAACAACGGAATTCGCCCAGGCGGCACCATGCGGCGTCTTGCGGGACCGCTTCGAGGTAGTCGAGCAGGGGCATCGCGCCGGTGTCGAGGTTGACGAAAACCAGCCTTTCCCACACATCGACGGCGACGGGCACCAGCGGGAAGTCGGCCATGTGCAACTCGCCGAAGCCCTTGCGGTTGGGCACTCGTCGCAGCGCGCCCGCGAGGTTCCACGTCCACCCGTGATACCCGCAGCGCAGTTCACGCAGCCCGGCACCGGAACCGGTACACAGCGAGTTGCCGCGATGGCGACACACGTTCTGAAAGGCGCGCAGCGTGCCGTCGTCACCGCGCACGACGAGGACCGAGTACGGTCCGCACCGGTACTCGAAATAGTCGCCGGGCTCGGCGACGTGGTCGACGGTGCAGGCGAGCTGCCAGACCCGCGGCCACATCCGCTCGATCTCGAGTTGCGCGAAGCCCGGCGAGTGATACCGCTCGGCGGGCACCAGGGTCGGGCACACCGGCGGGGCGCCGATCGCATCCTCTCGCCGAACGCTCTGCGTGTGCGTCACAAATCGTCCCTCCCACGCTCTGTAACGGTGTTACAGTGCGAATCCTAACGGCCCGCACCGCATTCGGAGGAGCAATCGTGTTCGACCTCAAGATCATCGGAGGAACCGTCGTCGACGGCACGGGCGCACCGCGGTTCGAGGCCGACGTCGCCGTCAAGGACGGCAAGATCGTCGAGGTGCGTCGGCGCGGCGCCGGTGACGCCCCGTTGGAGGGAGAGGCCGCCGAGAACATCGACGCGACCGGGAAGATCGTCGCCCCGGGCTTCGTCGACATCCACACCCACTACGACGGTCAGGTCAGCTGGGACAGCATGCTCGAACCCTCCAGCAATCACGGGGTGACCACCGTCGTCACCGGCAACTGCGGTGTCGGCTTCGCGCCGGTGCGGCCCGGCCAGGAGGAATGGCTGATCGGCTTGATGGAGGGCGTGGAGGACATCCCCGGCAGCGCGCTGACCGAAGGCATCTCATGGGGATGGGAGAGCTATCCCGAATACCTCGACGTCGTCGGCAAGCAGCAGTTCTCCATCGACGTGGGCAGCCAGATCGCCCACGGTGCCGTCCGCGCATATGCGATGGGCGAGCGCGGCGCCCGCAACGAGCCGGCCACCCCCGACGACATCGCCGCCATGGCCCGTCTCGTGCAGGAGGGCATCGAGGCCGGCGCCCTGGGGTTCTCGACGTCGCGCACCCTGGGCCACCGCGCCATCGACGGCGAGCCGGTTCCCGGCACGTTCGCCGCAGAGGACGAACTGTTCGGACTCGGCCGCGCCATGGCCGCCGGGGGCAGGGCGGTTTTCGAGCTGGCACCCCAAGGCGTCGCCGGTGAGGACATCATCGCGCCCAAGAAGGAACTGGAATGGATGAAGCGGCTGGGGGCGGAGATCGACCGGCCGATTTCGTTCGGGATGATCCAGGTCGACGCGGCGCCGGACCTGTGGCGCGAACAGCTCGACATCTCGGCCGAAGCGCACGCAGCGGGCAGCCAGTTGTATCCCCAGATCGCGGCGCGTCCGTTCGGGATGCTGTTCGGGTTCCCCGGCCACCACGCGTTCACGCACCGCCCGACGTTCCGTCGCCTCAAGGCCGAGTGCGGCCGCGAGGAGCTGGCCCAGAAGCTGGCCGATCCCGCCGTCAAGGCCGCGATCCTGGCCGACGACGACCTGCCTCCCGACCCGACGAAGTTGTTCGACAACATGTTCGCGCTCGTGCAGTACTCGCTGGGCCGCATCTATGCGCTCGGCGATCCGCCGGACTACGAGCCGACCGTCGAACGCACCGTGGAGAAGATCGCGAGCGACCGCGGTGAAGATCCGCTCTCGACGCTCTACGACTTGATGCTCGAAGACGACGCGACGGCCATGCTGATGCTGCCGTTCTACAACTACTTCTACGGCAACCACGACGCCATCCGAGAGATGCTGCTGCATCCCGCGGGCGTCGTCGGCCTGTCCGACGGCGGTGCGCACTGCGGCATGATCTGTGACGCGTCCTATCCCACGTTCCTGCTGACGCACTGGGCACGCGACCGCAAGCGCGGCGAGAAATTGCCGCTGGAGTACGTAGTGCGCAAGCAGTCGTACGACACCGCGCAACTGTTCGGGCTGACCGATCGAGGCGTGATCGAGGTCGGCAAGAAGGCCGACGTCAACGTCATCGACATGGACGCGTTGACCCTGCATCCCGCCCGGATGGCCTACGACCTGCCGGCCGGTGGACAACGCCTCGTGCAGGGCGCGTCGGGCTACGACGTCACGATCGTCAGCGGGGCCGTGACGCGGCGCCGCGGCGTCGACACCGGGGCGCGCCCGGGCCGCCTGGTGCGCGGAGCTCGTTGAGCGTCGGTCCCGCAATTGACAGCAGATAGTTCGACGGGCTAGATATACCTCACACACGGTGGACGGACACCCGTCCAGCGGGTGAGGCGCGACCGAGGGGCGGGGCATGACCAAGACTCGAGCCGCCCGCTCCGACGACGATCCGGAAGTCGGCACGATCGGGCGGTCGCGGATCGCGCACGCGATCCGCGTGCTCGCGGTGCCGATCATCATTGGTTGGCTGGTGCTGACGGCGGTCACCAATGTGTTCGTCCCGTCGCTGGAGAAGGTCGGCGAAGCCAACACCGTCTCGATGAACGCCCACGACGCGCCGGCGTTCATCGCGATGCAACGGGTCGGCGCCAATTTCAAGGAGTTCGACTCCGACAGCAACGCGATGGTCATCCTCGAGGGTGACAAGCCGCTCGGCGCCGACGCGCACCGTTACTACGACGAGTTGCTCAAGCGGTTCCGGGCCACCCCCGAACACGTCGAGCACGTCGCCGACTTCTGGAGCGACCCGCTGACCGCGGCAGGCGCCCAGAGTGCCGACGGGAAATCCGCTTACGTGCAGATCTACCTGCGCGGAAACATCGGGGAGACGAAGGCCAACGAGTCGATCAAGGCGGTGCGCAACATCATCGCCGAGACGCCTGCGCCCGAGGGAGTCAAGGCATATGTCACCGGCGGAGCGGCGCTCAACGCCGACCAGCGCGTCGCCGGTGACAAGGGCGCGGTCAAGGCCACGGTCGCCACGCTGATCGTCATCGCGGTGATGCTGCTGTTCGTCTACCGCTCGATCGCGACCATGATTCTGATCCTGCTGATGGTGTTCGTCGAACTCGGCGCCTCGCGCGGGATCGTCGCCTTCCTCGGCAACGCGGGGTTCATCGGGCTGTCGACGTTCGCCACGAGCCTGTTGACGTTGATCGCGATCGCGGCGGGCACGGACTATGCGATCTTCCTCATCGGCCGGTACCAGGAAGCCCGCCAAACCGGTGAGGACAAGGAGACCGCGTACTACACGATGTTCCACGGCACCGCCATGGTCTGGAACCACGGCAGCCTGGTGAACTTCAGGCACAACAAGGCTCCGGCGATGGTGAGGCCCGAACCCAGCACCACGTGGGCGGTGCCGTGGAACATCGTGTAGTACGCGGTCTCCTTGTCCTCACCGGTTTGGCGGGCTTCCTGGTACCGGCGGC
>NZ_LZKP01000164.1 GCF_001672895.1 Mycobacterium sp. E740
CGCCACCGCCGATCCGCACACCGCCTCCTTCGCCGGACGAGACGGGGGTGCCGTCGGGCAAGGTGGCCGCGGTGTGACCGCCGTTCCAACCGACGACGAGTGTGCCGGGCTGGCTGCCGTACTGGAAGCCGCGTTCGAGCAGGGCGCTTTCGATGTTTCCCGTGTTAAACCGGTTGCCGTACACGGGCCGACCGGTCGCCGCATTGGTCACCCAGGACACCAGGCCCGAGCAGTCAGTACCGGCTGGGGAATCCCCGCCGGAGACGTACGGCGTACCCGACACCTGGTTTACAAGTGCCAGAAGCGTGGCAATAGCAAACATGCGGCCGGACGTTACAAGTCTCGCAGCAACACCACCAAATTCTGTGACAGCGTTCACAACCTGCGTTTGCTATTGCCTACTTCACGAATTGGGTTGCGGATCGACGCTTTTCGAGCGGGTACAGCAACGTGAATCACCAGAATCGAAAAGCGTGGCGCAGCAAGGCGATTGCTGACAGATGTAGTCTAAAACAACCGAAATCATCTGGCGCTCAGTTGTTTACCGGTCCGGCAGCTCAACTAGCGCGTAAATCTCAACCGTGCGCCAGCAGCAACGGAACCGTCTGCTCAGCGAAGGTGAGCGAGCCGTGGTGGCCGATCAGAGAGGATTCCAGGGGTTCGACGCTGCGCCGGACCATCGCCGCCTGGCCACGCGCGGCGGCCACGACGTCGCCGATACGGGGCCACACCGCATCGCTGACGCGTTCGCCGAACCAGCCGGCCTCGACGGCTTCGTCGCGGGAAACCACCCACGCTTGTTCGCCCAGAGTGGCCCGCCAAACGTCGAGCACATCGCCCTGCGCACCGTCCTCTATATAGATGTGTCGGGCCCGCGGCTCCCCGCCGATCGCCTGCACACCGTTGAGCAGCGCGGGGGTGGCGTCGACGTCGATGGTCTCGCCCTCGCGGACCTCCACCATGCCGTGGTCGGCCACCACGGCGAGCAGGCCGCCGGGGGGCAGCGCTTCGACCACCGACTCGACGAGCCGGTCGATCTGCCGTAATTGCATGCGCCACGCGGCTGATCCCGGCCCGTGCAGATGGCCGAGCATGTCGAGCTCGCTGTGATAGCCGTAGCAGAACCCGTTGTGCGACACGGTGTCCCGCACGGTGGCAGCCAGGTCGCCGAGCGCGTGAACGCCGACGTAGCGTCCGCCCCGCAGCACGGCACGCGTGAGGCCCGAGCCGGTGAACTCCGCGCCGGAGATCACGCTGACGTCGACCGCCGCCGCGCCCCGCTCGAAGGTGGTCGGCAGCGGTTGGACCTCTTCGGGCAACACCGTGTCGCGAAGGTCGTCGCCCCAGGGGTGCGGGCGCCAGCGCAAGGCGTTGATCACACCGGCGTCGGGCACCCGAAACGAGTAACCGACGAAACCGTGTTCGCCGGACCGGCAACCGGTGCCGATGGCGGCCAGACCCGCGGCGGTCGTCGAAGGGAAACCCACGCTCAGCGTCCGTCCCCGAAGCGACGCCAGTACCGGCGCGTCGGCGGCGTATGTGTCGAGCAGTTCGGCACCCAGCCCGTCGATCAGCAGGACACAGGCCCCGGCGATTCCCTCCGGCAACCCCAGCGGATTGTCGAAGCCCTCGGCGCCCATGGCCGAGAGCAGCGACGGGACCACATCGGCCAGATGAGGCAGGCCCGGATCCGGCGAGGGCAGGTCCACAAGCCGAGCCTGCCACAGCGCGGAGTCTTTAACGTCTCTTGACTGCCTGTCGAATCCCCTTTCCGACGATGACTGCGTGAGTAGCCTTCAAGAGGTGGAACTGGGGGTTCTGGGACCTCTCCAGGTCCGGCAGTACGGCCTGCCGGTCACCATCCCGGGCGCCAAACCACGCGCGATCCTCACGATGCTCGGCCTGCACGGTGGTTCGGTCGTCTCGGCAGACACCCTGGTCGGGCTCCTGTGGGGCGACGATCCGCCGCGCACTGCCGCGAAGGCCCTGCCGACCCACATCTCCACGCTGCGCCGCAACCTCGGCGACGGCTTCGTGCTGACCGAGGGCGCCGGCTGGAAACTGAGCACGACCGCGATTGACGCCGTCCGTTACAAGGCCGCCGTCAGGCTGGGCCGCGACGCCCTCGACGCCGGCGACCCGATCCAGGCGCTCGCCCGCTTCGAGGAGGCGGGCGAGCTCTGGCGCGGCTGTCCTGAGCTCCCCGACGCCCCGCGCGGGTTGTCCGAGAAGACCCGCTGGATCGAGGGCCATGCCGCTTTGGTGGAGGATCGCGCGGATGCCCTGCTGGCGACGGGGCGCGCCGCGGAGATCATCGGTGAGCTCGAAGCGGCGGTCGCCGACGCGCCACTGCGCGAAAGGCGCTGGGGCCAACTGATGCTCGCGCTTTACCGCGCGGGCAGGCAGGGCGAAGCGCTGGCTGCATACCAACGTGCGCGGTCGCTGCTCGCCGACGAGCTCGGTATCGATCCCGGTCCGGACCTCCGCAGATTGGAAGCCGCGATCGTGGCCCAGGATTCGGCCTTGGAAGTGCCGGTGTCAGAACATCTTTCGGTCGTGACACGGGCGGTCACCTTCCTGCTCACCGACATCGAAGGATCGACGGTCGCATGGGAGAACAATGCGGTCGCGATGTCCGTGGCACTGGCCCGCCACGACGAGCTGGTCGAGCAGGTCGTCACCTCCCGCGGCGGACGGCTCATCAAGACGCGTGGCGAAGGCGATGCGACCTTCTCGGTCTTCGATCGGCCCTCGGGTGCGGCCACCGCAGCCATCGAGCTGCAGGAAGCGATCCGCCACGAGCCGTGGGCGTTGCAGGACCCCATGCGAATTCGTGTGGCGCTACACACCGGTGAGGTCGAGCTTCGCGACGGCGACTACTTCGGTCGGGCGGTCAACCGGGCTGCGCGACTGCGTTCGCTCGCCGTCGGCGGCCAGATCCTGTGTTCCGGTGCGACGGCCGAACTCGTCATCGACTCCCTTCCGGACGATGTGGTCCTGGCCGACCTGGGCACGCGCCAGCTGAAAAACCTTGCGCGGCCCGAGCATGTCTTCGAGCTCCATTTGCAGACCGCCGAGGACGCGCACGCTCCAGCCACCGATGCGCCATCCATCGAGCGGCCCGACCTGCCGGCCGTGTTGGCCGGTACCGGGCCGTTCGTCGGACGTCTCCGCGAGCTCGAAGGCCTGCTGTCCGCGTGGCAGACCGCGCTCGCAACTGGGACGCACGCCGTGCTGATCTCCGGTGAACCGGGTGTCGGCAAGACGCGGTTGGCCGGTGAATGGGCGCGACAGGCTTACGAATCGGGCGCAATGGTCCTCTACGGCCGATGCGACGAGGACCTCGGTGCGCCGTATCAGCCTTTCTCTGAGTCGCTGCGGTCACTGGTTCCCTGCCTCGGAACTGAGCGTTTACGCGGACTGCGCGGCATCAAGGCGCTGCTGCCGCTGATTCCCGGGCTGGCCGATGACCTGCCCGAGTTGGTCGGGCCCACCCACGCCGATGCCGACTCCGAACGCTATGCACTCTTCGACGCCGTCGTTGCGCTGTTGGAAGTCGTGTGTGCCAATGCACCCGTCGTCGTGATCCTCGACGACCTGCACTGGGCGGCCAAGCCCACGCTGCTGTTGTTGCGCCACGTACTCCGGTTCGGCGAGCACACCCCAGTGCAGATCGTCGGCACGTATCGCAGCACCGATCTCGACCGCACGCATCCGCTGGCGGCGATGCTCGCCGACCTGCACCGCGACGGTTCCGCCGACCGCCTTGCACTCAGCGGCCTGGACGAGAACGACATTTCGACGTACGTCGCCGAAGCCGGCTACGACGACGAGGAGTTGGCCCGAGCATTGGCGTCAGTCACAGGTGGCAACCCGTTCTTCCTCATCGAGGCTCTTCGTCATGTGGAAGAAAGCGGCGGCAGGTGGGATCCGAGAACTCTGCCGCAGGGTGTTCGAGAGGCCGTGAGCCGCAGACTTTCTCGGCTTTCCGAGGAGACGAACTCGGCGCTTGCAGCGGCTGCCGTCGTCGGCAGCCGGTTCTCGCTTGAACTGGTGGAGCGTGTCACCGGTGATGATCTCGTCGATCCGTTCGACCAAGCATGCAAGGCGGGAATCGTGATCGAGGAGCCTGGTGGCCGCTACCGTTTCAACCACGCCCTCGTTCGGCAGTCGCTGCTCGCCGAGTTGCCGTCCGTGCGCCGGATGCGGTTGCATCAGCGCATTGCCACGACGCTGGAGGCCGAGCCCGGCGCCGATGATGAGCTGTTGGCCGAGTTGGCCTATCACTATTTCGAATGTGCGTGGGCGGGCAATGCGGCCAAGGCCGTTGAGTACTGTCAGCGCGCCGCGGACCAAGCGATGTCACGGCTGGCCTACGAGGGGGCCGCTGATCTTTACGACCGTGCTTTGCACGCACTCGACGAACTCGATGACGAGTTGTCCAACCGGGACGACCGGCAAGCCGAGCTGCTGATCGCTCGCTGCGAGGCCCTGCTGGCCGCCGGTGACGTGGTGTCGGCGGTCAGAGCGGTGTCTGCGCTGCGAGCGGCCACACGCGGTTCCGCTCGTCTTGCAGCCTGGGGTACCTGCTTCGACGGACAGCTCTCGATGCTCACCGATCCCGAGCGATTGGACGAGATCGAGTCCGCGGTGAGCGCGGCGGCGGAGAAGTTGGCCGAACTCGAAGACATCCCGGGGGAGGCCAAGGGGCACACCGTCCGGGCCGCGTGCTTGGCTCGCCTCGGTCGAATCGGCGATGCCGAAACGGCTTTGGATCAGGCGCTGACCGCGGCGCGGCGGGCACATGAGCATCGCCGGGTCAACAATGTGCTGGCGAACGCGCCACTTGCTGCGTTGTGGGGTCCCAACCCGGTTCCGCGAGCGGGCGGCCGCTGCCTTGATGTCGTACGCCTGCTCCGCATCACCACGGGGTCACCGGTGGTGGAAGCGACGTCGACGAGATGCCAGGGCGTGCTGGATGCGTTTCGCGGACGCGCCGCCGCGGGTCGTCAACTGATCGACTCGGCCAGACGCACGCTCACCCAACTCGGTATGCGGCACGCACTTCTGGAGGTGGAGCAGTTCGCCGGCATCGTCGAGTTGGTCGCCGACGATCCTGGCGCTGCCGAGCAGCATCTGCGACGGGCGTACAACGGTTTCCGTCGGATGGGCCTGGATGCGGATACAGCTGAGACCGCCGCACTGCTGGCACGCGCCTGCCTCGCCCTCGACAGAGATGCTGATGCTGACGAACTTTGCGCGGAGAGCGAGCGTCTCGCCGGTCACGCTTTCAAGGCCGCGATCGCCTGGCGGACAGTCCGCGCTCACCTGCTGGCGCGCCGCGGTGACCACAAAGAGGCGCGGAGGACGGCCGAAGAGGCTGTCGCCATCGCGGAACGCACAGATGCACTGGTCGATCACGGTGATGCATGCCTGGCGCTGGCGACGGTGCTGAACATCGCGGGGGACGCTGCGGGAGCGCAAGCCGCTGCCGAGAAGGCCGTCGGCCTATACGAACTGAAAGGCGCTGCAGCACTTGCCGAAATGGCGCGCGGGCTGCTCGGCCCGGCGAGATTATCCGTCACTCCGGCGACGCCCGAAGCGTCGCAGCTCGAGCTGGACAACGAGTGCATGCGAGTAGCCAAACGGGCGATGGCTGCGATCAATCGCGAGGCCTTGGACGAAGCCGAACGGCTGTGGGCCGCCGACGTCAAGCTTGAGAGTCGCCGAAAGATCGTCCGCTTTGAGAAGTCCGATCTCCCACCGGATGAATGGTATGCCCGGCGCGCTCTCCAGGTGGGTGGCGTCCGCGTCAGCGGGGTCGTCATCGCCATACGAGGCGAGCGGCTGGCCCTCACTCGCACAGCTATAGGCACTACAGACACGAGCCCGGGGGCGCCCAGCGACGAATTTCTCCGCGTATTCGGCATCGACCAGCAGGGTCGGATCGCGCTGGAGGTGTGGTTCGACGTCGACGACGTGGACGCCGCGGTCGCCGAATTGGACGCTCAGCACGCCCGCTTCGACCGTGACCAACCGTTACCGCCGACGGAAGAACCTGAAAACGACTGCGTGCGCGTGATAGACCGCTTGGAAGTGGCTTGGCAGAGCGAGGCGTGGCTTGAGGCTGAAACTCTGGTCGCACCCAGTATCCGCGTCGAGAACCGCAGGAAAATCGTCGGCATAACCAGCGGCTGGCTGTCGGCAGCCGAATGGATCAGCCAGGCAAGGCAGTTCCGTGAAGCGGGCATGCAGCGGTACCGCAGTTCAGTGGTAGCGGTCCGGGGCGAGCGCCTGGCCCTCAACAGATTGCAAGTCGGCACAGTGGATGTGAGCGCAGGGGCGCCGCAAGACGAGATGCTCATCATCTATGGCATCGATGATCGCGGTCTTGTCGCATTGCAACTGTCTTTCGACATCGACGACATCGACGCCGCCACAGCTGAACTCGACGCCCTGCACGCGCAGCTAGAGCCGCCACTCCGTCCGCGCCCACCGCTGGCGAATACCGCGAGTCGCTCCGAGCAGCGGCTCAACGCGCTCTTCGTAGAAAGGCGATGGGATGAGATAGAGGCGATGATCACCGAGGACGCGGTGACCGAGGAGCGGCGGCGAGGATTCCGCCGCGAGAGCAGCGATCGCGCCACGTTGCTCGAGGAATGTCGCGTAGTCGCCGACCTCGGCGTGAAGAACATGACATCGGAAGTCATTGCGATCCGCGGAGAGCGCCTCGTGCTCAGTCGGGTCACGTTCTCCGGTCGAGACCGACGGTCGGATGCATTCCACACCGACCTGCTACGCATCGCAGAAATGAGCGAGGATGAGCGACTGGTCAGAGTCGTCACGTTCGACCTCGACGATCTCGACGCAGCGTTCGCAGAGCTCGACGCCCGCTACCTGGCCGACGAGGCGGCGTTTCACGCGGAGACGTGGTCGGTTATCGCGTCCTCCTACGCCGCGTTCAACCGACACGAAATCCCTGCCGGGGACTGGCTCACCATCGACCACCGGCGAGAAACGCCGTTCGAGCCCAGCAACATGACCCCGTCCATTCACACCATTTGGGACCTCACGCCAGACCTCACCATCCACATCGAGGCGGTGCATCAGCTCAACAGTTTCGGAGCGGTGATCACGCATATCGGCCATGGGACCTCGCAAGAGGGTTTCGACGCCGAGTGGCGGGCAATCGACCTCTTGATAGTCGACAGCGGTCTGATCGATCGGTGCGAAGTCTTCGACGAGACCGACCTCGACGCGGCACTGGCGAGGCTCGATGAAATCAGCTGCCGGACGCCACATCTAGAGAACACCGCAACCCGGATCTACGAGAATTGGCTAGCCTCCTTCGCGGCCCGCGATTGGAATGGCATGGCGGGATTGATGGCCGTCGGCATCTTCAACGATGATCGCCGTCGCGTGGTAAACGGCGGCATCCAAAGCGGTCGACAGTCCGTAATCACCAACATGAAGGCCGTTGCCGACGTCGGGGTCACGAACATCGAGTTCTTCGTCATGGCGACTCGCGGTGATCGCCTCGCACTCGCTCGTCAACGCGTATCCGGTGAGAAGCGTCCCGAAGCGTTTGGCATTGAGGTGCTGATGGTCGTCGAAGTTGACGCCGACAACCGATTCGCTGCGGGCGTCGCATTCGACGTCGACGACATTGACGCGGCTTTCGCAGAACTCGACGCCCGCTACCTCGCCGGCGAGGCCGCCGCGTATGCGAACACATGGTCAGTGATCGCAGACGCCACCGCGGCATTCCAGCGCCACGAGATGCCTCCGACGACCGCTGACTGGATCAATGCTGACCACCGGCACTGGGCAGCCTTCGCGCCAGGCGATTTTTTCGCGTTCATCCGCGCCGCATCGGACGTTGCGCCGAACATGCGCCGCTACATCGAAGCGGTGCATCGTTTGAGCAACCTCGGCGCGGTCGTCACCGGGGTAGCGAACGGGAACTCACACAAAGGCTTTCAAGCCGAATGGCGAACCATAGTAGTTGCGACGGTCGACGGTGATCTAGTCAGCCGCAACGAGCTTTTCGAAGAAGCAGATCTCGACATTGCACTCGCAAGATTCGACGAGCTGAGCCGTTCGGGACCACGTCTGGAGAACGCGGCGAGCCGGGTCTGCGAGCGCTATCGGGAGTCTTTTGCGGTGCAAGACTGGGACGAAGCGGCCGTACTGCTAACCGACGACCTGCACAACGAAGACCGCCGTCAGGTCGTAAACGCAGGGATTCGCCATGGTCGGGATTCAGCGCTGGCCGATCTGCGGGCGGCTGCCAGCCTCGGGATCCCCTACTTCACAGGGATTTTGATCGCTACCCGTGGGGAGCACCTCGTCCTCTATCGCGGCGGTGCGCCATACGACGAGCGACCCGGGGCATTCCGCGTCGATCTTCTCCAAGTAGCCGAGATCGATGCCGACGAACGAATCGCGGCGATCGTCGCATTCGACCCCGACGATGTCGACGCCGCCTTCGCCGAACTCGACTCCCGCTACCTCGTCGGCGAGGCCGCACCATACGCACACACGTGGTCAGTGATAGCGCGGAACTTTGCGGCGTTCAATCGGCACGAGTTCCCGTCGACGACGCCCGACTGGGTGACCGTCGATCATCGCCGAGCACGATCAGTCCAGGCCGGTGACCTACCCGCATTCATTCGTTCCACGTGGCATGACATTCCCGACGCCACGGTCTTAATCGAGACCGTGCATCGGTTGAGCGAACGGGGGGTGGTCATAACCCAGGTCACGAAGGGAACCTCACGCGAGGGCTTCGAGGCTGAGTGGCGAGAAATCAACCTGTCGACAGTCGACGGCGAATTGATCAACCGCTGCGAGCTATACGACGAGGAAGACCTCGACGCCGCGCTGGCGCGCTTCGATGAACTCACCCGAGTAGTGCCGCGAGTGGAAAACGCGGCAAGCCGGGCGGATGACCGCTTCTTTGCATACTTCGCTGCCCGCGACTGGGTGGCGTTAGCCGATGCGCTGGCCGGCGACTGTCTCGTTGAGGATCGCCGCCGCCTGGTCAATGTCGGGCGGTGGGTCGGCCGCGACGCCGTCGTCACAAATTTGCAAGCTCTGGCCGAGGCTGGACCGACTATGACGTCGACCATCATCGCGACCCGTGGCGAGCGCCTCGCCCTATTTCGTATCCGGTCTTCACGGCCCGACAAACGGCGCTGGGAGGTTGGCAGTGAAATGCTGCACCTGGTCGAGATCGACATCGGCGAACGGATTGTGGCGCATGTCGAGTGGGAGCACGACGACATAGACGCCGCCTTCGCCGAACTCGAATCTCGTTACCTCGCAGGCGAAGCAGCCGCCTGTTCGCAGTCGTGGCAGGTAATCGTAAAAAGCTATGCCGCAGTCAATCGCGGTGAGCTACCGTCGATGACGGCGGACTGGGTGAACGTCGACCATCGGCGCGGAACACCATTCGTTCCCGGCGAAATGACCGAGATAATCAGCACGGTTCGAAGCGTCACGCCAGATCTCCGCAGTCATATTGAGACTGTTCATCGGCTCAGTAGCTATGGGGCACTCTTCACCCAATATTCGACCGGCTCCGCAGCCGACGGCTTCCACGCTGAATGGCGGATGATCAACCTGGTGACAATCGACGGCGACTCCATGAACCGCCTCGAGGTATTCGACGAGGAGGACCTTGACATCGCCCTCGCGAAATTCGAGGAGCTCAGTCGACCCCGACTTGAGAACACGGCAAGCCACGTGTACCAGCGGCTCCTAATGCGCTTCCTTGCCGATGACTGGGATGCAATGGCCGACCTGCTGGCCGACGACTTCCTCCAGGATGACCGTCGTCGGGTCGTAGGGGCGGGAGCCCGACACGGTCGAGATGCACAGATCGAAGACATGCGCGCGATCGCCGGCCTCGGCTTCAGGCACTGGACGCCCGACGCCATTGCGACGCGGGGAATGCGGCTCTTCCTCCGGCGAGTCCGGTATTCGGATAGCGAACGAGCTGATGCGGTTCACATCGACGTCCTAGAAGTGGTCGAAATCGATGCCGACGAGCGGCTGGCTGCGCTCGTCATCTTCGACACCGACGATGTCGACGCCGCCTTCGCCGAACTCGACGCCCGCTATCTCGCCGCCGAAGCAGCCACTCACGCAGATATGTGGTCGTTCGTCACGCAGACCTACGCCGGGTTCAACCGGCGTGAGCTAGTCAAGCCAGCGCCGAACTGGGGGAGCGTCGACCACCGTCGCGGGATAGCCTCCGCGCAATTCGACCCGATCAGCTACGCGCACGCGGCGTGGGACGTCACGCCGAACGCCAAGGCCTACGTCGAATCGGTTCATCGGCTGAGCGACCACGGAGCCGTCGTCACGGCCGTGACACATGGGACGTCGCAGGAGGGGTTCGACGCAGAGTGGCGCGACATCCACCTCACGATGGTCGAAGGCAGCCTGGGCAAGCATTTCGAACTGTTCGACGAGGCAGATCTCGACGCCGCGCTCGCCCGGTTTGACGAACTCGAGGCCTCGACACCAGGGAGGTAAAGCGCCGCTGCGAGACGCCTTTACCGGATCTTGACTGCCCGTTGATTCGCCTTCCGGACGAGAGCAACGTGACTACGCTTCAAACCGTGGAGCTGGGGGTTTTGGGACCTCTGCAGGTCCGGCAGTATGGCCTGCCGGTCACCATCCCGGGCGCCAAGCCACGCGCAATCCTCACGATGCTCGGCTTGCACGGCGGCTCGGTCGTGTCGGCCGACGCCCTCGTCGAGCTGTTGTGGGGCGACGCGCCGCCGCGCACCGCCGACAAGGCGTTACAGACCCACATCTCGGCGCTGCGACGCACTCTGGGCGACGCCGTCGTGCTCACTCAGGGCTCAGGCTGGACCCTGGGCACCGCCGAGGTCGATGCATCCCGCTACACGTCGGCGGCGCAACTGGGCCGCAGCGCCATGGCGACCGGGGACGCCGGCCAGGCGGTGACGCGTTTCAACGACGCGCTGGCGCTCTGGCGTGGAATTCCCGAACTGCCGGACGGCAGGCGCGGTACCTCCGAGAAGACCCGCTGGGCCGAGGGCCATGCCGCTCTGATCGAGGATCGTGCCGACGCACTGCTGGCGACGGGGCGCGCCGCAGAGATCATCGGTGAGCTCGAGGCGGCGGTCGCCGACGCGCCGCTGCGCGAAAGGCGTTGGGGCCAACTGATGCTCGCCCTTTACCGCGCCGGCAGACAAGGCGAAGCGCTGGGCGCCTACCAGCGCGCACGCAAGCTGCTCGCCGACGAACTCGGTGTCGATCCCGGGCCGGACCTGCGCCGCCTCGAAGCCGCGATCGTCGCGCAGGATGTCTCGCTTGAAGTGCCTGTTTCCCGCGGTATTTCAGCAGTCACCCGCGCGGTGACCTTCTTGCTCACCGATATCGAGGGCTCCACCGCGGCGTGGGAAGCCGACGCCGCGGCGATGGCGGTCGCGCTGGCCCGGCACGACGAGATCGTCGAACAGGTCGTGACGTCACGCGGCGGACGTCTCATCAAGACCCGCGGTGAGGGCGATGCGACGTTCTCGGTGTTCGACCGGCCCTCGGCGGCAGCCGCTGCGGCCATCGAACTGCAGCAGGCGATTGGTCAGGAGCCGTGGGCGCTGCGCGAACCCATGCGCATCCGCGTGGCACTGCACACCGGTGAAGTCGAATTCCGCGACGGCGACTACTACGGGCGGGCCGTCAACCGGGCGGCTCGCTTGAGGTCGCTGGCAGGCGGTGGACAGATCCTGTGTTCGGGCGCGACAGCGGAGCTCGTCATCGATTCGCTCTCGGACGACGTCGTGTTGGCCGACCTCGGCATGCGCCAGCTGCGCAACCTCCCGCGACCGGAGCACGTGTTCGAGTTGCGCTTGGAGAGCGCCGGCGATTCGCGGTTGTCCGCACCAGAGGCGCCGATGGAGAGGCCCGCGCTGCCCAGCCTGTTCGCTGGGACCGGCCCGTTCGTCGGCCGCCGGCCAGAACTCGAGCGACTGCTGTCGGCATGGCAGGCGACGATCGCGGCGGGCACGAGCGCGGTGCTGATCGCCGGTGAACCCGGCGTCGGTAAGACGCGGCTTGCAGGCGAGTGGTCCCGCCAGGCGTACGGGCAGGGTGCGGTCGTCTTGTACGGCCGTTGCGACGAAGACCTCGGCGCGCCGTATCAACCGTTCGCCGAGGGGTTGCGCGCGTTGGTGCCCTGTCTCGGCTCCGCCCGGTTGCGGGAGCTGAGGGGGGTCGAAGCGCTCCTGGCGCTGATCCCCGGTCTCACCGATGCGCTGCCCGACCTGGCCACGCCTCCGCGCGCCGACCCGGACACCGAGCGGTATGCGCTTTTCGACGCGGTCGTCGCGTTGTTGGCTGTCGCGTCGGCGAACGCACCCGTAGTCCTGGTACTCGATGATCTGCACTGGGCGGCCAAGCCGACGCTGCTGCTGCTGCGCCACGTGCTGCGCTTCGGTGAGCGCGCCCGTGTGCAGATCGTGGGCACGTACCGCAGCACCGACCTCGATCGCTCGCACCCGCTGGCGGCGATGCTGGCAGACCTGCATCGTGACGGGACCGCGAGCCGCCTTCAGCTCAACGGTCTCGGCGAGGACGACGTCAGCGCTTATGTCGCCGAGGCCGGCTATGACGACGAGGAGTTGGCTCGCGCCTTGACGTCGGTTACCGGCGGAAATCCCTTCTTCTTGATCGAGGCGTTACGCCATGTGGCCGAGAGCGGGGGAAAGTGGAACGCGAGCACGCTGCCCCAAGGTGTGCGGGAAGCAGTGAGCCGCAGGCTGTCTCGGCTCTCCACCGAAACGAACAAGGCCTTGGCCGCCGCGGCGGTGGCAGGCAGCGACTTCGCGCTGACGCTGGTGGAACAGGTGGTCGGCGACGACCTCGTCGATGCGTTCGACGAGGCGAGCAAGGCGGGCATCGTCGTCGAGGAACCGGGCGGCCGATACCGGTTCAACCATGCTCTCGTGCGGCAGTCGCTGCTCGCCGAACTCGCCTCCGTACGGCGCATGCGGTTGCATCAGCGGATCGCCTCGACCCTTGAAACATTGCCGAGTGCCGGTGACGAGCTGCTCGCCGAGCTGGCTTACCACTACTTCGAGTGCGCCTGGGCGGGCAACGCCGCCAAGGCGGTCGACTACTGCAGGCGCGCCGCGGAGCAGGCCATGGCACGACTTGCCTATGAAGGTGCCGCCGACCTGTTCGACAGGGCGCTGCATGCGCTCGAAGAACTCGACGACGAGCTGCCCGACCGCGACGACGTACAGGCTGAGTTGCTGGTCGCTCGTTGTGAGGCGCTGCTCGCCGCCGGTGACGTCGTCACGGCGAGCGACGCTGTTACGCAATTACGCTCGGCTGCAGCTGATTCCGGCTTGTTGTCAGCTTGGGGGACTTGTTTCGACGGCCAGCTGTCAATGCTCACAGAGCCCGAGCGCCTGGACGAGATCGAGTCGGCTGTCGATGCGGCCGCGCGCGAATTCGCCGCTGCGGGCGACGCCGCCGGGGAAGCCAAGGCTCACACCGTCCGAGCGGGCTGCCTGGCACGGCTGGGCCGGATCGGCGACTGCGAGGCCGCGTTGGACCAGGCGCTCACCGCGGCCCGGCAGGCCCACGAGCACCGGCGGGTGAACGCCGTGCTGGCGAACGCTCCGCTGGCAGCGCTGTGGGGGCCGAATCCCGTTCCGCGTGCCGGCGGCCGCTGCCTCGATGTGGTGCGGCTGTTGCGTATCACCACGGGATCACCGGTGGTCGAGGCCACCTCGACGCGATGCCAGGCGGTGCTGGACGCGTTTCGCGGCCGCGCCGCCGAGGGGCGCCGGCTGATCGAGTCGGCACGACGGACGCTCACCGAACTCGGCTTGCGACACGCATTGCTGGAAGTGGACCAGTTCGCCGGCATCGTCGAATTGGTCGCCGACGAACCAACCGCCGCTGAGCCGTACCTGCGACGGGCATACGACGGTTTCCGGCGGATGGGGCTGGATGCCGACACGGCTGACACTGCTGCGCTGCTGGCACGGGTGTGCCTCGCGCTCGACCGAGACACCGAAGCTGATGAATTGTGCAGGGAGAGCCAGCGTCTCGCCGGCCACGCGTTGAAGGCATCGATTGCGTGGCGTGCCGTTCGGGCGCAGCTGCTGGCTCGTGACGGAGAGCACGACGAAGCGCGGCGTATCGCCGAGGAGGCCGTGGCCCTGGCCGAACGCACTGACGGCTTGATCGACCACGGAGATGCATGTCTCGCTTTGGCGGCCGTGCTCAGCGTCGCCGGGGACGCCGGGGGAGCGCGGACGGCCGCCGAGCGTGCCTTGAGTCTCTACGAAGCGAAAGGTGCTGCAGCGCTCGCGGATAAAGCGCGCAGCCTACTCGGCGAACGGGGGCTGCCGACGCTACCTACCCCACTCGAAGAGCCGGCCGTCGGCCTCGACAATGACTGCGCACGAGCCATCCGCGGCCTGGAATACGCCTACCAACGCGACGCCTGGGACGAGTGCAGCCAGTTCTTCGCTCCCAACATCTCCGTCGAAAGTCGTCGCAAGGTGGTCGGCTTCACGCGGGCCTCCCTCGAGCCGGGTGACTGGCCGCGAGTGGCGAGACATCTTCGCGAAGGTTGGTCGCGCCTCCGAAACCCAGTTGTCGCGGTCCGAGGCCAGCGCCTGGCACTCACTCGGATGCAGCTCGACACCGACGATGCGAGTCCTGGGGCGCCGCACGAGGAATTCCTTGGATTATGGGGCCTCGACGAAGACGGCCGAATTGCACTGCAGATGTTCTTCGACATCGAGGACATCCACGCCGCCACAGCTGAACTCGACGCTCTCCACGCGCAGCTAGAGCCTCCGCACCCGCGTCCACTGCTCGAGAATGCGGCAATCCGGGCAGAAGCGACGTTCAATGCGCTGTGCGCAAGCAAGCGCTGGGGCGAATTCGGTTCTGCGGTTGCCGACGACATTTTGGTCGATGACCGTCGTAAGGGGCTGCATACAGAGTTCCGCGGCCGGGACACCTTGCTCGCGGAGTCTCAGGCGATCGGCGGGCTTGGCACGGCGAGTGTGATATCGGATGCCATTGCCGCACGGGGTGAACGGCTCGCGCTCTTCCGGACGGTCTTCTTGGGCCAAGACACCAGACCGGATGCGTATCGCACCGAAATGCTACGGATCGTCGAGGTCGACGCCGACCAGCAGATCGCGACGATCGTCGTATTCGAGCTGGACGAATTCGACGCTGCCATAGCGGAACTGGATGCTCGGTATCTCGCAGGCGAAGCCGCCCCGCATGCTCAGACGTGGTCGGCGGTCACCCGCATCTTCGAAAAGCTCAACAGTCGCGAACTGCCACCAACGACCCCGGATTGGGTGGGCGTCGACCGGCGTCGGCTGTCCACGATCGAAGCGGGCGACATGGGGGCATACCTCCGTGCCACGTGGGAGGCAACGCCGAACGGTGCGATATTCATCCAGGCTGTGCACCAGCTCAGTGCCGCCGGCGCCGTCATCACGTACACGGCACACGGCACACAGCAAGAGTTCGACGCCGAGTGGCAGTACATCATCGTCGTGACCTTCGACGGCGACTTGATAAGTCGGTGCGAGACCTTCGACGAGGAAGACCTCGAAGCTGCGCTCGCCGAATTCGGGAGACTGAGCGGTACGGCACCGAGGTTGCAGAATGTGGCAAGCCGTGTGGTCGAGCGCTTCTGGGCACGCTACGCCGCGCGCGATATGAAAGCAGTAGCCGAGATGCTGGCTTCAACGGTGTCCTCGGACGATCGACGCCGGGTGGTCAATGCCGGTATTCGGGACGATCCGGGCGCGGTGGTGAAAGATCTGCTGACGGGCGCTGATTGGATATTTGACGTGACCACCACCGTCACCGCGACCCGCGGCGAACGGCTCGTCCTCAGCCGTACCCGTTTCTCAGGGGGAGACCGCATAACCGAAGCGTTCGCAATCGAGGTGCTTCTCATCATCGAAATCAACTTCGAGGAGCGAATCCAGACGTTCGTGACATTCGATGTCGACGCCTTCGACGGCGCCGTCGGCGAACTCGACGCTCGGTATGCCGCAGGCGAAGCTGCCGGTTTCGCACGGACATGGTCGGCGATGTTCGCGACCTACGACGCCTTCAACCAAGGCCAACTACCCGCGACCACCTCCGATTGGGTGAACCTTGACCACCGCCATGTGACGACGATGGCGCCGGGTGACTTGATCGCAAACCTAACTGCGACATGGGCTGTCCTGTCCGACGCCAAAATCTACATCGAGAGTGTGCATCGGTTGACCGATCTCGGCGGAGTCCTCACCCATGTAATAACCGGGACTTCTCAAGAGAGTTTCAACGCCGAATGGCGAATGGTCAACCTTTTGACGGTCGACGGCGATCTGATCAGTCGCTGTGAAATGTTCGACGAAGCAGACCTCGACACCGCGCTCGCTCGCTTCGACGAACTCAACAGACCAACAAAGCGGCTCGAGAATGCGGCGAGCGGGGTGTATGACCGCGTCAAGGAGTGCTTCGCCGCGCGCGCTTGGGACACGATGGCTGACTTATTCGCCGACGATATTTGCAGCGAAGATCGTCGGCGGGTGGTCAACACCGGCGTAAGCCACGGCCGAGATGCCCTCATCGCAGAAATTTCAGCAATCGCCGAGGTTGCGGTCACACAGCTCGAGTCAGACGTCATCGCGACCCGCGGTGAACGCCTTGTCTTGAGTCGCGTCCGAGTTTCGGAAACTGACCAGCGATCGGATGCGTTCAGCGCCGATTCACTCGATGTCATCGAAGTCGGTCCCGACGGCCGAGCGGTGGCACGCATCGTTTTCGACGCCGACGACATCGACGCCGCTTTCACGGAACTCGACGCCCGCTACCTCGCCGGCGAGGCTGCAGCCCATGCCGGGGCATGGTCGGCAGTTACCCGAAATGCCCTGGCATTCAACCAGCGTGAGTCCTTGATAACGACACCGGACTGGATAAGCGTCGACCACCGGCGTGCGACAGCTTTCGAAACCGGTGACATGACCCAATACATCCACGCCACCTGGGACGTCGCGCCGGATATCAGCCTCCGCATCGAGGCGGTGAATCAGCTGAACGACATCGGGGCTGTTTTCACCCAGGTGCTGAAAGGCACCTCGCACGAAGGCTTCGACGCCGAGTGGCGAGACGTCATCATCCTCACCGTCGACGGTGATCGGCTCAACCGATGCGAGATTTTCGACGAGGCTGAGCTCGATGCCGCGCTCACCAGGTTCGAAGAGCTCAGCGCGTCGACGCCTGAGCTCCAAAACGCGGCTTATCAAGTCTACGAGCGTTTTTGGTCGTGCTTTGCAGCCCGCGACTGGGATTCGATGGCGCGGGGGCTGACCGACGGTTATCGCGGCGACGATCGTCGTCGCGTGGTCAACGCGGGAGTCCGAAATGGTCCCGATGCCGAGATCACCAACGTCCGAGCAATCGCCGATGTGGGCGCCGCTCCTCGGACGATAAACACAATCGCGACCCGGGGGCAACGACTTGTGCTCACGCGCGAATTATGGTCAGTCCCCGATGGGACGGGAAAGCCCTTCCAGAACCATCTGCTAGAAATCATCGAAACCGATGAAACTCAGCGGATGACAGCGGCTGTCACGTTCAGCCTCGATGACCTCGACACCGCCTTCGAGGAACTCGACACGCGCTACGCCGCAGGTGAAGCCGCACCCTACGCGCACGTATGGTCGGTCATCGCCGGGGTTTACGCCGCATTCAACAGACACGAACTCGCGCCGACCAACTGGGTGGGCATCGATCATCGGCGTGGCACCCCGTTCGCGTCCAGCGATCTCAACGAGTTTGTCCGCGGCGTCCGGGACTTCACTCCCGATCTCAGCATTTATGTCGAAAGGGTGCACCGTCTCAACGAATTCGGTGCGGTGGTGACCAACACATCGTGTGGGTCATCCCCGGACGGCTTCGATGTCGAGTGGAGGACGGTCGAAGTCCTGATGGTCGACGGCAATCGGATCCATCGTCTCGAACTCTTCGATGAAACCGATCTCGATACAGCGCTCGCTCGTTTCGATGAACTCTGCTGTTCCGCAACGCGACCGGAGAATTCCGCGACACGGGTGTACGACACCTTCGAAGCACATTTCCTGGCTCGCAACTGGGACGCAATCGCGGACATGCTCTCCGCAGATCACTGCAATGACGATCGCCGTGCTGTTACCGGCGCCGGTCTCCGCCATGGCCCGAAAACGGTTATGGCTGATCTACGTACAGTGGCGGTTACGTTCGGCGTAATGGAGATTACGCGGGCTGTCATTGCGATCCGCGGTGAGCGCTTGGCCTTACTACGCACTCGTTATAGCGGGCGGGACGATCGACCCGGCGCCTATTTCATCGATGCTCTTGTGGTCGTCGAGCTTGATGCCGACGAAAAAGTCTTGGCGTTCGTGCTGTTCGATGCCCACGACACCAACGCCGCATTCGCTGAACTCGAGGATCGCTATCTCGCCGGAGAGGCATCGGGATCCGCGCAAACGTGGTCGGTGATTGCTCAGGGCTATGCCGCAGCCAGTCGAGGCGAACTTGCCGCAACGGCGGCTCATGTCACCAACATTGATCACCGTAAACTACCGATGATCGCTTCCGGCGGGTTGATCCCATACCTCCGAAGCACGTTCGACGAGCTGACCAACATCAGGACTTACCCGGAAGCTGTACATCGGCTCACGGACGGCGGCGCGGTCATCACCCACGTAGGGTCCGGAACCTCCAAAGAAGGGTTCCATGCCGAGTGGCGGTTGATCAACCTTCTCGTGGTGGTCGACGGGGTGGTCAGCCGAACAGAAGTATTCGACGAAACGGACCTCGACTCTGCACTCGCTCACTTCGATCAACTCTGCCGCCGATTGCCTAAGCAGAGACCGTCTAACACCGCAAGCCGGGTGACTGACCGCTTCTGTGAATGCTTCGGTGCCCGTGACTGGAAAGGCACGGGGGACACGCTCGCCGACAACGTCTGTACTGACGACAATCGTCCGGTCGTCGGCGTCGGGAGACGACAAGGACGAGACCTCAACGTCGCGGACTGGCAGGCCGTCGCGCGCGTCGGCACCCGAAATCTGGCTTCGACTGTCGTAGCCACCCGGGCGACCCGTCTGGCACTCAGTCGGTTCGTCACCTCAGGCCGAGACCAGCGGCCCGAGGCGTTCCGGACCGAGGTGTTGTGCGTCGTCGAGATCGATGGCGAAAACCAGATTTCCGCGTGTGTAATGTTCGAACCCCACGAGGTGGACGCCGCCTTCGCAGAACTCGAGGCGCGCTACCTCGCCGGCGAGGCGGCCCAGCACGCCCAGGTGTGGTCAGACTTCGCAGACGCCTACGCGATGTTCAACCGGCATGAGATACCGCCATTGTCGAACTGGGTGACCGTGGACCATCGGGTGCGTGAAACATTCGCCGGGGACGAGCTTGCCGCGTACTTGCGCTCGGGCTGGGACGTCGCTCCGGACAACAAGATGTACATCGAGTGCGTCCACCGGTTGAGTGACCTCGGCGCAGTCATCACGTATACGGCGTCCGGAACATCCCCGGAGGGCTTTTTCGCCGAATGGCGGATGATCGCTCTCTTGGCCGTTGAAGGTGCCTCGCGTCGCTGCGAGTTGTTCGAAGAGGCCGACCTCGAGACCGCGCTCGGCGCGTTCGACGAACTCAGTCGACCTGCGCCTCGACTTGAGAACACCGCAACGCGGATTCACGCGCGCGCAGTGGAAGCATTCAACCGTCGCGACGAGCGTGGCTTCAACGTTCTCGTCTCTACCGGCGCTCGATTTGAAGACCACCGAAGTGGCCTGCGTGACGACAGATTGATCACGCCGGAGTTTACGCACGTATGGTTCACCGAAGCGCCTCCGAGTTGGCACTTGACGACAGAAGCGGTCGCTGTCCGGGGCTCCCGTCTGATGCTGAGCCGCGACCGGTACCGCGATAAGAATGAACAAAGCCAGCCGATCACAGTGGAATATCTCGCGCTCGCCGAAGTCACCGATGACGGATTGATCAGTTACGCAGCAACATTCGACTTTGCTGACGCAGACGCGGCCTTTGTTGAACTCGATCGTCGGTACCTCGCCGGCGAAGCGTCGGAGAATTCGCGGACATGGTCGGCGATCCTGCAGGCGTATGCCGCTTTCAACCGCCACGAGGCGCCCACGACGACACCGGACTGGGTCGATCACCGGCTGATGGCCACGATCGAGGCAGGTGACCTGATCGCGAACATCCATGCCGCGTGGGACCTCGTTCCCGACGTCAAGGTGCATATTTCGGCCGTACATCGGCTGAATGGACTTGGTGCGGTCATCGACGTAGTCGTGAAGGGAAGCTCGCAAGAGGGGTTCTACGCCGAATACCGAGAGACAGCGGTCGTGACGGTCGCCGGTGACGTGACCAACCGATTCGAGATGTTCGACGAGAGGGACCTCGACGCAGCACTGGTCCGGTTCGACGAACTCAACAGCACGTCTTTCGAGCTCAACAACGCCGCTATCCGCGCACGAGCAGAGATCGCCGATGCATACAACCGCCGAGACCTGGAGTTGCTCACGCCGTCTGCCGAGAGCCGGTATGACGACCGTCGAAAAGGGTTGCGCGACCAGGGAATAGCTGACCGTAACTATGCCATTGCGCTGTTGTCGGAAACACCGACCAGCTGGCAATTGCAAATCGAACCGATCGCCATTCGCGGCGATCGCCTGGCCCTCACCCGCGAGAAATTCCGCGACACCGCTGAAGCCAGCCTTCCAGTCACAGTCGAGCTGGTCGCGCTCACTGAAGTCACGGTCGACGGAATCGTCTCTCATACAGTTTTTTTCGATCCGACAGAGGCCGATGCCGCGGTGGCGGAGCTCGACGCTCGCTGGATGATTCTCGGCCCGTCCGACGGATAGCCGACTGTGAACTGACGGCGACATTGCCGTCCGATTTTCGCCGTGGTTACACGCTCGGCGACAGAGCCTGATCGCTGACCATTGACATGCACCCGTCCGGCTGCCTATCGTCGAACGTGCAGCCAAACGGTTGCATATTGGAGATGGCGGAATGGACGACGTATTTCGGGCGCTTGCTGACCCGAATCGACGCTTGCTTCTCGACAGCCTCAACGACCGCAACGGCCAGACGCTGCGGGAACTATGCACACGGCTCTCGATGGCGCGTCAATCCGTCAGCAAGCACCTCGCCGTGCTAGAAGCGGCCAACCTCATCAGCACGGTGTGGCGGGGAAGGGAGAAGCTGCACTACCTCAACGCCGAGCCGATCAACGCGATCGCCGACCGCTGGATCACTCAGTACGACCGCGCGCGCGTGCAGACGCTCGCGGATCTCAAGACAGCTTTGGAGACAGAACCGATGAGCAACGACGAATTCGTCTACACCACCTACATCCGGACCACGCCCGAGCGGCTGTGGCAGGCCATCACCGATCCAGCCTTCTCGAATCGTTACATGGGTCATGCCATCGTCTCCGACTTCGAGAAGGGCTCGACCTACGTCTGGGCCGACAAAGGTCTCGAGATCGCGCACCCGGACCAGGTCATCCTCGAGTCCGATCCCCACCGCCGGCTCGCGTTCACCTTCCATACGTTCGTACCCGAACTCGCGGAGCTCGGAATCGGCGAGGAGACGATCAAGAAGGCCGCGACCGAACGTCGGTCGAAGGTGACCTTCGAGCTCGAACCGGTCGAGGACGGCCAAGTCAAGCTCACCGTCATCCACGACGACTTCCCGCCGGAAAGCACGGTGCGCGAACTCATCTCGGGCGGATGGCCGTGGAAGCTGGCGAACCTCAAGAGCGGCTTGGAGGCGTCCTGACCATGATGGGGACGCCACCGATCGTCTCCGAGCGGGAGTGGCTGGCGGCCTGGCGGGAGATGCTCGTCAAGGAGAAGCAACTCATGCGCGCACGGGACGCCCTGGCTGCACGGCGGCGCAGGATGCCGTGGATGGCAGTGGACAAGACCTACGCCTTCGACGGTCCACAGGGCGAGGTGAACCTACTGGACCTGTTCGACGGCCGTCGCCAACTGATCGTGTACCGGGCTTTCATCGAGCCCGGCACCGGAGACTGGCCCGAACACGGCTGCACCGGTTGCTCTTTGATGGCCGACCATGTGCCGAACCTGGCGCACCTCAACGCGCGCGACACCACGTTCGTGTACGTGTCCCGCGCCACCCAGCCCGAGCTCGAGCGCATGAAGGCCAAGATGGGATGGCGGCATCCGTGGTACACCATCACCGACCAGTTCGACGTAGACTTCGGCGTCAAGGACTGGCACGGGACGAACGTCTTCATCCGCGACGACGACAATCGCGTCTTCCGCACCTACTTCGTCAACGGCCGCGGCGACGAGGTGTTCGTCAACACCTGGAATCTCCTCGACATCACCGCCCTTGGCCGGCAAGAGGATTGGGAAGACTCGCCAAGAGGCTATCCACAAAGCGCACCGTATGAGTGGTGGAGTTGGCATGACACCTATGCCCAGCACACGCCGTGGCGCTGGTTCGGCGATCCGGACCCCGACGACCCCGACGACCAGCGGCCACCGCGGAGGGACTGAAGTCGCTCCGACGCGGCTCTTGAAAGTGCTGTCGTAGATTGCCCGCGTAGCGAGCGACAAACTCGTCATGTCGGCCGGGCGTGGGAATGTTCGGCCATGGACAGGCATCAACTGCAGGGCATAGAGCTGCGATACGCGCTCACGATGTACTTGCTACAACACGGCCCAAATACCGTCAAAAAACTCGTCGCCGGGCTGGAGTGGCAGGGTTTCGCTTTCGAAGGACGTCCCTCCAAGCAGGTGTCCGACGCGCTGCGCTGGGAGCGGCGACGCGGCCGGGTGCGCCGGTTGGCGAGAGGACAGGCATGCGGCTCTGAGTCGGTTGTCGCTCGCTACGCGGGCAATTTTCAAACCGACTTGGGCTCCCTGTTCGCTCGCGCGATTCGTCGGCGCGCTTCGAGCACAGATGCGACGATCGACGCATGGCCCCATCGCACGCCGGAACGGCGATCCTGACGGCGGCCATGGCCGCCGCGTCGATCGCCATCGCACCCACTGCGGAGGCGGTCTGCTACGACGCCGGGTGCGTCCCCAACGTGGCCCGCAACGTCGTCGCCGGAGCCCCGTGTGCGCCCGGCAAGTTCTTCAACTATGGACTGGGTCCCACCGGCGCGACGTTCGTCTGCAACAGAGTCGGCGTCTGGACAGCGGCCGGGCCCCTGGTCGGCGTGTACAACGTCGCGATGGACTGCCCGCAGGCGAACCTCTCCGCTCAGGGCTCCGACGGCGTGGCATTCGTGTGCGCCGACATGGGCGGCGGCCACCTTCGGTGGGCGCACCGCATCGACACCGCGGAGTGATCAGAGCACGGCAGCGATCCGGGCCGCGACGTCATCGGCGACCGCGAGCGCCGACGGATCGTCCGCCGCCGAATAGCTATCGGCGGCAGGGTCATACGTGGCACCTGCTATCGAGCCATGGTCGGCTGCGAGCACCACACAGGAGACCGGCCAGCCGTTGCCTTCGAGCGTCGCGGCGAACTCCCGACTGACCCCGACAGGTACGACGTCGTCGCGCTCACCGTGCAGCAGGGTGAACGGCACCGCATCCCCGTCCAGCTCGTTCGGCAAACGCACCCCGGAGATCGGGTCTGGAACCATGAACGCCCCGGCTAGGCACACCGTGTGGGCGACTTGGATGTGACGCGCATGAAGCGTCAGCCCGGCGGCCGCCAGTCCACCCATCGACCAGCCCACGAGTATCAACGGACTCCCGCCGGCACGATCGGCTGCGTAACCGGCCGACGCCAGCAGGTCCGCCCGGCCGCGGTCGTCGGCATGCGAGTCCCAATCAGCCAGCACGACCGCCGCTCCGCGCTCGTGCACCCGTTCGGCCAGCGGCCGCATGGCGGCTCGCGAATCGGTCTGGGCGCCGTGCCACATGAGGACGGTCGCACGGCCCACATCGCCGTAGAGGTCGGCGGACCGGCCGGGGGAGTACTCGTCGGTGTGCACGAAGTCTGGAGTGCCCCCACAACGCCCGCGTCAATCGCGTACCTCAGCGCCGACGTGCATACCTGTCGACGAATCGCTTCAGGATCGTTTGCGGATATCGCACGTTCCATTGCCGCGCAGCGGTTTTCAGCGTGTCGGCGGATTCGGGCGGGAAGTATCCGTGATTCTTGTACACATCGATGCGGGTGAGCATGCCGTCGAGGTCGAGTTCGGGGTGGAATTGAGTCGCGTAGACGTTCTCGCCCACACGGAAGGCCTGCACCGGGCATGTGCTCGACGACGCCAGGCGGACCGCATGTGACGGCAGCGCGGACGCGCCCTCCCGGTGCCCACCGTAGGCGTCGAAGACGTCGGGCACGTCGGCGAACAAGTCGTCGGCGCGGCCCCCCGATGTGACTGCGACGGTGACGCCGGCGACCGGTTCGGGGTGCGCCCGGTCCACCGTGGCGCCGATGACCGTACCGAGAGTGCCGACACCGTAACAGCAACCTAGAAAAGGAAAGTCGTGCTCCACGATGCGGCCGATGAGACCCAACAACTCCGACTCGACCCGTCGCTGCGTCGCCGACTTCACCTCCGCGGCGTCGCTGACGTTGTACGGGCCGCCGCCGAGGATGATGCCTGACCAGTCCGCCAGGTCGATGCGGCCCAGCGACTCGTGAGTCAACCGGATGCGTCGCATCCCGGCGCTGCCCAGGCCGGCGAACCGCATCATCGCGCGGTATTCGTCGTCGGCGGCTTCATCTTCGTCGCGAATCGACAACAACAGGAAGGGCCCCGACAGCACAGCACCCCGCGAGCCCGGTGAGCCCGCGGGGTGCCGCACGTCGTCAGTCGCTCGTCAGTCCAGGTCGAACCGATCGTTGTTCATCACTTTCACCCAGGCGGCAACGAAGTCCTCGACGAACTTGTCCTTGCTGTCGTCCTGCGCGTAGACCTCGGCGATGCCGCGCAACACCGAGTTCGAGCCGAACACCAGGTCGTTGGCGGTCGCCGTCCACTTGACCGTGCCCGAGGCACGGTCCCGTCCCTCGTAGACGTTCTCGGCCGTCTGCGACGGCTTCCACTCGGTGTTCATGTCGACCAGGTTGACGAAGAAGTCGTTGCTCAGCACACCGGGCTTGTCGGTGAACACGCCGTGCTTGCTGCCGCCGTGGTTGACGTTCAACGCCCGCAGGCCGCCGACGAGGACCGCCAACTCGGGAGCAGTCAGGTCGAGCATGTAAGCCCGCTCGACCAGCAGCTGCTCCAACGGGTTCTTCTCACCCGGCCGCACGAAGTTGCGGAACCCGTCCGCGCGCGGTTCGAGCACCGCGAACGACTCCACGTCGGTCTGCTCCTGCGACGCGTCGGTGCGCCCCGGCGCGAAGTGCACGTCGATCTCGTAACCGCCGTCGCGCGCGGCCTTTTCAACCGCCGCGGAACCGGCCAGCACGATCAGATCGGCCAGCGAGATCTTCTTGCCGCCGGAGGCCGACGAGTTGAACTCCTGCTGGATGCGCTCGAGCACCGGAAGCACCTTGATCAGCTCGGCGGGCTCGTTCGCCTCCCAGTTCTTCTGCGGCTGCAGGCGCACCCGCGCCCCGTTGGCGCCGCCGCGCTTGTCGGTGCCGCGGAAGCTGCCCGCCGAGGCCCAGGCCGTCTTCACCAGCTGCTGCACGCTCAGCCCGGAATCGAGCACCTTCGCCTTGAGCGCAGCGACGTCCTGCTCGTCGACCAGCTCGTGATCCACCGCCGGCACCGGGTCCTGCCACAGCTGCGGCTCGGGAATCCACGGCCCGAGGTAGCGGCTGATCGGCCCCATGTCGCGATGCATCAGCTTGAACCAAGCCTTGGCGAAGGCCGCGTCCATCTCCTCGGGATGGTCCAGCCAGCGGCGCGTGATCTCGCCGTAGATCGGGTCCTCTCGCATCGAGATGTCGGTGACCAACATCGTCGGCTTACGGGGTGGCCCGCCGAACGGGTCCGGGATGATCGCCTCGGCGCCCTTGGCCTCGAATTGCCAAGCGCCGCCGGGACTCTTGGTCAATTCCCACTCGTTGCCGTAGAGCACCTGCAGGTAGCCGTTGCTCCAGGTCGTCGGCGTCGGCGTCCAGACCACTTCCAGACCACTGGTGATCGTGTCGCCGGCCTTGCCGGAGGCGAACGCACACTTCCAGCCCAACCCCATCTGTTCGATCGGGGCAGCCTCCGGCTCCGGACCGACCAGGTCGCCGTCGCCCGCGCCGTGCGTCTTTCCGAGCGTGTGACCACCGACGATCAGAGCGGCGGTTTCCTCGTCGTTCATCGCCATCCGGCCGAACGTCTCGCGGATGTCGTGGGCCGCGGCCAGTGGGTCCGGCTTGCCTTCCGGCCCTTCGGGATTGACGTAGATCAAGCCCATGGTGGTCGCGCCGAACGGCTCGGCCAGCTCGCGGTCACTGTCGTTCGTCCCGCCGTAGCGCTTGTCGGTGCCCAGCCAGGTGTCCTCCTGGCCCCACAACATCTCCTCTGGCTCCCAGATGTCCTCGCGGCCGAACGCGAAGCCCAGCGTCTTGAAGCCCGACGACTCCAGTGCGGCGTTGCCGGCGTAGGCCATCAGGTCGGCCCAGGAGATCTTGTTGCCGTACTTCTTCTTGATCGGCCACAGCAGCCGGCGGGCCTTGTCCAGGCTGGCGTTGTCGGGCCAGCTGTTGAGCGGGGCGAAGCGCTGGGCACCTTGTCCGGCACCACCGCGGCCGTCGAAGATGCGGTAGGTGCCGGCGGCGTGCCAGCTCATCCGGACGAAGAGGCCGGCGTAGCTGCCGTAGTCGGCGGGCCACCAGTCTTGGGAATCCGTCATCAGCGCGATCATGTCGGCCTTGAAGGCCTCGAGGTCGAGCTTCTTGAACTCCTCGGCGTAGTCGAAGTCCTCGCCGAGCGGATCGCCCTTCTCGTTCTGCTTGTGCAGCACCGACACGTCGACCTGGTCGGGCCACCAGTCCCGGTTCGTCAGCGGAGCGTGCGACTTCGGCTTCGGGGAGTCGATCGCCGGGTTCTCGCTCTCGCTGTGACTGTGCGTCTTGTCGTCGGCGTGAGGCGGGCGAGCGTCGGATGTATCAGATGACACAGCGTTCCTTCCGGTGGGTTGTTTGGAGCTGCGATCACGATCGTGATCGGGAAACCTGCGATTCCGAGCAGTCGGGGCACAGACCCCAGTAGATGACCTCGGCCTCGTCGAGCACGAAGCCTTCCAGCGCGCCGTCGGGGTCCGACGGCGTCAGGCAGGGCGCCGCACCGACGGCGCAGTCCACGTCGGTGATGACACCGCACGACCGGCACACGACGTGGTGATGGTTGTCGCCGACGCGCGACTCGTAGCGGGCGACCGATCCGGACGGCTGGATGCGACGCACCAGCCCAGCGGTGGTGAGCGCGGCGAGCACGTCGTACACGGCCTGTCGAGAAACATCCGGCAGCGCGCGTCGCACCGCCCCGAAGATCGTTTCCGTGTCAGCATGGGGATTGCCGTAGACCGCCTCCAGCACCGCAAGCCGCGGGCGGGTCACGCGGAGATCGGCGGCACGCAGCCGGTCCGCGTAATCAGGCGTCAAGGGCACGCTGCCAATATGCCGCCTTATCTGGAATCAGTCAAGAGTTCATCGAGACTTGATTCCGGGCGTGTCGCGCCGCACCGCGTTTCGCAACTCCTTCCGGCGCCGGGCCGCTGGTAGTGTTCGGAAGCTGCTGGTGACTTGTGGCCAAGGGGGACTGGACCTTCCGGCTAAAGCTATGGACTTCCGCGAAGAGAGTGTTGTGCGCACCGGAGAAATCAAAGCCCTTTCCGGCCTGCGCATCGTCGCGGCGGTGTGGGTGGTGCTGTTCCACTTCCGGCCGCTGCTGGAGCAGACGGTGCCCGGCTTCCGGTCGGCGCTGGCGCCGCTGCTCAACTGCGGCGCCCAGGGCGTCGACCTGTTCTTCATGCTCAGCGGCTTCGTCCTGACATGGAACTATCTCGACCGCATGGGCCCGTCGCTCTCGTGGCGGGTCACCGTGCGCTTCCTGTGGCTGCGGCTGGCCCGGGTATGGCCGGTGTACCTGGTGACGATGCACCTGGCCGCCATGTGGATCATCTTCACGCTGCACATCGGCCACGTGCCCTCGCCGGCAGCCGACACCCTGACCGCAACGAACTACATCCGCCAGGCGCTGATGGTCCAACTGTGGTTCGTGCCCTTCTTCGACGGTTCCAGCTGGGATGGACCGGCCTGGTCGATCAGCGCCGAATGGCTGGCCTATCTGTCGTTCGGCGCGCTGGTCCTGGTCGTCTTCCGGATCGCGCGATCGACGCGGGCCCGCGGTCTGATCGCGTTGGCCTTCGTCGCTACGCTGCCACCGATCCTGCTGCTACTGGCGACCGGCCTGTTCTACACGCCGTGGAGCTGGCTGCCGCGGATCGTCATGCAGTTCACCGCGGGCGCCCTGGTGTGCGCTGCGGTTCGCAAGATGCGGCCCGGCGATCGGGCCCGACGGGCGGCCGGCTACGGCTCACTGGTGCTGGGCGCCGCGATCGTCGCGACCCTCTACCTGCTCGACGCGCATCCGCTGCCCAAGATCGTCGACGCTGCGGGTCTGGTCGACGTGCTGTTCGTACCCCTGCTGTTCACACTGGCCATCGGATCGGGCAGCGTGCCGTGGCTGCTTTCGTTGCGGCCGATCGTCTACCTCGGCCACGTGTCGTTCAGCCTCTACATGGTTCATGAACTGGTCCACACCACCTGGAACTGGATGGTGGCGCAGTTCGAGCTGCACCTCTCGCCCGACGTCACGGGCAAGCTGACCATGGCCGCACTACTTGGCGTCGCGCTGATCGGCGCTGTCGTGCTCTACCACTTCGTCGAGGAGCCTGCCCGGAAATGGATGCGCGGCATGATGAGCGCCCCCACGCGATCGGAAGCGCCTGGAAAGCTGCACACCGTCTCCCGGCCGAGAGAGCGACCAGAGGTGGTCTCAGCCCGCGCCGGGTGAGCGCACGAGTCGTCGCGACGACGACGTCTTCGGCGCGACCCTACGCTGGAGCGGTGAGACACGCGCTGACCATGCTGCTGACCCTTGCGCTCTTGACCGTCGCGGCATACCAGCATCCGGAGCCGCTGCGGCACAAGGAAATTGTCGAACTCAACTTCGCGGTCAACCGTGTCGCCGTCATCGGGGACTCCTACACCACCGGCAGCGACGAAGGTGGGCGCGACGCGAAGGGATGGACCACACAGGCGTGGCAGATCCTGGCGGGCCAAGGCGTCGCCACCACGGCCGACGTCGGCGCCGAGGGCGGAGCCGGCTACGGCACCCGAGGCAACCGTGGCGGCCTGTTCGAGGATCTGACCACCGCGACCGTGAAACCCGACGACACGCTCGTCGTCTTCTTCGGTTCCCGCAACGACGAGCACGTCGATCCCACGCAGCTGTCGATCCTCGTCTACGGGACCTTCCAGTTGGCGCGCCGACTCGCGCCGACGGCGCGTTTCCTGGTCATCGGACCGCCGTGGCCGACGGCCGACGTCCCCGCCGACGTGCTTCGCATCCGCGACATCCTGAAGTATCAGGCCGATCTGGCAGGTGCGACGTTCGCCGACCCGATTGCCGCGCGCTGGTTCGTCGACCGGCCCGAGCTCATCGGGCGCGACGGGGTCCATCCGACCGACGCAGGCCATACGTACATGGCGGAAAAGATCGCGCCGCTCATCGGCGCGCAACTGCCGCGAGGGATCTGAACCGTCATATCGTTTCTGATCGTGAAACTCGGCGGGCGACTGTACCGGCTGCTGACGCAGGTGATGTCCCTGCGCATCATCGTGATCGTCGCCGCGCTGTCGGTGGTCGCGCTCGTGATCACACTGGGTGCGTGGGTCTGGTTCGGCGTGACCAACGACCAGTACAGCCAACTGGACCGTCGCCTCGATTCGGTCAGCAGCCTGGGTGACATCGGCACGCTGCTGCGCACCGCCCAGGAGGCCGACCTCGACCAGCCGATCCCCGACGGCGGCCTGGTGCGCACCGCGCGCGTCGACGGCTTCACCGTCTCCATCCCCAGAGACATCGTGTTGCCGCAGTTCGACACCGGTTATGCCGACACGACGATCGACGGCGTCGAGTACCGGGTGCGCACGTTCACCGCCGGGGACGCGTCGATCGCGATCGGTGCGCCGCTGGCCGAGACTCAACACCGCATCGACG
>NZ_LZKP01000165.1 GCF_001672895.1 Mycobacterium sp. E740
GCGGCACGGCACCAGGCATGTTCGCGACGCAGTAGAAGGCGGTGTCGTGGACGCTGTAGGTCGGGTCGTCGTGGGTGGTGGGCCGCGAGTCCTCGAAGCAGCCGCCCTGGTCGATGGCGATGTCGACCAGCACCGCGCCGGGTTTCATCTGCGCGACGGTGGAGTTGGTGACGAGTGTGGGCGCCTTGGCGCCGGGCACCAGCACCGCGCCGATGACCAGGTCGGCGGCCTTGACCGCGTCTTCGAGGTCGAGCAGCGAGGAGTAGCGGGTCGCGATGCGCCCGCAGGACTCGGCGTCGAGTGCGCGCAGTTTGTCGACGTTGACGTCGAAGACCGTGACGTGGCCGCCCATCCCCGCCGCCACTCGTGCGGCGTTGTAGCCAGCGGTGCCCGCGCCGATCACGACGACCTCGGCGGTCGCGACGCCGGGCACGCCGCCCATCAGGACGCCGCGCCCACCATGGCTGCGCATGAGGTGGTAAGCGCCGACCTGAGCCGAGAGCCGGCCGGCGACCTCGCTCATCGGTGCGAGCAGCGGCAGGGCGCCGGCTGCGGTCTGGACGGTCTCATAGGCGATCGAGGTCGCGCCCGACTCGAGCAGCGCTTCGGTGCATGCCTTCGATGCGGCGAGGTGGAGGTAGGTGAACAACGTCTGGCCGCGGCGCAACCATGCGTACTCGGACTGGGTCGGCTCCTTGACCTTCAGCAGCAGCTCGGACTCAGCCCAGATCTGCTCTGGGCTGTCGATGAGTTGTGCGCCTGCGGTTTTGAAGTCGGCGTCGGAGATCGCCGAACCCTCGCCGGCGCCGGTCTGGATCACCACGTCGTGGCCGCGGCGCACCAGTTCGGCGACGCCGGCCGGTGTGATGGCGACGCGATATTCGTTGTTCTTGAGTTCGGTCGGGACGCCGACGCGCATAGCGGCTCCTCGTGTTGGGTTGCTCACTCAAGTCTGAATATCCTGCGGAATAGCGGCAACTGAACTGTTGAGAATTCTTTAGGCTCCCCGGTATGGCGACGGAATCTTCGACCAACACCCCCCGAGCGGCCGGTCAACCGAAGAATGTTCGACCGGTTGCGCTCGACGACGTGGACCGTCGCATCCTCGCGGCGTTGCACCGCGATGCACGGATGTCGAACAACGCGCTCGCCGACGTCGTGGGAATCGCACCGTCGACCTGCCACGGGCGGCTTCGACGACTCCAGGAACACGGGGTGATCCGCGGTTTCTTCACCGACATCGATCCGGCCGCCATCGGGCTGCCGCTGCAGGCGATGATCTCGGTGAGCCTGCAATCCAGCGCGCGGGGCAAAATTCGCAGCTTCATCCAGCAGATCCGCCGGAGGCCGCAGGTGATGGACGTCTACTTCCTCGCCGGGGCCGACGACTTCATCCTGCATGTCGCCGCGCGCGACACCGACGACCTGCGGTCGTTCGTGGTGGAGAACCTGAACGCCGACGCGGACGTCGCGGCCACTCAGACGTCGCTGATCTTCGAACATCTCCGCGGAGCTTCGCCGCTGTGAGGCGGCGGCGCGGATACTGACGAGGTGGGCGCGACCTTCTCGGAGTTTCACCGCGACGTGCTGCCGCGGGCCATCGCCGCGCGCGACGGGGGTGCCGCGGCGGCGCGCGACGTCGGCGGCGCCGGAAGGTCACTCGCGCTCCGGCTCGACGACGGAACCGCGTTCACGTACCGCACAACCGACTCCGGTGTGGCGATTGAAACGGGAGAGGACGCGGAGGTGGTCGCCGAACTCGACGCCACAGGCTTCGACGACCTGCTCAGCGAGCGTCGGTCGATCTTCGGTCTCTTCTTCGCCGGCCAACTGAGCGTGGTACGCGGCAGCCCCGAACGGTTCGTCGCCTGGGAGGCGGCGCTGACCAATCTGTGGTTCGGCCGGCTGATCTACGGCGTCGACGGCATCGACCTGCGCGACCGCGACGGCGGTCCGCTCGACGTGCACCGCACCTTCACAATGGCCGATGCCCACACCGAGATCGCCCATTTCCTGGACACCACCGGGTTCGCGGTGATCCGCGGCGTGTTCACCGGCGACGAGGTCGCCCAGTTGAGCGCCGAGGAGGGTCGGCTGCGGGCGATGGCCAGCCCCGACGACGGCCGGTCCTGGTGGGCCACGAATACCGACGGCGAGGAGGTCTGTTGCCGTCTGACGTATGCCAGTGAGCGCTCGGAGTTGATCGCCGAACTGCAGCATGATCCACGGCTGCTGTGGGTCGCGTCGTGGCATGGCGGGCCGATGCGACCGTCGCCCGACCGTCTCGACGGGTTCAGCGTGGTGATCAAGAACAGCGCGGTCGTCCAGGGCCTGTCCGACCTTCCCTGGCACCGCGACTGTGGGATGGGCGGCCAACCGGTGCTGTGCCCGACGCTGTTGATCGGCATCCAGCTCGACCGTGCCGACGCCGGCAACGGCCATCTCCGCTATCTCGCCGGCTCGCACCATCACACCAACCGCATCGACGAAGTGGCCCGCCATCCCGACTGGCCGACAGTTGGCGTCGTCGCAGACCCCGGCGACATCACCGTGCACTACTCGCACGTGCTGCACGTCGCACCACCTCCTACGAGCCCAGACGCTCATCGACGCACGCTGTACGTCGCGTTCAACAACCCCCGTGTTTTCGACGTGATCCCGCCCGGCAAGGGCTACAACGACGTCGTCTTCAGCCAGGGCGACGGCCGGGTTCGCGCCCCGATCTGAGCGCGGCATCACGGCGGCTCGGCGCTGTCGGCATCGTCGTCGGTGAGCATCCGTTCGGGATGGTGATACGTGTTGACCCTCGGCTGGCCTGTGTCCAGATGTGGCGGTGGAATCCATTGCGGGTGACCGTCTTTGCCCATGCGGGTGCTCCAGCCGCCGTCCTTGACGAGTCGGTTGTCCGGCCCGCAGGCCAATGCCTCGTTCAAGATGTCGGTGTCCCCGCCGGCGGCCCAGTCTTCGATGTGGTGCACCTGACACCAATAGCCCGGCGTGCTGCACCCCGGTTTGGTGCAGCCTCGGTCGCGTGCGTACAACACGATGCGCTGCCCGGGGCTCGCGAGCCGTTTCGAGCGGCCGAGGTACAGCGGCACCTCGTGGTGGTCGTCGAAGACGACGAGATAGTGCATGCTCTGACTGGCGAGTCGGATGACATCGCGCATCGGCAGCACCGACCCGCCACCCGTAACCGCCCTTCCCGCACCGGAATTCAACTCGCGCAACGTGGTGGTCACGATGATCGACGTCGGCAGCCCGTTATGCCGGCCCAGCTTTCCCGACGCCAGCAGGGCGCGACCCATGGCCTTCAACGCGTCGTGGTTGCGCTGTGACTGGGTCCGGCGGTCACGCCGCACGATGTCGTCGCTGGGAGTCCCATCGACGCAAGGGTTTTCGTCCTCCGGGTTGCACATGCCAGGCGCGGCAAGCTTCGCGAGCACCGCGTCGAGAACGGCACGAGCTTCGGGGTCGAGGTCCCCCCGTGCAGAACTCATCCCGTCGGGGCGCTGCCGTCCGAGTGTGAACCCGCGCTTCTGCGCGCGGTCCACGTCGGAAAAATCGCCGTCGGGGTTGAGGTAGGCCGCCAGCCGGTCGGCG
>NZ_LZKP01000166.1 GCF_001672895.1 Mycobacterium sp. E740
GTGCTGATCGAATGCCGCCACGACGCCGAGGTCGACGCAGACCACCAGCACGACCTCGGCCGTGCGCAGCGGTGACCGGTCCGGTACCTCCGTCGCCTCGATCGTTTGCGCGTCAACTCCGCACGGGTGCAAGGGATTCCACGGACTCTCACCGTTTCGCAGCTGGGCGATGTAGCGCTTGGTCCCCGGTATCGTGCATTCGATCAACGCCTCGCGCGTCTGCCGGTCGCGGACGACGACGACTCGGTTGCCCTGCCGGTTGCCTCCACTCGGAGCGAAACGGGCATTGTCGAGGATGCGCTCGAGGATGTCGTCCGGTAGCGGGTCGCCGGTGTACTCGCGCACCGCAGCCGTCGTTCGCATGACGTCGTAGAGGTCCATGGTTATATCTTGGGCTCGTCGGTGGCGACCTGTGCGAAGGTGAGGATATGAAGACGCACCTGAACTGCCCCTGTGGCGAAGCGATCGTCGGTAAGGACGAGGAGGACCTGGTCGAGAAGGCTCAGGCGCACCTGTCCGAGGCGCATCCCGGCCGAGACTACGACCGGGACGCGATCCTCTTCATGGCCTACTGAGTGCCCTTGATCTCTCGCGAGCGACCGCGTTTGTACGTTCGGTAGCGGCGTGTCGCCGGACAAACACGGTCGCTCGCGGGGGAGGAAAACCTACGGGACGACCGTCGAGCCGATCGTCGGCATGAACTGACACTGCTTCTCGGTGGTGGTCACCTGTCCGAAGATCGTCGAGATGATGCTGCCCGAACCGGTGTCGGCGATGGCGGTCAACGTGGTCGGCCCCTCCGGGTTGATGTCGGAGCGCGGCTTGAGCGTCGCGCTGCCTGACTTGCCTGTCGTGAGGTTGACCCACGTGACGTTGAGCGGCAGTTTCTGTTCGGCCGCCGGGCCGGGTGTGCCGACCGCGGTGAACACGTAGGCCGTCTGGCCGGCTCCTGGGCCGGGCGTAGGGATCTTCGCCGGTCCGGCCACCGAGATCGCGGTGGCGAGCACGTTTCCGCCGTCCTTGAGGCAGTTGTTGCTGATCGACGGGTACATGAAGTCCTGCGTCGGTGGCGCATCCGGCCCGAACGCCGGACCGGAAGCGGCGGCCGGCGCCGGTGCTGGGGCGGGCGCCGGAACTGGTGCGGCCACCGGCACCGCTGCCGGAGCGGGTGCGGGCGCTGGAGCGGCGGCAGGAGCGGGAGCGGGTGCTGGCGCTGGTGCTGGTGCGGCCACCGGGGCTGGCGCGGCTTCAGGAGCGGGCGCAGGAGCCGGAGCAGCCGCCGGAGCGGGCGCGGCTTCGGGGGCGTGTTGGATCGTCTCAGTCAACAGGCCAGCGAAGTCGCTGTCGGACAACGTTATTCCGGCTTCGGACAG
>NZ_LZKP01000167.1 GCF_001672895.1 Mycobacterium sp. E740
CGAAACCGCCCGTGAGGCAGCGGCACTCGTGCGCGTCGAATACGACGATGCGGTCCACGACGTTGAGCTGCGCAGCGATCACCCGAACCTGTACGCGCCCGAGGAGGTCAACGCGGGCTTTCCGACCGACACCACCGACGGTGACGCCGACGCCGCGCTGCGCAGCGCGCCGATCGTCGTCGACCAGACCTACACCACTCCCCACGAGCACAACAACCCGATGGAACCGCACTCCTGTATCACGCTGTGGGACAAAGACACTCTGACGTTCTGGGATTCGACCCAGGGTGTGCACGCAGTGCGCAAAGAATTGGCTACCACTTTCGGCCTCGAACCCGAGCAGGTCCGCGTGATTGCGAAGAACGTCGGCGGCGGTTTCGGCTCCAAAGGTGCGCCGCACTCGCACAATGTGCTCGCGGCCATGGCGGCGCAACGAGTCCCTGGCCGGCCCGTCAAGCTGGCGGTGACGCGCCAGCAGATGTTCGACTTCGTCGGCTACCGCACCCCGACAATCCAGCACGTGCGCCTCGGCGCCGAACGCGACGGCACACTGACCGCGATCAGTCACGAAGTCGTCGAGCAGACCGCGACCGTCAAGGAGTTCGCCGAGCAGACCGCCGCGCCAACACGCATGATGTACGCAGGCCTGAATCGCAAGACCTCGCACCGAGTGGCGGCTCTCGACGTGCCCGTCCCGTTCTGGATGCGGGCACCCGGCGAGTGCCCCGGAATGTTCGCCCTAGAGGTCGCGATGGACGAGCTCGCAGTGGCCTGCGGCGTCGACCCGATCGAGTTGCGCATCCGCAACGAACCCGCGGTCGACCCAGAGACCGGCAACCCGTGGTCGGACCGCAGGCTCGTCGAATGCCTGCAGGCGGGCGCGGAGCGGTTCGGTTGGGCCTCGCGTGACCCAGCGGCCGGAATCCGTTGCGAGGGTGAGTGGTTGACCGGCACGGGTGTGGCGTCGGCGGTGTATCCCGCGCAGATCATGCCCGGCAACGCGGCGCGTATTGAGTGCGTCGCGCCAGGCCGCTACACAGTCGGTATCGGGGCGGTCGACATCGGGACAGGCACGTGGACGGCGCTGAGCCAGATCGCCGCCGACGCACTCGGGTGTGACTTGAGTGCTGTCGAACTGCAGATCGGGGATACGGACCTGCCCGCGGCATCGGTTGAGGGCGGATCGTCGGGAATCAGTTCGTGGGGGCGCGCCATCATCGCTGCGGCACAACAGTTTCGGCATGACCACGGGGACGACCCCGCCGTCGGCGTCGCCACCACCGCTGAAGCACCGGAGAACGAGGAGGCGGAGAACTTCGGGATGTATTCGTTCGGTGCGCATTTCGTCGAGGCGCGGGTCAGCCGCCATACCGGTGAAATTCGGGTGCCGCGGATGCTCGGCGTGTTCTCGATCGGGCGGGTGATCAACCCGACGACGCTGCGCTCGCAGCTGATCGGCGGCATGACGATGGGGCTGTCGATGGCGCTGCACGAGGAGAGCGTGCGCGACCCCCGCTTCGGCCACATCGTCACCCGGGATCTCGCGACGTATCACATCAGCTCGCACGCCGATGTCCCTGCGGTCGAGGCCATGTGGCTCGACGGCGTCGACGAGCATTCGAACCCGATGGGGTCCCGAGGGGCGGGTGAGATCGGCATCGTCGGATCGGCCGCTGCGGTGGTCAACGCCGTTCACCACGCCACCGGGATCCGGGTGCGCGATCTGCCGGTGATGTGCGACGCGCTACTCGGCGTCTAGATCGGCGGGTAGGGCAGGCCGAACTCGTCGGCCAGCAGGCTCTGCACGATGATCATCGCCGCCTTGGAACCGGCGGCCATCGAACCCGCGACCGACGCTTGCTCGGTGCAGACGTCGCCCGCGGCGAACACGCCGCCAGTCTCGGTGCGGTGGATCGGGTCGATGCTGATGGCGTCATCGGCCAGCGGCCCGGGTGTGCACTCGGCGCCCAATTGTTCGGCCAGGGGTGAGCGTTGGCGCAGCGGCGCCTCCACAAGCAGGCCGTCACGAGCCAAGCGGTCGCCGTCGGCGAATGCGATCGAACTCAATTGGCCGTTCTCGCTGTGCAATCCGACGACACGACGATCGTCGATGGTGACGTTGGCCGCCTGCAGGACGTTGACGTCGGCGGGTGACAGGTCGGTGCGGCCGTCGGTCAGCAGTACGACGTCGTCGGTCCAGCCGCGCAGCATCAGCGCCGAATGCATGGCCTCCTCGCCGGCGGCCATGGTCGCGATCCGCTTGTCGCGCATCTCCCACCCGTGGCAGAACGGGCACTGGAACACCGAGGTGCCCCACAGTTCGGCGAGCCCGGGCAACTCCGGCGGGCAGTACTGCATGCCGGTGGCGAGCAGGACACGTTTGGCGAGGATCGGATCACCGTCGTCGGGCTCGAGGCAGAACCCGCCGTCGACGGGACGGCCGCTGACGATCAGCCCGTGCCGGTACTCGACGCTGGGGTAGGCCGCCAGCTCACGTCGGCCGGCGGCGTAGAGCTCGGCGGGCGGGCGCTGGTCGAAGCCGAGGAGACCGCCGATGACCTTCGACGCGCGGTTGCTCTGCTCGTCGGCGTCGATCACAACCGTGCGGCGCCTGGCCCGGCCCAGAACGAGAGCGGCACTCAGACCGGCGGCACCGGCGCCGATGACGGCACATTCCCACTGCATGGCGTCAAGTTTCCCCGGTTGCCGGCTCTGAAACCTCCGGTGGACGGGTACGGCTTGAGGTCGCGGTCGGGCGCCAGCGGGATGGCGGCAAGCCCGGTCAAGAAGGCGGTCAGATGCCCGACTTCGGTGAAGGTCGGCCGCGCGGCGGCGTTACCGGCCAGCGCGAGGACCGCCGCGGCCTGGGCGCGCGACCGCCAGGGCGGCCGTGCGTAACCCGAAAGGGCGCCGGCCACTCCCAGGACGAAATAGCTCACACCGACGTCGCGGGCGTTCTCCAGCCGACGGGGCGCCCGGCCCCTGCCGATCAGCAGTCCCAGGTAACTCTGGCTGACGTAGGTGCCCACGACGTGGGAGCAGAGCCCGACGAGAAGCCAACGCCACCAACGCAATCGACGCTCGGCGGGCGCCACCACCCCGGCGAACACCGGGACGTAAGGCCACCATCGGTGGTCGTCGAGCCAGAACAGGCTCGTCGTCAGCACGCGCGACGGTTCGGTGCGCAGCCGCCGCAGGTTCGTGGAGTTGCGGCGCTGGATCCGGCGCGACCCGCGATGACCGGCGGAGCGCTGCACGCGGCTGGTCACCAGCAGGACGAGCAGCCAGGCGTACGAAAGTGGGGCGCCGGCCACGCTGCGGAGGAACTGCACAACGCGACAGTACTGGCGAGACCGTTAGGCGAGCCGGTGGTCCGGTTTTTGTCGGTGGTGCTCGGCATGATGCGGTTATGTCCTTGACCGCATCTCGCGATGCCGCCGTGGTGAGTCCGCGGGAGCGGCTTGAGGAGTGTTTCGAGGAGTTGGCGCAGTTGGCGGGGCAGCGTAACGCCATTGATGGGCGCATCGTGGAGATCGTCGCCGAGCTCGATCGCGACGGCTTGTGGGGGATGACCGGGGTGCGGTCGGTCAAGGCGTTGGTGGCCTGGAAGCTGGGCATGTCCGATGCCACGGCCACGACGGTCACCGCTGTCGCCAACCGGTTCGAGGAGTTTCCGCGCTGCACCGCGCAGTTGCGGGAGGGCCGGTTGTCGTTGGATCAGGTCGGTGTGATCGCCAAGCACGCCGCCGCGGGTTCCGATGAGCATTATGCGCAGTTGGCGGCGGCGGCCACGGTCACCCAGTTGCGGTATGCGATCAGCCTGGCGCCGCGCCCGACGCCGCCGGCACCGGATCCGCAGCGTTCGATCACCAAGACCACCGGCGAGCAGTGCAGCACGTATCGGATCACGCTGCCCAACCTCGAGGCCGCCAAGCTCGATGCGGCGCTGCAGTCACACCGCGATGCGTTGATCAACGAGCACATCGACGACCACGGCCCCGACAGCCCCGGTGAGGATCATGAGCGCCGGTTACGGGGTGATTCGGCGGTGCGGGCGCCGTTTCCCACACTGGCCGATGCGTTCATGCGCCTGGTGGCTACCGGGTGGGACGGTGAAGTGGCGCGCCGCCCGCACGGGCAGCACACGACGGTGATCGTGCACCTGAATGCCGACAACCGCGCCGCCTGGCCGCACCTGGGCCCGGTCCTCTCGGAAGCTGATCGCCAATACCTGTTGTGTGACACCGACTGCGAGGTGTGGTTGCAGCGGCGCGGTCAACCCATCGGTGCTGGGCGCTTGACGCGGGTGATCAGCCGTCGGCTGCGCCGCGCGCTGGAGTACCGCGACCGCACCTGCCGGGTGCCCGGCTGTCACGCCACCCGCGGCCTGCACGCCCATCACATCCGGCACTGGGAAGACGGCGGCCCCACCGAGTTGGACAACCTGGTGCTGGTGTGCCCGCATCACCATCGGAT
>NZ_LZKP01000168.1 GCF_001672895.1 Mycobacterium sp. E740
ACCCAACCCCTGCATCTACACTCCGGCACCAGGGCCACCCGGTTCCACGGCGGTGTACAGCCCGGCCAGCGGCCAGGTGGTCGGACCCGACGGCGTGAAGTACAACGTCAGCAACTCGAGCAAACCAGGAGACGACGGATGGAAGGAGATGCTGGCACCCGCCAGCTGAACCCCACCGATGCTGATGCTGTGCCGGATGATGCTTCCGCAAAGCCCGACGAGTCGTTAGCAGTATCCCCAGACCAAGAAGCCACCGAGAAACCCGACACCACAGCAGAAGAGGCACAGCGCAGGCCGTCGCGAATCGGCCGCGGCCTGGCCGCGAGCATCTGCGTCGCGCTGCTCCTCCTGGCCGCTGGCCGGGCTGTACACCGCCGTGGAACCGGGTGGCCCTGGTGCCGGAGTGTAGATGCAGGGGTTGGGTTGTTGTCCACTGCAGGTGACGCTGCCCTGTCCGGGTGGGCTCAGCGGATCGCTGACCGGCGCCGTCGACCTCGGCGGCGGCAGGTCTGACGCCGGGGCCGGGTTCATTCCGTTGTTGACCGACGGCGCCTGGATCACCCCGCGGCCCGGGTTGACACCCTGGTCGCAGCGCGCGGCCGGAGCCGGGCAGGACAGCACCTGGTTCGGGTCGCCGTACCACGGGTTCGTGCCCAGCGGGGTGTACGGCTCGTCGCTGTGGCACTCCCTCGGCGTCGCCGCGCGCTTGCCCGGCACGTCGGCGCACGGATAGTTGCGCGCGCCGCGAACCACGTTGCCCTGGTAGTCCTTCGGGATCTTGCAGTAGGTACCGCGCGGCAGCGGCGCCATGCTGGTGTCGGCCGGCGAGCGCCACTCGGACGCGGGCAGGAAGCCGGTCAGGCACGGCGGCGGCTGGTTGATCGACAGCGCCAGCGGCAGCTGGCCCAGGTCCTCGAACAACGTGCCCGCCTGCGCGGCCACCGAGCCCTGCGGCAGGACCACCAGCGTCTGCTCCAGACCCTTGTTGTAGCGCTTGAGCATGTCGATGACGACGGCGAGGTTCGCCAGCGTCTGCGGCAGCGAGTCGCGGACATCGTTGAACACCGACGACACCTGGTCCAGCGTCGGCGGGGCCTGCTGCAAACCGCTGCGCAGCGCCGCGTCCTGCTCGGCCGCCTGCGCGGCGATCACGTTGAGGTTGCGCGACCATCGCTCGATGTTGTCGCCCGACTGCACCTGGCTGTCCAGGATCGGCGCGGCGTTGGTGATGATGTCGTCGACCTGCGGCAGGTTGTCCCTGAACCCCTGGGCGATGTTGGTCGTGGAGTCGACCAGCCGCTGCAACGCCGGCCCCAGCCCGCCGACCGCCTCGGAGGTCTCCGTGAGCAGCCTGTCGATCTTCTCCTTGGGCAGCACCGCCAGGCCCCGGTTCGCCGCGTCCAGCGCCGGACCGACCTCGCTGGGCACGGTGCTCTCGGTGATCGTCGAGCCCGGCGACAGGTACTTGCCCGGATTACCCGTGGACACCAGGTCCAGGTACTGCTCGCCGATCGCCGAGACCGAGTGCACGTTCGCCGACGCGTCCGCGGGAATCTTGTAGCGGTTGTCGATGCTCATCACCGCCATGGCGCCGCGCTCGGTCGGCTCGACCGAGGTGACCTTGCCGATCTGCGTGCCGCGGTACGTGACGTTGGCGGTCGCGTACAGGCCGCCCGATCGCGGCAGCTCGGCCTTCAACTGGTACTGGCCGATCCCGATGAGGCTGGGGATGCGCAGGTAGTACCAGCCCAGCACCACGACCGCGATGATCGTCAGGATGGTGAACAGCACCAGCTGGATCTTGATGAATCTCGTCAGCACTGCTCACTCACCCCTTTCCACCAGCGGGCCGTTCGGCGCGTTGTGCGCGTTCGGCGTGAACCGCACATCCGGGATCATCGTCGCCGGATCGCGGCCCCACGCCTGCTCGAGCGCGCGCAGCATGCCCGAGATGCCGGTACCCGACAGGATGCCGTTGTCGATCGCCGACAGCGTCAGGTCGACCATCAGCGACACGTTGAGGTAGTCGCCGCGCACCACCTTCGGCACGTTCTCGATGGAGAACGGCGCGGTGAGCATGAGTTTGAGCGCACCGAGCAGGTACGGCGACGCCCGGCCCAGCTGCTTGAGCGGCCGCTGCAGGTTCTGCAGGTTGGTGTGCAGGTTGTCGCTCGCGGGTGCCAGCGCGTTGTCGGCGGCCCTGCTGATCCGGCCGATCGCCTCGACCGCGTCGGCGAACAGATCGCGCGTGTCGGCGAAATGCTTGATCAGCGGCGGGAACTCGGTCAGCACCCGATCGAGCGTGTCGTTACGCTCGGCGACGATCGTCAGCAGCCGGTCGGTCGCATCGATCGCGCGGGTGATGTCCTGGCGCTGCTGGTTCAACTCGTCGGTGAAGGTGTCGAGCTTGTTGAGGAACTCGCGGATCTGGTCGCCCCGGCCGTTGAGGACGTTGTAGATCTCGGTCTGGATGACCTCGAGGTTCTGCACGCCACCGCCCTGCAGGATGGTGGCGATGCTCGCCAGCACCCGCTCGGTGGACGGGTAGGCCGACGCGTTCGCGAGCGGGATCGTGTCGCCGCTGCGCAGCGGCTGAGGCGACGGGTTCGGCGGCGGCTCCAGCTCGACGTGCTGAGAGCCCAGCAGGCTGGTCTGGCCGATACGGGCCAGTGCGTTCTTGGGCAGCTTGACGTCGTTCTGCAGATCGAGGGTCAGCGTCGCAACCCAGTTCTTCAGCTCGATGGAGCGGACCCGGCCGACGTAGACGTCGGCGACGCGAACGCGGCTGTTGACGTTGAGCGCCAACGTGTCCGGCATCTGCACGTAGACCGTCATCGCGTTCGACCCGGTCCCGGGGCCGCCCGGCAGCGGCACGTTCGCGATGCCCTTCCAGGAACCGCAGGAACTCAGCATGAGGGCGATCGCGCTCAGCGCAACCACGCGCTGCGCGATCTTGCTCCACCTGCGAGCGGTCATCATCTACCTGCCTCTGCTGGTAGCGGCGGTCCTGCCGGCGCCGCAGCCGGTGCGGCGGGAGCGGGCCCGGGTCCGGGAGCCGGCATCGCGCCGGCCATCGCCGCGCCGCCCGGATCACCTGGAATCACGCCGGGAGCAGGCGGAGGCGGCGGTCCCGGCTGCGGGTACCACGGCGGCGGCAGCGGATTGTTCTGGTCGAACGCGTTCGGCGGCCCGGGCAGGTTGCCGTTGCGCGTCGTGCCGAATGCGGGCGGCGCGGCGCCGACGACGCAGTCCGGTCCGCCGAGCAACTCGGCCAGGCACTCCGGGGTCATCATGTTCTGGGTGAACGGCTGCACGTCGATGCCCTGCATGCCCGGCGCGGCGACCCAGCCCTGCTCGTGGTTGCCGTGCGAGAACAACGTGTCGCGCGACCAGATGCCCGGGACCGTGGTGTCCTTGTATCCCGGCGGCGGCTGTAGCCGCGGTTCGGAGTACGCGATGTCCTTCGGCAACGTCAACGCCGAGGTGAACTGGTTGACGCCGAACGGCGGGAAGTTGAACTTGATCGCGTCGAGGATCGGTGCGAGGTACTGCGCGCACATCTCCGCCGACTCCTGGTAGCCGAGCCTGCTGCCGGCCTGGATCGAGCTGCACACGAACTGCAGCGGGTTGGCGAAGTTGTTGATCACCGGCAGACCCATCACGCCGCCGGTGGTCGGCGAGATGATGTTCATCAGGTTCGCGCCCAGCGTGGGGAAGACGTGCAGGGCGGTCTCGAGACCGTTGCGCGGCTCGGGCTGCAGGATCGCGGTGGTCGCCTCGGACAGGTTGTTGATGTCGTGGGTGAGCACCTCGGAGTTCTCGTCGAGGAACCCGCGCGTCGTCGTCAACAGCTGGTTGAGGTCCTGCAGGGCGTTCGCCACTTCCCGGTCGGTGTTGGTGAACGAGTTCGTGAACTTGGCGAGGTCGTCGTTCAACGCGACGAACTGCTGATCGCTCTGGTGCAGCGCGTTGACGAACAGCGCCAAGCTCTTGACGACGCCAAAGAAGTCGTTACGGCCCTCGTTGAGCGCGAAGAGCGCCTCCGACAGGTTTTTCAGCGTCGCGTTGAGCTGCTTGCCCTTGCCCGCGAAACCGTTGGCAGCAGATTCGATGATGTCGCCGAACGGTCCCCTCGGCTGGTCCGGCGTCGGCCCGAGATCGGTGAGGATCTTGTTGATCGAATCGCGCAGCTCGTCGTACTCGACCGGCACCTGCGTGCGGTCGAGCGGGATGACGGCGTCGTCCTCCATCACCGGCCCGCCGCTGTACGGCGGGGACAGCTGAATGGTGCGCGACGCCACCAGGCTCGGGTTGAGGATGGACGCGGTGGCGTTGGCGGGCACCTTGTACTTGTTCTCGTAGTGCAGGGTGACCTTCATCTTGTCGCCCGCCGGTTCGATCTTGTCGATCGCACCGACCTTCACGCCCATGATCTGCACCTTGTCGCCGGGATAGAGCGCCAGCGTGTCGGTGAAATAGGCGACGACGGTGTTGGTGGTCAGCCTCTTGTACAGGTTGTACCCGACGAAGGCCGCCACCAGCGCCAGCACCAGGATCAGCGCGCCGATGATGACGGCCGCCCGGGAAACGTGGGGCAACTTGAGGTTTCGGATGTTGAAGATCGTCGTCATGAGCTGTCTCCCCCTAACCCTGCTGCGATCCCGGTGGGAGGAACGGCGGGTTTCCGGGCAGCGGCGCCATGTCGACCGGCGGCAGTTGCTGACCGGGTCCCGGTACCGCCGGCGCCGGCAACGCCGGAGGCAGCGGTGCGATGCCGGGGGTGAAGTCCGGCGGCTGCGGAGGCATCGGGCCGACCGGCACCGTGCGGGCGCCGGGCGGTGCGGGGGGCAGCTGGCCGTGCGCGCCGGGCACGCTCGGCGGCAGCTGGCCCGGGATGGCCGCGGCCGGCACGCCGGGCGCCGGTTGCGGACCGTGCACGTTCGGATCGGAGGTGGCCACGTTGGGCGACCCGTAGTTGGCTCCGTACGGGTTGTCGCCGAACGGCCCCACGGTCAGATGCGAGCACGGCAGCGGATTGCCCGGCGTCGGCAGGCCGTCGGCCGGCGGTGTGTACGAGCACGGTGAACCCTTCAGCACAGCGGGCCCGGGGTTCTCCGGAGTGCCCTCGAGCACGGCCGGTCCCGGTGGCGGCGCGCCGTTGTCGAAGCCCTGGCCATTGGGGTCGGGGAACCGGAAGGCCGGCAAGCCGGCGTCACGCCAGAACTTCTGCGGATCGATACCGCGCTTCTTGAACGCGGCGTCCACGAACGGCTGCAGGATCTGGCCGGGCAGCAGGTTGACGAGCATGACCTTGAAGTACGGGCCCGACGCGACCGCTTCACCGAGCGACGCCACGAAGCTGGCGGTGGTGACGAGGGTGTCCATCAGGTCGTACTTGCGCTTGACGAGTACATCGCTGACGACGCGCAGTTGCTCCAGGACATGGTTGAGGTTCGGGTTGTCGTCGATGACGCCCTTGACCTGTTCGGAGAACGCACCGACCCGTTCGAGCAGCATGCTGACCGCGTAGTTGCGCTCGTTGATCGCGCCGAGCAGCGTCTGGGCGTTGACGAGCAACTTGTTGATCTGTTCGCTGCGGTTACCGAGGATGCCAGCGATCTGGTTGGCGTTGCGCAGCAGCTTCTTGACGTCCTCGTCGCGCTTGCCGACGGTGTCCGAGAACCGGGCCACCCCGTCGAGCGCGGCGCTCAGATGCGGATAGGTCTGGTCGATCGTTTCGGACAACACGTTCAGCGAACGCTTCACGGTCTGGGTGTCCCAGTTCGAGGCAGCCTTCGTCACGTCGAAGAACGCGTCGTAGATCTGGTAGGGCGTGGTGGTCTGGCCCAGTGGCAGTACGCCGTTGGCGCGCAACGGGTCCGAACCGCGCGGCTCGATCTCCATGTTGCGGCGACCGAGAATGGTGTCGGTGCGGATCGCGGCGCGGCTGTCCTTGCCGATCTCCGTGCCGCCCAGCGTGTAGCCGATCTTGACCTTGTCGCCCTCGATCTTCGTGCTGCGCACCTCGCCGACGTCCACTCCGGCGATGCGCACCTTGTCACCGGTGCCGATACCACCGGTGTCGGAGAAGTACGCGTAGTAGGTGGGCGTCGCGAACAACATCGGCACGCTGGCGAAACTCTGCCCCACGCCGATGACGAGCACCACGACAAGAATGCCCAGGAGTCCGTTGCGGACCTTGTTCGTCCCTTCGAGCGTCCTCATTGCGGCGTGCACCTACCCGACGGCTGGCTGAAGAGTTTGACGGTCCGCACCGGTCCGCCCGGCTGAAGGCCGTTGATTCGCAGCGAGATATCGCAGGCGTAGAAGTTGAAGAAGTCGCCGTAGATACCGCCGGCCCGGCCGATGATCTTGAACGCGGTGGGCAGCCTGGTCAGGATGTCGTTGAGGCCGTCCTTCTGTTCCACCAGCGGCTGCTGGAGGACCTCGAGATGGCCGACGGTGCTCTGCAGCAGCGGCCGGTTGTCGGCGAGCAGGTCGGCTACCGTGCCGGCCGCGTCGCTGATGTCGGCGACCGAGCTCGCGATCGGATCCCGGCGGTTGTTCAGTCCGGTGATGAGCTTCTCGAAGTCCTGCACAGTCTGGTCGAACTGGGCCTGATGCCGGACCGTGGTGTCCAGCACCGTGTTGAGGTTGCGGATCACCTCGCCGATCGCCTGGTCGCGGTCCGCCAGCGCCGAGGTGAGCGATGCGGTCTGGTCGAGGATGTCGTTGATCGTGCCGCCCTGGCCCTGGAAGACCGTGATGATCGACTGGGCGATGCTGTTGACCTTCTGCGGGTCGAGCGCCCGGAACACCGGCCGGAAACCGCCGATCAGCGCGTCGAGGTCCAGTGCCGGCTGGGTGCGGTCGATCGGGATGGTGCCGCCACCGGGCATCCGCTTGTCGCTGTCACCCCGCTTGAGTTCCAGGTAGCGGTCGCCGATCAGGTTCAGGTAACGCACCGATGCGGTGGTGCCCTCGAACAGCGGCAGCGAGCGATTGACGTCGAAGTCGACCTTCGCCTGCGCTCCGCCGTTGATCAACTCGACCTTGGAGACCTTGCCGACCTCGACACCCGACGCGCGGACGAACTGGCCGGAGCGCAGTCCGCTGGCGTTGGAGAAGATCGCCGAGTAGCTGGTGGTGCGGTCGAAGCGCATCTGCCCGAACACCACCACGATGATCGCGGTGAACAGCAGCAGCACCACTGAGAAGGCGCCGAGCTTGATGGCGGTACCGGTGATTTTCATGGGTTGATCGTGTTCTCCCCAACCTGGCGACCCCAGACGTACTCGATCAGGATCGGCTGGCCCAACTCGAAGTGGTTGTACGGCGCGATCGAGGCACCGTTGTCCATCACGAGGTACGGCGCCGGCCACAGGTCACGGGTGACCGGCTGCCAGCAGCCGGGCCGACCTTCGGGGCCGCCGCGCGTGTTCACCCGAGGAAGGTTGTCGGGATACACATAGGGGTTGCCGGCGCCCATCAGCTCCGTCAGCGTGCGCAGCGAGTAGCCGTTGCCGCCGAGCGAAGCCGCCACCTTGGGCTCCACGTCGTGGAAGTTGCGGATCGTGCAGAACAGCGCCGGGCTGTTGCGATCCAGGGTCTCTGAGGTGATCACGAGATCCTCGGCGCCACGCACCAGATATGGGCCGCCGCGCTCGAAGATGTCGGCGCCGGTGTTGCCGAACCCGATGGACGCCATCAACGCCTGGTCGACGTTGCCCTGCTGCTCGTTGAGCGTGCGGGCGGTGGTGACCGCGTTGTCCAGGCCGGCGAACAGGTCGGGCGCCGCGTTCGCGTACACCTCGCCGAGGTCGGCCAGCAGCCGGTTGTCGCGCCGCAGTTCGGGCATCCGGGCGTTGACGTCGGTGAGGATCTCGTTGCCGTTGACGATCGACTGCCCGAACCGGTCGCCCAACCCGTCGAGCGCCTCGGCCGTCGCGGCCAGCGTCTGGTTCAGCTTGATCGGGTCGACCTGCTCGGAGAGCGACACGATGGTCTCGAACAGCGTGTTGAACTCCGTCGTCACCGACGTCACGTCGATCACATCTGAGGGCGAAATGCGTTGCGGCGTCGGGTTTTTCGGCGCTGTGAAGTTGACGTACTTGTTACCGAAGACGGTGGTGGCGTCGATACTGGCGTCGACGTTCTTCGGGATCAGCTTGAGGTATTTGTTGTCCACCTCGAGGACGATCTTGGCCTTCGGCTCGCCGCCGACGTCGACCGCATCGACGGAGGCGACCCGGCCGATCTCGACACCGTTGTAGGTCACCTTGGCGCCGGGGTCCATCGACAGGCCGGCGCGAGCGGCCATCATCGTCAACTGGGTGCGCGGCAGGAACTCGCCGCGGAACTGGAAGTAGACGAGCACCAGCGCGGCGATCGCCAACAGCGCCAGCACCAGGCCCGCGAGCTTGTACGGCGGGGTGCGCGGATTGTTCAGGGGTGCTTGGGGTGCCATGGCGCTACACCGTCAGGTTGAAGTTCGGGTCGACGCCGTAGAGCGCCAACGCAACAAACAGGACTACGAGGGCCACCGCGACCAGTGATGCGCGCATCGCTCGTCCGACGGCCTCGCCGACACCGACCGGTCCGCCGCTGGCGAAGTAGCCGTAGTAACAGTGGTTGAGCATCACGATGACCGAGATGATCACCGCGTCCATGAACGACCAGAACACGTCCTCGGGCCGCAGGAACGTCCGGAAGTAATGCTCGTAGGTGCCCGTCGACTGGCCGTAGAACAGCGTGGTGGTCAGCTGGCCGGACAGGAACGACAGGATCATCGCGACCGCGTACAGCGGGATGATCACGACGAAGCCGGCCATGATGCGCGTTGACACCAGATACGAGATCGACTTGATGCCCATCACCTCGAGCGCGTCGATCTCCTCGGCGATCCGCATGGCGCCCAACTCCGCGGTGGCGCCCGCGCCCACCGTGGCCGCAAGGGCCACACCGGCCACCAGTGGCGCGGCCGACCGCACGTTGATCATCGCGGCGAAGAATCCGGTGAACGCCTCGACGCCGATGTTGCCCAGCGACGCGAAACCCTGGATGGCGACCAGTGAGGACCCGGACAGGCTGACGAAGCCGACGATCGCGGACGTGCCGCCGATCACCGCCATCGCGCCGGTGCCCATGCCGATCTCGGCGATCAGCCGCAGCGTCTCTTTGCGGTAGTAGCGCAGCGCGTGCCCCATGGATCCGACTGCGGTGACGACGAACCACGCGACGTGTCCGACGCTGTCCAGACCGCGGGCGGGCGCGGTCGCCAGGCTCTTCGTGCGACTGAACGCCCGCGGAAACCGAGAACGCAGGACCTGGGTTGTGGACATGTCAGCGCCCCGTTCCGAACCGGACCCCGATCGTGGTCAGCACCACGTTGACGGCGAACAGCGCGATGACGCAGAGCACCAGGGTTTCGTTGACCGCGGTACCGACGCCCTTGGCGCCGCCTGACACCGTCAGGCCGCGGTAGCAGCCGACCAGGCCCGCGATCAGGCCGAATGTGCCGGCCTTGACGATCGAGATCACCACCTCGGGCAGCCCGGTGATCAACGTCAGCGTCGAGACGTACGCACCGGCCGAGACGTTCTGCAGATACACGCCGAAGACGAAGCCGCCGACCAGGCCGATGGTGACCACAGCGCCGTTGAGCAGCAAGGCGACGAAGGTGGAGGCGACCACGCGGGGCACCACCAGCCGGTGGATCGGGTCGATGCCGAGCACCTCCAGGGCGTCGATCTCTTCGCGGATGGTGCGCGCTCCGAGGTCGGCGCAGATGGCGGTGGAGCCCGCTCCGGCGACCACGAGCACCGTCACCAGCGGCCCCAGCTGGGTGACCGCGCCGATCGCCGCACCGGCACCGGACACGTCGGCGGCGCCGAATTCCGCCAGCAGGATGTTCAGCAGGAAGATGAGCAGCACCGTCAGCGGCGCGGAGACCGCCAGGGTGGGCAGGAACGACACCCGGAACAGGAACCAGCTCTGCAGGATGAACTCACGCCACTGGAAGGGGCGCAGCAGCGCTTTACCAGTGAGGACACACATCCGGGTGAATCCGCCGACGGCCTCCAGCGCAGGCCTGGTCTGATCGCGGACGTAGTCCGTGATCCCGGTCGACGCCGTCACCAGCCTGCTCCCGCGGCGCAACGGCGACTGTCGCGGTGCACCGGCAGCCCCTGTTGCACGGCCCCTCCTTGCCCCGACCTCGTGGATGTAACCGCCGTCTCCCTACCAACCGGTAGTAAGACGGACCACAGGAATGTACCCGATGCCTTTCCTGCTTTGCAGGGCATCGGCAGGATTGTGCCTGTAACCGTTAGCAAGGCCGATTCGCTCCTTCAATCCCTCGACGCGTAAGCAGAATTCGTTGGCGCACGGGGACTTTCGTCGGCGTCAAGGCGGTCGGCGCCCGCGAAACGCGCGCGCAGTTCGGTTTTCAACACTTTGCCGGCGGGGTTGCGGGGCAGCGCGTCGACGACCTCGACGGCCTTCGGATGCTTGTACCGGGCCAGCCGCTCGGTGAGGAACGCGTCGAGATCATGCAGGCCGAGATCGGCTTGATCGGCGGCACCGGGCGCGGCACTCGGCGCCGCGTTCGATGCCATATTCGCTGCCGGGTTCAGCGCCACGATGGCGACGGGCACCTCGCCCCACTTCTCGTCCGGCCGCCCGATCACGGCTACTTCGGCGATCGCCGGATGGGCGGCGAGCGCGTTCTCGACCTCGGCGCAGTAGATGTTCTCGCCGCCGGAGATGATCATGTCCTTCTTGCGGTCGACGACCCAGACATAGCCCTCCTCGTCCTGGCGGACGAGGTCGCCGGAGTGGAACCAACCGCCCGCGAAGGCTTCCGCGGTGGCCTGCGGGTTGTTCCAGTAGCCCGCCATCAGCGTGGGCGCGCGGTAGACGATCTCCCCGACCTGGCCCACCGACACGTCGTTCATGTCCTCGTCGACCACGCGAGCGGCGACCGTGGGGATGACCTTGCCGACCGAGCCGAGCTTGCGGATCGCGTCCTCGCCCAACAGCATGCACGTCACCGGTGACATCTCGGTCTGCCCGAAGGCGGCCAGGATCTGGGTGCCCGGGAAGGTGTCGGCCATCTGCCGAAGCAAGGTGTCCGAGGCCGGCGCGGCGCCCCAGGACAGCACTCGAAGGCGCAGCGCGCGCGGCCGGGCCTGCTGTACGGCGCAGACTGCCTGCCACTGTGCCGGCACCAGGAAGATCCCGGTGACCTGCTCGGCCTCCAGCACGTCGAGCAGCTCGTCGGGATTGAAGGCACCGAGCGGATAGATGACAGTCGGCCGGCCCAGGAGCAGCCCCGGGATCATGTTGCCGATGCCCGCGATGTGGAACAGCGGCACGCCGATGAAGCCGACGTCGTTGTTGATGTCGGCGCCGTTGGTGAACAGGAACGTCAACGCCTGGCCCGCGATGTTCGTGTGGGTGAGCACTGCCCCCTTGGGCCTGCCGGTGGTGCCGGAGGTGTACATGATCAGCGCCGGCGAGTCGTTGGGGATGTCCGCGACCGTGGGCGTGTCCGCGGCCGCTTCTGCGATCAGGTCGTCATAGCCGAGCACTGCTTGATCTGTCGCGCCGCCGGCGACGATCACGGTGGTCAACCCGGCGTCGAGATCGCGCACCGCGGTTGCCACGTTGACCAGCACGGCCTCGGTGATGACGACTTGGGCCGCACAGTCGCCGACGAGGAATGCGATCTCGGGCGGGGTCATGCGGAAGTTGACGGGCACGGCGATCGCACCGAGCCTGTTGACCGCCAGGAACGACTCGATGTACTCGGTCCGGTTGAGCATCAGGATCAGCACGCGGTCGCCGAACTTCACTCCGCGCCTGCTCAACGCGCCGGCCAGCGCGTTCACCCGCTCGTCGAGTTGCCGCCAGGTGATGGTCTGGCCGAGGAATCGCAGCGCGGTGGCGTCCGGCTGCATCAGCGCGTGGCGGGCCAACTGGTTCGTCCAGTTCTGCCTGCGCGCCAGGTACGGCTGCGACGTGGGGTCCGGCGGCGAAGAGGAAGTCAACTGCTGGTACTCCATCTGATGCGGCTTGCGCGCTGGTGATATTTGATCAAAAATCGTGTTGCCCCGGTCACACTATGGCCTCGGCCGCATGGGGACAAGACGTCGGCAGTGCTGGCGAGAACGACCGGAGACAATGTGAACGCACCCACCGCACGACCAGCGAGGCGGCGGGCCGTGCGGCGCGAGCAGATGTCCGACGAGGTCGCAGCGCGGTTGCGGGTCGACATCATGACCGGCACCCTGCGCCCGGGCACTTTCATCCGCCTCGACGAGACCGCGGCGGCGCTCGGCGTGAGCATCACCCCGGTGCGCGAGGCGCTGCGCACGCTCCGCGGCGGCGATCTCTGCTATTTCATGACGCTCGACCGCGGTGGCCAACTCGTCGTTGAGCCGGTCCAGCTCGTCTATCTCGGCCTCGGTGATGCGGACCGCGGCCGTGGCGGCCAGCTCCTTGGCGATCGTGGCCTGCAACCAGAAGATGTCCTCGACGTCGCCGCGCGTCAGCGGTACCACGACGTGGCCCCGGTGCGGCTCGAGCTGCACCATCCCCTCGCCGCGGAGCGTGCGCAGCGCCTCGCGCACCGGGGTGATGCTCACGCCGAGCGCCGCCGCGGTCTCGTCGAGGCGGATGAAAGTGCCCGGGCGCAGGGTGCCGGTCATGATGTCGACCCGCAACCGCGCTGCGACCTCGTCGGACATCTGCTCGCGCCGCACGGCCCGCCGCCTCGCTGGTCGTGCGGTGGGTGCGTTCACATTGTCTCCGGTCGTTCTCGCCAGCACTGCCGACGTCTTGTCCCCATGCGGC
>NZ_LZKP01000169.1 GCF_001672895.1 Mycobacterium sp. E740
TAGCAGCAGTTCGTGCACGCTCGCGCGGCATGCTGAGCCCGTGGCAGTCAACAGGACTCGTCGGGCCAGGGCTGCCCGCAGGCGCAAGCGTCGACTCGCCGCGGTCGAAAACGACCTCACCGTCGCGCAGTGGGAAGCCGTCAAAGCGGCTTGGCAAGGCTGCGCCTACTGCGGCGCCAGAGACCGTCCGCTGCAGCGCGACTGCGTCATGGCGATCAGCAGAGGCGGCCGGTACACCATCGACAACGTCGTGCCCGCCTGCGCGTCATGTAACACGAGCAAGTGCAACGACGAAGTGACCGGCTGGCTGCGCCGCAAGCGCCTCGACGAGCGCCGGTTCCTCGAGCGCTACGTTGAGATCCGGGCAATGCTCGTCGAGAACGCACGCTGACGGAAGCGCCGGCGTGCGCGAAATGCTGCTACTGAGCGGCGTGTCGGGTACCGACACGCACGCTCGCGCCGAAGCGACGGGTTACGACGCGTCGAAGGCGCGGGCGCGTAGTGCCCGCTCGACCGGC
>NZ_LZKP01000170.1 GCF_001672895.1 Mycobacterium sp. E740
TGGTGCAGTTGCTGTTCTTCATGACGCCGATCATCTGGAACGAGTCCACGCTGCAGCAGCAGGGCGCCGCGCGGTACGCGAAGATCGTCGAGCTCAACCCGCTGCTGCACTACCTCGACATCGTGCGGGCGCCGCTGCTCGGGGCAGATCAGGAGCTGCGTCACTGGGTGGTGGTGATCGTGTTGACCGTGGTCGGCTGGATTCTGGCGGCGTTCGCGATGCGCCAGTACCGCGCGCGCGTCCCGTACTGGGTGTGACCGCCCGGCTCCCTGCCGCGTGTCGCCGCTCGTGCCTGCCTCCTGTCGCCGAGCGTGAAACTACGGCGATATTTCGGGCCGTTTTTCGCAACAGCCGCACTCTGGGTGAAATGTCAGCGGGGCGGCGGGCGCGGCCGGACTCGCACCGTAAGCTGCCCGGGTGACCGAGCCCCCGTTGCAGCCCGGCCTGAGTTTGGGCACCCAGGTGTGGCGGTTCGTCGTCACCGGCGGGTTCTCGGCCATCGTCGACTTCGGCTTGTACGTGCTGCTCTATCGGGTGGCGGGCTTGCAGCCCGACCTGGCCAAGGTCATCGGCTGGATCGCCGGTACGACGACGGCCTACCTGCTGAATCGACGCTGGACATTCAAAGCCCCGCCGAGCAACGCGCGACTGGCCGCCGTATGGGCTCTCTACATCACGACCTTCGTCGTCCAGGTCGGTCTCAACCACCTCTTCTTGCGGCTTCTCGATTACACCCCGACTGCTGTCGTGGTCGCGTTCGTCATCGCCCAGGGCACCGCTACCGTGATCAACTTCGTGGTCCAGCGCACGGTGATCTTCCGCTTCCGCTAGCGGAACCGGCCGCACGGTACCCTCGTCACGATGTCCGAGACTGTTGGGTCGACCGAGACCAGGCGACTGATGGGCTGGGCGCGCACGGCGCCGTCCGTGGCGCAGGTGCTCTCGACGCCCGACGTGGAGACGATCGCCAAGGCCGTCAGCCAGGCCGGAAACCGGGGCGTCATCGCGCGCGGGCTGGGCCGCTCCTACGGCGACAACGCCCAGAACGGCGGCGGACTCGTCGTCGACATGACCGCGCTCAACCGCATCCACTCGATCGTCGCGGACACCCGCATGGTCGACGTCGACGGCGGGGTGAACCTCGACCAGCTGATGAAGGCGGCGCTGCCGTTCGGCCTGTGGGTCCCAGTTTTGCCCGGCACGCGACAGGTCACCGTCGGCGGCGCCATCGCGTGTGACATCCACGGCAAGAACCACCACAGCGCCGGCAGCTTCGGCAACCACGTGCGGTCGATGGACCTGCTGACCGCCGACGGCCAGATCCGCACCATCACCCCCGACGGCGACGACGCCGAGCTGTTCTGGGCGACGGTGGGGGGCAACGGCCTCACCGGCATCATCGTCCGCGCGGCGATCGAGATGACACCCACCGAGACCGCGTATTTCATCGCCGACGGTGACGTCACCCGCACTCTCGACGAGACCATCGCCTTCCACAGCGACGGCAGCGAGAACAACTACACGTACTCGAGCGCGTGGTTCGACGCGATCAGCCCGCCGCCCAAACTCGGCCGTGCCGCGATCTCCCGCGGTTCGCTGGCGCGGCTGGACCAGCTGCCACCGAAACTGCAGAAGAGCCCGCTGAAATTCGATGCGCCGCAACTGCTCACGTTCCCCGACGTCTTTCCCAACGGGCTGGCCAACAAGTGGACGTTCGGACCGATCGGCGAGCTCTGGTACCGCAAGTCCGGAACATACCGCGGCAAGGTGCAGAACCTGACGCAGTTCTACCACCCGCTCGACATGTTCGGAGAATGGAACCGTGCTTACGGCTCAGCCGGTTTCGGTCAGTACCAGTTCGTCGTGCCCACCGAGGCCGTCGAGGAGTTCAAGGCGATCATCGTCGACATCCAACGCTCCGGACACTATTCGTTCCTCAACGTGTTCAAGCTCTTCGGGCCGGGTAACCAGGCGCCGCTGAGCTTCCCGATCCCCGGCTGGAACGTCTGCGTCGACTTTCCGATCAAGCCCGGGCTCAACGAGTTCCTCAACGGCCTCGACAAGCGGGTGCTGGAGTTCGGCGGCCGGCTCTACACCGCCAAGGACAACCGCACGACCGCCGAGATGTTCCACGCCATGTACCCGCGGATCGACGAGTGGATCGCGGTGCGCCGCAAGGTGGATCCGGACGGCGTGTTCGCTTCCGACATGGCCCGACGCTTGGAGCTGCTGTAGATGGTTAACGAAAATGATTGATGCCGTTGGTAATCCGCAGGCGATCCTGCTGCTGGGCGGGACATCGGAGATCGGGTTGGCGATCTGTGAGCGCTACCTGCGCAACGCGAACGCGCGCATCATCCTCGCCGACCTGCCCAACCACCCGGGCCAGGACAACGCCATCGCCGCGATGAAGGCCGCGGGTGCCAAGTCGGTCGAGTGGATCGACTTCGACGGCACCGACACCGCCGCCCATCCGGCGGTCATCGACGCTGCTTTCGCGCAGGGCGATGTCGACGTCGCGATCGTGGCGTTCGGGCTGCTCGGCAACGCCGAGGAGCTGTGGCAGGACCAGCGCAAGGCCGTGCAGGTGGCCCAGATCAACTACACCGCGGCGGTTTCGGTCGGGGTGCTGCTCGGCGAGAAGATGCGCGCGCAGGGCTTCGGCCGGATCATCGCGATGAGCTCGGCGGCCGGTGAGCGGGTACGACGGTCCAACTTCGTCTACGGCTCGACGAAGGCCGGTCTGGACGGCTTCTATCTCGGCCTCGGAGAAGCGTTGCGCGAGTACGGGGTTCGGGTGCTGGTGATCCGGCCCGGACAGGTGCGCACCACGACCACGATCGAGCACTGGAAGGCAACCGGCGCGAAAGAGGCGCCGTTCACCGTCGACAAGGAGGACGTCGCCGAACTTGCGGTCACGGCGTCGGCCCGAGGCAAGGAACTGGTATGGGCGCCGGGAGCGTTCCGGTACGTGATGATGGTCCTGCGACACATCCCGCGACCGATCTTCCGCAAGCTGCCCATCTGATGCGCGGGCCGCTGGCCGTCCTCGGCCAGATGGCGGGAGCCGCCGCCGTGGCGGTCGTCGTGGCGGTCGTCTCGCTGGTGGCGATCGCGCGGGTGGAGTGGCCCGCATACAACTCGTCGAATCAACTGCACGCGCTGACCACGGTTGGCCAAGTCGGCGCTCTGGCAGGGCTTCTCGCGACCGGGCTGGTGTGGCGGCGCGGACGGCGGCTCGTGGCGAAAGTCGCTGCCCTGCTGTTCCTGTCGGCATTCACGGTGGTCACGTTGGCGATGCCGCTGGGGGCCACCAAGCTCTATCTGCACGGGATCTCCGTCGACCAGGCTTTCCGCACCGAATACCTGACTCGGCTGACCGACGGCGCCGCCCTGCACGACATGACCTACTACGGCTTGCCACCGTTCTATCCGCCCGGCTGGTTCTGGATCGGCGGACGGCTCGCCGCGCTCACCAACACGCCGGCGTGGGAGATGTTCAAGCCATGGGCGATCATCTCGATCACCATCGCGGTCGCGGTGGCATTCGTGCTGTGGGCAGCCATGATCCGGTTCGAGTACGCCCTGATCGTTGCGACGGCGACCGCTGCCGTCACGCTGGCGTACTCGCCCGCCGAGCCGTACGCCGCGATCATCACGGTGCTGCTGCCGCCGGTGTTCGTGCTGGCGTGGTCGGGGCTGCGCGGCGCGACGAGGGGTGACGGATGGGCCGCCGTCGTCGGCACAGGGTTGTTCCTCGGCGTCGCCGCGCTGTCCTACACGCTGCTGTTCGCCTACGCCGCATTCACGCTGGCGATCATGGGTGGGCTGCTCGCCGCGGCGCGTAGGAGCGTCGGCCCGCTGCTGCGGCTGGCCGCCGTCGCGGCGATCTCCGGCGCGATCGGGCTGATCGGTTGGGGGCCATACCTGTTCGCCGCGATCAACGGCGAGCCCGCGGACTCCGGCACGGCGCAGCACTACCTGCCGTCGGTCGGCGCGCAGCTGGAATTCCCGATGTTGCACTTCACGCTGCTCGGGGTGCTGTGCATGGTCGGCACGCTGTGGCTGGTGTGGCGGGCCAGATCGTCGACCCGGGCCGGCGCGCTCGCGATCGCAGTGCTCGCCGTCTACGCCTGGTCCCTGTTGTCGATGCTCACCACGCTGGCGGGCACCACCCTGTTGTCGTTCCGCCTTAACCCGACTCTGACCGTGCTGCTGACCGCGGCCGGCGCATTCGGCTTCGTCGAGGTCGCCCGCGCAGCCGCTGCCCGGGTACGCCCCGAGAACGCGCGGCGAGTCGTCGTGGCGGCTGCGGCGCTCGGCACGGTCGGCGCCGTCACGTTCAGCCAGGACATCCCGGACGTGTTGCGCTCCGACATCGTCGTGGCCTACACCGACACCGACGGTTACGGCCAGCGCGCCGACCGCCGACCGCCCGGCGGCGAGCGCTACTACCGCGAGATCGACGCCAAGATCGCCGAAGCGACCGGGCGTCCCCGCGACGAAACCGTCGTACTGACCGCTGACTACAGCTTCCTGTCGTACTACCCCTACTACGGCTTCCAAGGCTTGACGTCGCACTACGCCAACCCGCTCGCGCAGTTCGACAAGCGGGCCGACGCCATCGAGAGCTGGGCCACCCTGACCGACGCTGACTCGTTCATCGCTGCGCTCGATGCGCTGCCGTGGCAGCCGCCGACCGTGTTCCTGATGCGCCGCGGAGCGGACGACACGTACACGCTGCGGCTGGCGTCGGACGTCTACCCGAACCAGCCCAACGTGCGCCGCTACCACGTCGCGCTCGACGAGGCGCTGTTCGACGACCCCCGCTTCGAGGTGTCCAGCATCGGACCGTTCGTTCTCGCGATCCGCAAGCCCAATTAGGATCGAACGCCGTGGTCGGTGAAGCCGGGGTCGGGTCCAACCATCGGACTGTGCGGCTGGTTGCCATCGTCGCAGGGTTGGTAGGGGCGCTGCTTGCGATCGCGACGCCCTTCCTACCGGTCACGCAGACCACCGCCCAGCTCAACTGGCCGCAGAACGGCATGCTGCAGAGCGTCGATGCGCCGCTCATCGGCTACGTCGCGACCGACCTGACGATCAGCGTGCCGTGCCGCGCGGCGGCGCCACTGGTCGCGCCGGAGAACCGCGGCCGCACCGTGCTGCTGTCGACGGTGCCCAAACAGGCGCCCAAGGCGGTCGACCGCGGGCTGCTCATCGAGCGGGTCAACAACGATCTGCTGGTCATCGTCCGCAACACGCCGGTGGTCAGCGCCAGGCTGAGCCAGGTGCTCAGCCCGCAGTGCCAGCGGTTGACCTTCACCGCGCACGCCGACAAGGTGACCGGCGAATTCGTCGGCCTCGTCCAAGGTCCCGGCACGATCCCGTCCGAGGATCCGGGCGACCCGCTGCGCGGTGAGCGTGGCGGCTATGACTTCCGGCCGCAGATCGTCGGCGTCTTCACCGACCTGAGCGGCCCCGCGCCGCCCGGGCTGGAGTTCTCGGCGACCCTCGACTCCCGCTACAGCACGTCGCCCACGCTGCTGAAGACGCTGGCGATGGTCATCGGCGTGGCGTTGACCGTCGTCGCGTTGGCCGCGCTTCATCTTCTCGACACCGCCGACGGCCGCCGCGTCAGGCGGTTCCTGCCGCCGCGGTGGTGGACGCTGCGCCCCCTGGACGGAGTGGTGGCCGCGGTGCTGGTGTGGTGGCACTTCGTCGGCGCCAACACCGCCGACGACGGCTACATCCTGACTATGGCGCGGGTGTCCGAGCACGCCGGCTACATGGCCAACTACTACCGGTGGTTCGGCACCCCGGAAGCGCCGTTCGGCTGGTACTACGACCTGCTGGCGCTGTGGGCGCACGTCAGCACCCACAGCGTGTGGATGCGGCTGCCGACGCTGGTGATGGCGCTGGCGTGCTGGTGGGTGATCAGCCGCGAGGTGATTCCGCGCCTCGGTCATGCGGTCAAGTCCACCCCGGCCGCGGCGTGGACGGCGGCGGGCCTGTTCCTGGCGTTCTGGCTGCCGCTGAACAACGGGCTGCGCCCGGAACCGATCATCGCGCTGGGCATCCTGCTCACTTGGTGTTCTGTCGAGCGCGGCGTGGCGACCAGCAGGCTGCTGCCGGTCGCGATCGCGATCATCATCGGCGCACTCACCCTGTTCTCCGGACCGACGGGCATCGCCGCGGTCGGTGCGCTGCTGGTCGCCGTCGGGCCGCTGAAAACAATTGTGGCCGCACATGTCTCGCGATTCGGCTACCTGGCGCTGCTGGCGCCGATACTGGCGGCGGCCACCGTCACGATCATCCTGATCTTCCGCGACCAGACGCTGGCCGCCGAGATGCAGGCCAGCACATTCAAGTCCGCGGTCGGGCCGAGCCTGAGCTGGTTCGACGAGCACATCCGCTACGAACGACTGTTCACCCTGAGCCCGGACGGCTCGGTGGCCCGGCGGTTCGCGGTGCTCACACTGCTGCTCGCGTTGGCTGTCTCGGTGGCGATGTCGTTGCGCAAGTTCAAGATTCCGGGCACTGCGCTGGGGCCGAGTCGCCGCATCATCGGCATCACGGTGATCTCGTTCCTGGCGATGATGTTCACGCCTACCAAATGGACGCACCACTTCGGGGTGTTCGCCGGGCTGGCGGGTTCGTTGGGCGCATTGGCCGCCGTCGCGGTCACCGCCGCCGCGATGCGCTCCAGACGGAACCGATCGGTGTTCGCCGCTGCGGTGCTGTTCGCCATGGCGCTGTCGTTCGCCACCGTCAACGGCTGGTGGTACGTCTCGAATTTCGGGGTGCCGTGGTCGAACGCGATGCCGGAGTGGAAGTTCGGCTTCACCACTTTCCTGCTGGGGTTGTCGGTGTTGGCGTTGCTGGCCGCGGCGTGGTTCCACTTCTCCGGCCGGGACGCGTCGCCGCCGGGGCCCCAGCGTCGATGGCAGCGGATCGTCCAGGCGCCGTTGGCCGTCGCGACGTGGCTGGTGGTGGTGTTCGAGGTGCTCTCGCTGACGTTGGCGATGATCGACCAGTACCCGGCGTGGAGCGTCGGGCGCTCCAACCTCGAAGCCCTGGCGGGCAAGACATGCGGGATGGCCGAGGACGTGCTCGTCGAGAAGGAGCCGAATGCCGGCTTCCTCGCCCCCATCGGCGCGCCAGTCGGTGAGGCGCTCGGCGCCGGCACCGCACAAGGCTTCGGCCCCAACGGGATTCCAAGCGACGTCTCCGCCGACGAGGCGATGAGCGGGCAGGGCACCTCCACCAACTTCGCCGACACCAACGCTGACGAGGACCAGTCGGGCAAGGGCGGTACCGAAGGCGGCACGACGGCCGCGGCCGGAGTCAACGGGTCGCGGGCCCGGCTGCCCTATAACCTCGATCCGTCGCGGACGCCGGTGATGGGCAGCTGGCGCCCCGGCACGCAGCAGCCGGCGCAGCTGCGGTCGGCGTGGTACCGCCTGCCGGTCCGCGACAACGCGGGGCCACTGCTGGTCGTGTCGGCGGCAGGCCGTTTCGATGCGGGCGAGGTCGTCGTGCAGTGGGCGACCGACGCGCAGGCCGCCGACGACAAGCCTGGTGGCGCAATCGGATTCGCGGATGTCGGCGCGGCTCCTGCCTGGCGCAACCTGCGGGCGCCGATGGCAGCCATCCCGCGGGAGGCCACCCAGATTCGCCTGGTGGCCAGCGACGAAGACCTCAACCCGCAGCACTGGATCGCGGTGACGCCGCCGCGGATTCCGGAGTTGCGCACACTGCAGGGCGTCGTCGGGTCCGAGGACCCGGTGCTGCTCGACTGGCTGGTCGGCCTGGCGTTCCCGTGCCAGCGGCCTTACGGACACCAGAACGGCGTCATCGAGGTGCCGCAATGGCGAATCCTGCCCGACCGGTTCGGCGCGGAGGCGAACTCGCCGGTGATGGACTACCTCGGCGGCGGGCCGCTCGGCATCACCGAACTGCTGCTGCGCGCCACGACGGTGCCGACCTACCTCAAGGGCGACTGGTTTCGCGACTGGGGTTCCCTTCAGCAGCTCACGCCGTGGTACCCGAACGCCGCAGAAGCGCGGTTGGACCTCGGCACCGCGACGCGCAGCGGGCTGTGGAGCCCGGGACCGCTGCGGCTCTCCTGACTGCGCCGTGGCTTTAACTGGTTGATTGCGTGCACCTGGTGCGTGGGATCAACCAGTCAACGCGATTGCGGGACGACATTGGGGGCAGCTTCGGAGCCGACCGGTCCAGCCCCGCCGGCGGAGCAAGCCGCCGATCAGTGCGGCGGTGCGGCACGCATCGCCGAAGACGAGACCATAGGTCACCCGCGTGGTGAGCAGGTCTGAACGACTCAGTTCTGCGAGATCGCGCAGCGCATCGCGATTGCGGGCGTGCGGCGATTCGTGAAACGCCCGACCGTCGAGTTCGACGACAACGCCCTGCTCGCGGTAGCGCACATCCTGGAAGGTGGGCTGGCCGGTCGCGGTGCTGCGGAGCTGGCGCTCACCGCGAGGCAGCCCGTGCGCCCGCTCGACCCGGTGCAGGTAGCCACGCTCGAGCACCGAACACGCGCCGTCGCGGAGATCGGCGAGCATCGCCTGCAGCGTGCTCCGGCCGGGAACGCGTTGACGGTCCGACAGCGTCCGCAGTATCCGCTGCGGAGTCGTCCGCCGATTGCCGCACACCTTCGCCAGTACGGCGAACGCGGCCGCCACATCGTCCGCGCGGAGCTCGTCGCTGACCACGTCGATCAGGGCGTGCTCCAAGCGAATTGCCGGTGGACTGCGGTCGAGCTCGGCGCGTCGCTCGAAGTCGGGCGTCCGATGCAGCACCACTCGTGGCAGTGGGCGCAGATTGCGCGCCGTGTCAACCGCGACATGGACGACGGTCGTCGGCGGATCGGGCAACGCCGACACGTGAGCCAGCGCCGACACGTGAGCCAACGCCGCCGGCCAGAACGCCAGCACCGCAACCCAGTGCCGCTGGGCTTGTGTGAGCCGCCCGCTGTGGTTGACGTAGACGCCGCGACAGACCTGTGTCAGTTCGCGTCTGCGCAGCAATCTGGCGATGTCGTGATCGCCGGCTCCGGCGGCCAGAACCTGTCGGCGGGAGACGACTCCGTCCTGGGCGCAGGCCTGGTCGTTGATGCGGTCGAGCTGCCAGCGCGTCACACGAGTAAGCGTGACCGCACAACGAACCCACTGCCATACCGCAGGGCTGCCGCTGTGGATAACGGCGTAACTGGTTGATCGCGTGCACGTGGTGCGTGGGATCAACCACTTAGTGGCTCGATTGCACAGTGTCGGCCACGCATCAGCGGCGCACTCACACACGTCGCCTACCATCGACCCTCGTGCCTGCCCATCGAATCGCGCGTGTGGTCGCGGCCGTCGCAGGCATCCTCGGTGTGCTGCTGTGCGGGCTGGTGCCGCTGCTGCCGGTCAAGCAGAGCACCGCGACGATCCTCTGGCCGCAGGGCGTCGACAAGGACGGGTTCGTCAGCGACATCACCGCGCCCCTGGTGTCGGGCGCCCCGCAGGCCCTGGACATCTCGATCCCCTGCCAGGCCGTCACCACGCTGCCCGACACCGGCGGGCTGGTGCTGTCGACGGTCCCGCAGGGCGGCATCGACGCCAGCCGCAACGGGCTGTTCGTCCGCGCCACCGCCGACGTCGTCGTAGTCGCGTTCCGTGACTCCGTCGCAGCCGTCGCACCGCGGCCCGTCGTCGAGTCGGGCGGGTGCAGCACGCTGCACATCTGGGCCGACCCCGGCGCGGCCGGCGCCGACTTCGTCGGGATTCCCGGCGCGTCCGGCACGCTGGCCGCCGAGAAGAAGCCGCAGGTCGCCGGCGTGTTCACCGACCTGCAGGTGGCCGCGCAGCCGGGGCTGTCGGCGCGGATCGACGTCGACACCCGGTTCATCACCTCACCGACCGTGCTCAAGCTCGCGGTGATGGTGCTTGCGGTGGTGAGCGTGATCGCGTCGATCGTGGCGCTGGCGCTGGTGGATCGCCGCGGTGGTCATCGCGTGCCGGGCGCCTGGCGGCGGTTCTGGCGGGTCGGCGGCTGGCACTGGCTGGCTGACGTCGGCGTCGTGGGCACGCTGCTGCTGTGGCACATGATCGGCGCGCTGTCCTCCGATGACGGGTACAACCTGGCGATCGCGCGAGTCTCCGCCGACGCCGGTTACACCGCGAACTACTACCGCTTCTTCGGGACCACGGAGGCGCCGTTCGACTGGTACCAGTCGGTCCTCGGCTCTCTCGCGTCGGTGAGCGCCGCCGGTGTGTGGATGCGCCTGCCCGCGACGCTGGCCGCGATCGGGGCATGGCTGATCGTCAGCCGGTGCGTGCTGCCCCGGCTCGGCCGCGGCCTGGCCGCCAACCGCGTCGCCGTGTGGACCGCCGGAGCGGTGTTCCTGGCGGCGTGGCTGCCGTTCAACAACGGCCTGCGCCCCGAACCGCTGATCGCGTTCGGCACCGTCGCCGTGTGGGTGCTCGTCGAGAACGCGGTCGTCAGCAGACGGACCTGGCCGGCTGCGCTGGCGATCATCGTCGCGGTGTTCAGCGTGACGCTGGCCCCGCAGGGACTGATCGCGATCGCGCCGCTGCTGGTGGGAGCCCGCGCGATCGTGCGGACCGTTCGCCTTCGGCGTCCGGTCGACGGCGTCCTGGCCCCGGTGGCGACGCTGCTGTCCGCGCTGGCCCTCATCTTCGTCGTCGTGTTCCGCGACCAGACGCTGGCCACGGTCGCCGAGTCGGCCCGAATCAAATACGTCGTCGGCCCGACCATCGCCTGGTATCAGGAGTTCCTGCGTTACTACTTCCTCACCGTCGAGGACAGCGTCGATTCGTCGCTGACCCGGCGCTTCGCCGTGCTGGTGCTGTTGCTGTGCCTGTTCGGCATGCTGGCCGTGCTGCTGCGGCGCGGCGGCGTGCCGGGGATGGCGCGCGGACCGGTGTGGCGGCTGATCGGGTCGACGGCGATAGGGCTGCTGCTGCTGACTTTCACGCCGACCAAGTGGGCGGTGCAGTTCGGCGCGTTCGCCGGTCTGGCCGGTGCGCTCGGCGCGGTGACCGCGTTCGTCTTCGCCCGTGTCGGTCTGCACAGCCGGCGCAACCTCGCGCTGTACGTCACCGCGCTGTTGTTCGTATTGGCTTGGGCGACATCGGGTATCAACGGGTGGTTCTACGTCGGCAACTACGGGGTGCCCTGGTTCGACAAGCAACCCGTGATCGCCGGTGTGCCGGTGACGGGCATCTTCCTCGCGCTGGCGATCGCGACCGGCCTGCTCGCCGGGTGGCTGCACTTCCGGATGGACTACGCGGGGCACACCCAGGTCGCCGACACCCGTCGCAACCGCGTGCTGGCGTCGACGCCGCTGCTGGTGGTGGCGATCATCATGGTGGTGCTCGAAGTCGGGTCGATGGCCAAGGGCGCGGTGCAGCGCTACCCCGTCTACACCACCGCCAAGGCGAATTTCTCCGCCCTGAAGTCCGGCCTGTCGGACACCAGCTGCGCGATGGCCGACGATGTTCTCGTCGAGTCCGACACGAATGCCGGGATGCTGCAACCGGTTCCGGGTCAGCGCTTCGGCGAGTACGGCCCGCTGGGCGGAGACGACCCCGTCGGCTTCACCCCCAACGGCGTCAGCGACACGCTGGAACCGCCGAAACCCGTCACCGCGAACCCGGGCACCGTCAACTCCGACGGCTCACCGAACGAACCGAACATCGGGATCGGTTACGCCGCAGGCACCGGCGGCGGCTACGGCCCCGTGGGGGTGAACGGCTCGAAAGTGTTCCTGCCGTTCGGCCTCGACCCCAAACGCACGCCGGTGATGGGCAGCTACGACGAAAATACCGTCGCCGCCAAGGTGACTTCGGCGTGGTACCAACTGCCGCCCCGCACCCCGGATCGACCACTCGTCACGGTCGCGGCTGCCGGAGCGATCTGGTTCTACGAGGAGGACGGCTCGTTCAACTACGGGCAGTCGCTGAAACTGCAATGGGGTGTCCACCGACCGGACGGCAGCTATGAGCCGTTGGCGCAGGTGCAGCCCATCGACGTCGGACCCGGAGCGCAAAAGGCTTGGCGCAACCTGCGATTCCCGCTCGTCGGGGCACCGCCGGAGGCGAACGTCGCGCGGCTGGTGGCCGACGACCCGAACCTGTCCACCGACCAGTGGTTCGCGTTCACCCCGCCGCGGGTCCCGGTGCTGCAGACCGCGCAGCAGTTCCTGGGCTCGCAGACACCGGTGCTGATGGACATCGCCACGGCCGCCAACTTCCCGTGCCAGCGCCCGTTCTCCGAGCATCTCGGCATCGCCGAGCTACCCGAGTACCGCATCCTCCCGAATCTTAAGCAGGTGGTCGTGTCGTCGAACCAGTGGCAGTCCGCCCAGGACGGCGGGCCGTTCCTGTTCATCCAGGCACTGCTGCGCACGTCGACCATGCCCACGTACCTGCGTGACGACTGGTACCGGGACTGGGGCTCCATCGAGCGCTACGACCGGGTGGTGCCCGAGTCGCGGGCCCCCGACGCCGTCGTCGAGCAGGGTGTGAAACGGGTCTTCGGCTGGAGCCGCAACGGACCGATCAGGGCGCTGCCATGAGGAGTCCAGCGAGTTCTGACGTGAGGGTCGCCCGCTGGGTGGCCGCGGTGGCGGGCCTTATCGGCTTCGTGCTGTCGGTGGCGACGCCGCTGCTTCCCGTCGAGCAGACCACCGTCACCCTCAACTGGCCGCAGCAGGGCCAGTTGACCAACGTCACTGCTCCGTTGATCACCCAGACGCCGGTGCGGATGTCCGTGACGGTGCCGTGCGAGGTGGTTCGCGCGCTGCCGCCGCGCGGCGGGGTCGTGTTGGGCACGGCGCCCAAGGACGGCAAGCAGGCCGCGCTGCAGGCCCTGTTCGTCACGGTCAACGCCCAACGGGTCGACATCACCGACCGAAATGTCGTGGTGGCCAGCGTGTCTCGGGCGCGGGTGGCGTCGCCTGACTGTGAGCGCATCGAGATCACGTCGTCGGAGGAGGGCACGTTCGCGACGTTCGTCGGGCTGACCAAGCCGGACGGTTCGCCGCAGTACACCGGCTTTCCCGATCCGAACCTGCGGCCGACGATCGTCGGGGTGTTCACCGACCTGACCGGTCCCGCGCCGCCGGGCTTGAGCCTTTCGGCCCAGATCGACACCCGATTCACCACCGAGCCAACGCCGCTGAAGCTGGCGGCGATGGTGCTGGCCATCGTGTCGACCGCGATCGCGCTGTTCGCGTTGTGGCGACTGGACCGCATGGACGGCCGGCGGATGCGCCGGCTGATCCCTGCGCGGTGGCGCACGTTCACGCCGACCGACGTCGTGGTGATCGGCGGCTTCGCCCTCTGGCATGTGATCGGGGCCAACTCATCGGACGACGGCTACATCCTCGCGATGGCGCGGGTCGCCGGGCACGCCGGGTACATGTCGAACTACTTCCGCTGGTTCGGCAGCCCGGAGGATCCGTTCGGCTGGTATTACAACCTGCTGGCGATGATGACAAGCGTCAGCGACGCGAGCATTTGGATGCGCCTGCCGGACCTGGTGTGCGGAATCGTGTGCTGGCTATTGCTGTCTCGCGAGGTGTTGCCCCGGCTGGGCCCGGCGGTGGCGGCGAGCAAGCCGGCGCTCTGGGCGGCAGGCCTGGTGCTGCTGGCGGCGTGGATGCCGTTCAACAACGGGTTGCGCCCCGAAGGTCAGATCGCCACCGGCGCGCTGATCACCTACGTGCTGATCGAGCGGGCGATCAGTTCGGGACGGCTCACGCCGGCGGCGTTCGCGATCATCACCGCGGCGTTCACGCTCGGCATTCAGCCGACGGGGCTGATCGCGGTGGCCGCGCTGCTCGCCGGTGGCCGTCCACTTCTGCGAATCCTGGTGCGGCGCCGCCGTGTCGTGGGCATCTGGCCGTTGGTGTTGCCGCTGCTGGCGGCGAGCACCGTGATACTGACCGTCGTCTTCTTCGACCAGACGATCGCAACGGTGTTGGAGGCCACCAGGATTCGCACCGCGATCGGCCCGAACCAGGAGTGGTACACCGAGAACCTGCGCTACTACTACCTGATCCTGCCGACCGTCGACGGATCGCTGTCGCGGCGCTTCGGGTTCTTCATCACCGCGTTGTCGCTGTTCACTTCGATGTTCATCATGTTGCGGCGAGGGCGGGTGCCCGGTGTGGCGCGCGGTCCGGCGTGGCGGCTGATGGGGATCATCCTCGGGACGATGTTCTTCTTGATGTTCACCCCGACCAAGTGGGTGCATCACTTCGGCCTGTTCGCCGCGGTGGGCGCCGCGATGGCGGCGCTGGCGACCGTGCTGGTGTCGCCGCGGGTGTTGCGCTGGTCGCGTAACCGGATGGCGTTCCTGGCCGCGGTGTTCTTCCTGCTGGCGTTGACGTTCGCGACGACGAACGGCTGGTGGTACGTGTCCAGCTACGGCGTGCCGTTCAACAACGACATGCCCGCGCTCGGCAAACTCACCCTCAGCACTGTTTTCTTCGCGCTGTTCGTGGCCGCGGCGATCTGGGCTGCCTGGCTGCACTTCTCGTCGCGGAGCAGTGGCGAAGGCCGGCTCGCGCGGGCGCTGACCGCCGCGCCGATCCCCGTCACCGCCGGCTTCATGGTGGCCGTGTTCGTCGCTTCGATGGTGATCGGGGTGGTACGGCAGTACCCGACCTACTCGAACGGCTGGGCCAATGTGCGCGCGTTCGCCGGTGGCTGTGGACTGGCCGACGATGTGCTCGTCGAGCCCGACACGAACGACGGGTTCCTGACGCCGCTGCCAGGGAACTACGGACCGCTCGGACCGCTGGGCGGCCTCGACCCTGTCGGGTTCACCGCCAGCGCGGTGCCGGAAAAGATTGTGGCCGAGGCGATTCGGGTGAACCTGCCGATGCCCGGTACCGATTACGACTGGGATCAACCGACCAAGCTCAAGACACCCGGAGTCAACGGGTCGACGGTGCCGCTGCCGTACGGTCTCGACCCGAAGCGGGTGCCGTTGGCCGGCAGCTACGTAGAGGGCGCGCAGCAGGAGAGCAGGCTGACGTCAGCGTGGTATTCGTTGCCGGCCGCCGACGACGCGCATCCGCTTGTGGTGATCACAGCCGCGGGAACCATCACCGGCGACAGCGTTTTCAACGGGCGCACCGAAGGCCAAACCGTCGAGCTGGAGTATGCGCGCCGCGGTCCGGACGGTGCGCCGGTGCCGGCCGGCCGCCTGGTGCCCTACGACCTCGGACCAATCCCGTCGTGGCGCAATCTGCGGTTCCCTCGCGCCGGTATTCCGTCGGATGCGGTAGCGGTTCGTGTTGTGGCAGAGGATCGTTCGTTGACCCAGGGCGACTGGCTGGCGGTGACGCCGCCGCGGGTGCCCGAGCTGCGCTCGGTGCAGGAGTACGTCGGCTCGGAACAGCCGGTGCTGATGGACTGGGCCGTCGGTCTCGCGTTCCCGTGCCAGCAGCCGATGCTGCACGCCAACGGCGTCACCGAGATCCCGAAGTTCCGCATCACACCCGACTACAACGCCAAGCGCAAGGACACCGACACCTGGCAGGACGGTCTGAACGGCGGGTTGCTCGGCATCAGCGACCTGTTGCTGCGGGCACAAGTGATGGCGACGTATCTGTCGGACGACTGGGGCCGCGACTGGGGATCGCTGCGCCGGTTCGAGATGACGCCTGACGCGCAAGGTGCGCAGCCCGCGACGCTGGACTTCGGCACGACGACGCACAGCGGGTTGTACAGCCCAGGCCACATCCGCATCAAGCCGTAGAGCGCCGTGCCCACGTCACGAGGGCGCGTGGCCCAGGTGGCGCGTGGCCCACGTGGCGCGAGGGTGCGTGTTTGCGCACGACACGCCGCGGAACTTCAGCGGCTCACGCACGCTCGTCGCGGCTTGCTTGTGTTCAGCTGCACAGCGGTCCTC
>NZ_LZKP01000171.1 GCF_001672895.1 Mycobacterium sp. E740
CCTGGATCTCGTTGGTGACGCCTGACGAGCTGCGCCCTCTGCAGGCCGCCGTGCGGGCCATCGACCGACTCTTCGACATGACCGGCCGCACCGTGATCGTCACGGGCGGCACCAGGGGCATCGGGCTGGCCCTGGCTGAGGGATTCGTGCTCGCCGGCGCCCGAGTCGTGGTGGCCAGCCGCAAACCCGACGCCTGTGAGCGGGCCGCGCAGCACCTGCGGGACCTGGGCGGTCAAGCGATCGGAGTGCCGACCCACCTCGGCGACGTCGACGCCCTCGAGGCGCTGGTGCAGCGGACCGTCGACGAGTACGGCGGTCTCGACGTCGTGGTCAACAACGCCGCGAACGCTTTGGCGCAGCCACTGGGCGAGATGACTGCGGACGCGCTGACCAAGTCGTTCGAGGTGAACCTGCGCGGGCCGGTGTTCCTGGTGCAGGCGGCGTTGCCCCATCTCAAGGCGAGCGCGAAGGCGTCGGTGATCAACATGGTTTCGGTCGGCGCGTTCAACTTCTCGGCGATGACTTCGATCTACTCCGCCAACAAGGCCGCGCTGATGTCGTTCACCCGATCGATGGCTGCCGAGTTCGCGCCGTCCGGTATCCGGGTCAACGCGATCGCACCCGGTCCCGTCGACACCGACATGATGCGCAACAACCCGCAGAAGGCGATCGACGGGATGGCCCGCAGCACGTTCTTGAAGCGGCTGGCCTCGCCCGACGAGATGGTCGGCACCGCGCTGCTGTTGGCCTCCGACGCAGGCAGCTACATCACCGGCGCGGTCATGATCGTGGACGGTGGCGGAACGCCTCGCTAGCTTGGCGCATCTCACCGCTGGTCGAGGACAGGATCTGGCTGCGGTTCTCCAAGTGCAGCGCCGCCTCCAGGCTCGACGCCTCGAGGTTCGCCCAGAGCACCTGCTTGGTGGACTCGACGCCGAACTTGCCGTATCCGCACAGGGTTTCGGCGATCGCGACGGCGTCGTCGACAACCGACCCGTCGGACGAGAGGCGTGAGACCAGGCCGAGTCGCAGCGCCTCGGGCGCCTCGACCGCGCGCGCGGTGAGGATGAGGTCGAACGCGGGGCCGGCGCCGACGATCCGCGGGAGTGTGTAGCTGACCCCGATGTCGCAGCCGCCCAGGCCGAGCTTGATGAACTGTGTGCAGAAGCGGGCGGATTCCGCGGCGACGCGGATGTCGCAGGCCAGTGCGATGCCCATCCCGCCTCCGTAGGCGACGCCGTTGACCGCGGCGATGACGGGTTGCCGCAGCCGGTGGATCCGCGTTGTCAGGTCGGCGATGCGCTCCTGCCATCGCATGCCCGAGCGCGGGAACTCCGTTCCGCCACCGGCTTTGTCGGGGTGGGGGTCGGTCAGGTCGAGACCCGAACAGAAGCCGCGTCCGGCGCCGGTGAGGACCACGACACGACAGTCGTTGTCCGCGCCGATCCGCCCGAGCGTGGCGTGCAGATCCTCGACGAGTTCATAGGAGAGGGCGTTGAGCTTTTCGGGCCGGTTCAGCGTGAGCACGGCGATGTCGGGGCGGGGGTGGTGCAGTTCGAGATGCGGCATGCGCACACGCTAGCCCGCGGTCAGGCGCTGCTGCGCCACCCCGCGACGCCGACCACGATCATCCGCAGCTGTTTGACGGCCACCCGTTTGATCTCGTCGAGCGCGGCCTGGTCGTGAGCGTCCTCGATGGCCTCGGCGATCACGATCATCGCGTTGACGAACAAGCTCGCCAGGATGTTGAGGTCCTCGGCACTCCAGGTGTGCAAACCGGGGAACCGGGCCAGGTCGATCGCCAACTCCGAGGTGATCAGCCGGATCTCGGTGCGGATCGCGTACCGCAGCACGCTCACCCCGCTGTTGCGTTCGCGGCCGATGAACCGCCAATGCTCACGACGCTCGTTCACCCCGTCGATGAGGATGTCGACGCTGGACTCGATGACGCGCTTGGGGTCGAGCTTGCCGGTGCGCGCGCCGCGCAGCATCTCGCGCAGGCTGCGGAACGACTCGTCGATGAGCACCAGGCCGAGCGCTTCCATCGACTCGAAATGCCGGTAGAAGGCGGCGGGCACGATGCCCGCCTCCCGGGTGACCTCGCGCAGGCTCAGCGCCGAGAAGCTGCGGTCCTCGAGCAGTTGCAGGGCGGCAGCGACGATCGCGCGCCGGGTGGCTTCCTTGCGCTCCTCGCGCGTCAACGTCGCCCGCGACGGCTCCCGGGAGCGCGATTTACCCGATCGGCTCGACCGGCTCGTTCGTGAGCTAGGCGTACGACCGTTCACTATGTGAAAGGTACCACAACCAGCGTCGGAACTATTGACTGATGCAGTGTCATGCGCGCATGGTGTACATATGTTCACTCAAACTTTGACCCGGGGGATCTGGGACAGGGCGCTGCGGTCACCGCTGGCAGACCTGCTCACCGGGCCCCACGGCGTAGACCGATACACCGAGCTCGTAGCGCCCACCTGGAGTCGAGGCGACGCCCGCGCCGAGGTGGTCGCCGTGCGACGGCAGACCCCGCGCAGCGTGACCCTCACCCTCGCGCCGAATCAGGCGTTCACCGGACATCGGGCCGGCCAGCACATCAACCTGACAGTGGAGATCGACGGCCGTCGTCGCACCCGCCCCTATTCGCCGGCCAGCGCCGAAGGCGCCGCCCAGCTCGAGCTGACCGTCGGTCGCCACGACGGCGGTCTGGTCTCGACCTACCTGTGTGACCACGCCCGGCCCGGCATGGTGGTCGGCCTCGACTCGGTGGACGGCGACTTTCTGCTACCAGCCACCCGGCCGCGGCGCATCCTGTTCGTGTCCGGCGGCAGCGGCCTCACCCCGGTCATGTCGATGTTGCGGACGCTGCGCGCCCAGCGCTTCGATGGCGAAGTCGCTTTCGTGCACTACGCGCGTTCGGCCGACGAGGCCTGCTACCGAGCCGAGCTCGCAGCGATGCCCGAAGTGCGGGTGCTGCACGGGTACACCCGCGAGACGGCCGGCTCGGATCTCGAGGGCCGATTCGGGCCCGCGCATCTGGCCGCCGCCATGCCGGAGCCCGACGCGGTGTTCGTTTGCGGTCCGCCCGAACTGGTCGAGGCGGTGCGGGCGCACTGCCCGAACGCCCGGTCCGAGAGCTTCGTTCCACCCGAGTTGGCGCCGGCCGAGGCGTCGGGCGGCCTGGTCGCCTTCACTGAGAGCAGCGTCGCGGTGGCCGACGACGGCCGCCCGCTGCTCGAGCAGGCCGAAGCCGCCGGGCTCAACCCGGAGAGCGGATGCCGAATGGGCATCTGCCACAGCTGTACTCGCCGCAAGACCCGCGGCGCGGTCAAGAACCTGATCACCGGTGCGGTGTCGAGCGCCGACGAGGAGGACATCCAGATCTGTGTGTCCGCCCCCGTCGGCGACGTCGACATCGCGCTGTAAGAAAGGAGTCACACGATGACTGTCACCACCGCCACCACCACTGTCACGGCCCCACAGCCGCGCACCCTCGAGAAGACCGTCGCAGGCAAGACGATAAGCCTGACCCCCGAACAGGCCGAGGCATTCGGGCGGGAACTCGACGCGCTCAAAGAACGGGTCATCGCCGACCTCGGCGAGCGCGACGCCACCTACATCCGCCGGGTCATCAAGGCGCAGCGCACTCTCGAGATCGGTGGCCGAGTTCTGTTGTTCAGCGGGATCTTTCCGCCGTTCTGGCTGGCGGGCACCACGATGCTGGGCCTGTCGAAGATCCTCGACAACATGGAGATCGGCCACAACGTCATGCACGGTCAGTACGACTGGATGGGCGATCCGGCGTTGTCGGGCAAGAAGTTCGAGTGGGACACCGCCTGCCCGGCCGACCAGTGGCGCCACTCGCACAACTACATGCACCACACCTACACCAACATCGTCGGCATGGACCGCGACGTCGGCTACGGCATCCTGCGGATGAGCAAGGACCAGAAGTGGACGCCGTACTTCCTCGGCAACCCGGTCTACGCGTTCCTGTTGATGGTGCTGTTCCAGTACGGGGTCGCGTTGCACGAACTCGAGACCGAACGCATCCGCGCCGGCGAGATCACGATCGCCGACAAACGCGAGATTCTCGAGGGCATCTGGCGCAAGACCAAACGCCAGACGCTCAAGGACTACGTCGCATTCCCGTTGCTGGCCGGGCCGTTCGCGCCATGGGTCCTGGCGGGCAACCTCACCGCGAACCTGATGCGCAACGTGTGGTCGTACATGATCATCTTCTGCGGACATTTCCCGGACGACGTCCAGGAGTTCTCCGTCGAGGAGACCAAGGCCGAGACGCGCGGGCAGTGGTACTTCCGCCAGGTGCTGGGCTCGGCGAACCTGACGGGGGGCAAGCTCTTTCACATCCTGAGCGGCAACTTGTCGTTCCAGATCGAGCACCACCTGTTTCCCGACATCCCGGCCCACCGCCACGCCGAGATCTCCGAGGAGGTCAAGGAGATCTGCACTCGCTACGGCATCCCCTACAACAAGGGTTCGCTGCCGCGGCAGTTCGCGACCGTGGTGCGCAAGATCGTCAAGCTGGCCCTGCCGGGCTGAGCCGCCGAACTGAGCCCTAGGTCTGGCAGGCCGGACACCAATAGGAGACGCGATCACCGCTGCTGTCGGACTCGATCGGAGTCCCGCACCGGCGACACGGCTTACCGCGGCGGCCGTAGACCCACAGGTCATGGCCGCCGCGGGTGTCGCCGGTGGTGGTGCGGTTGACGCGAGACCTGTTCAGCCACAACATGTCCCTGGCCCGCTGCACCATCCGCAGCGGGTCTTTGACATTGCGCACGGCGGTGGTCGGCAGGTAGCCGGTGACAAAGCACAGTTCGTTCGCGTAGACGTTCCCGACTCCCGCCATCACGCGTTGATCCAACAAGGCCTCGGCGAGCGGCCGGTCGGGATCGGCGACGAGGTTGGCGCGGGCGACGCGCGGTTCCCAGTCGTCGCCGAGCAGGTCCGGGCCGAGATGAGCGACGGCCTCCATGTCGTGTTCGCGTCGCAGGATCTCCAGCACGCCGAGATCGACACCCGCGACACGAGAGTCGCTGGTGTGCAGCAGGATTCGGATCTTGTGCTCCGGCACACGGCGGATCTGGCCGCCGATCAGCCACGCGCCCTCCATTTTGAGGTGCGAATGGATGCTCGCGTCCGCGACGCGGATGAACAAGTGCTTGCCGCGGCTCAGCACTTCGTCGACCACGCACCCGGTCAGGTCCACTGTCGCGAACTTCGGCACCCGGACGTCGCAGCGGGTGAGTTCCTTGCCCTCCAGCGCCTCGCGCAGCTTGGCGGCCGTGCGGTAGACCGTGTCGCCTTCGGGCATGCGTCAGCGTAGCCGCAGGCCGCGGGGGGTCCGGGCGAAGCCCGCACCCAGCAGCGCGTCGTGCACCGCCGCGCGCTCACCTTCGGCGCCCGGTTCGAGCACCGGCACACCGTTGACCTTCTCGACGAGGAACGAGCCGACCCGACCGCTGCCGACGAGGTCGGCGAGGGTTGCGGCCGCGGCGATGTGCGCCTCGGCATCGCCGGTGAAGGACAGCAGCGAGCGGCCCCCGCGTTCGAGGAACCACACCAGTTCGCCGTCGACGATCGCGACCAGCGCGCCCGCTTTGCGACCCGGCCGGTGCGCGATGTCCTCGTCGGATCGCTTGGCCGGCCACGGCAGCGCGGCGCCGTACGGGTTGGCCGGGTCGGCCGCCGCCAGCACCACCGCGTGGTACTCGCGGTGGTGCTGCTGGTCCACCCCGTCGAGGTAGGTGCGCAACCGGTCGACCGTCGAGGCCACCGCGAACTGCGCTCCACCCAACGACTCGACGAAATACCCGCGCTGGCAGCGACCGGCGTCCTCGAAGGCGGTCAGCACTTTGTAGAGCATCGCGAAACCACCCGGCACGCCCTCCGCGCCGACCGCCCCCTTGGTCAACACGCCGTGGCGGCTTAGCAGCAGCTCGGCGTGAAAGTGCGCGCTCACGGTCGATTCCGGTTCCGCAGCCGGCAGCGCTGACCAGCGGCCCGCCACGGTCGGGTCGGCGTTGCGGGTCTGGGCGTGCGCGATGCTGTAGCGGCTCAGCCGCGGGGCCCGCTGGCGCTGCCGGTGCGCGGGTGCGCTTCGCCGGCCCGCCGTACCGCGGGTGCCCATGAGCAATGCGCGCACGGGCGCGAACGTGTCACCGGTGACTCGGCCCGCCCAGATCAGCTCCCAGAGCGCGCGCTTGTGCTCCTCGGTGGGGTTGTCGGCGAGCTGACGGAAGAAGAAGGCGCCGCCACCATCGAGCGTTTCGAGGATCGCGCGATGGGTCTCGGTGAACTCGATCTCGGCGGGAGGGGCCAACGTCAACGGCGCCGACTCGGCTGGATGGAACGCGATCCACCCATCCGAAGTGAGCGGGCCGCCGCCTATCTGCCCGGCACCCGACCACGTCACCTCACCGGACGCCAGCAGTTCGTCGAGCAGCGCGGGCTGATAGTCGCGGACGCGTTGGCCGAACACGAGCGGTTCGACCGCAGAAGCCGGAATCGGCACCCCCGCAAGCTGTTCGATCACCGCGGCGAGGCCGTCGACCCCCGCGTTGTGGGCCGAGCCGACCAACTGCCACGCGGGCAGGAACCGGCCGTAAGCAGCGGTGCTGACCGGTTCGATCTGCGCGCGCAATGCGGCCAGCGAGCGGCGCCGTAGGATCTTGAGCACCTCGGAGTCGCACCACTGTTCGCTGTCGGGGGCGGCGCTGGCGAACTCGCCGCGAATCAGCTTGCCGTCGATGGCCATTCGGCCCAGCACATCTGCGGTAACCCGAAGGCCCAAGCCGAACCGGGCGGCCGCGTCGTGGGTGGTGAACGGTCCACGGGTGCGCGCATAGCGGCCGAGCAGTTCGCCGAGCGGATCGTCGACCGATTCGGTGAACACCGTCGGCACGCCGACGGGAACCGCGACGCCCACCCCGTCGCGCAGCAGGCCGATGTCCTCGATGGCGACCCACCACGTTTGGTCGGCGAAGCTGACGTTGAGCGCGCGCTTCGCGCCGCGCAGCCCGTCGAGCCACCCGCCCACGTCCGGCGTCGTGGTCCGCTCGACGATCTCGGCCTCCGTCAGCGGGCCCAGCAGCCGCAGCAGGTCGGCGATCCCCTCGGCGTCGCGGGCGCGGCGGTCCTCGGACAGATGCTGGAGCTGCCGGGTGGTGCTCTCGATGACCTGCGGGTCGAGCAACTCGCGCAGCTCCACCCGGCCCAGCAACTCGGCGAGCAGGACGCTGTCCAACGACAGCGCCGCGGCCCGTCGTTCGGCCAGCGGGCTGTCGCCCTCGTACATGAACGCGCCGACGTAGCCGAACAGCAGCGACGCGGCGAACGGCGACGGAGTGGCGGTCTCGACCTCGACGATGCGCAACCGGCGCTGCGCTACCCGGTGCATCAGCTCGGTCAGCGCCGGCACGTCGTACACGTCCTGTAGGCATTCCCGCACCGCCTCGAGCACGATCGGGAAGTCGGGGTACTTGCGCGCGACGTCGAGCAACTGCGCGGCGCGCTGGCGCTGGTGCCACAGCGGTGAGCGTTTGCCGGGATGGCGGCGCGGCAAAAGCAGTGCGCGCGCGGCACATTCACGGAACCTCGATGCGAACAGCGCCGAACCGCCGACCTCGGCGGTGACGATCGGCTCGACCTCGTCGGCGTCGAACACGAACAGGTCGGCTCCCGGTGGTGCGTCTTCGGTGTCGGGCAGCCGCACGATGATGCCGTCGTCGGACGCGGTGGGCTTTTCCTCGATGCCGTAGCGCTCACGCAGGCGCCGGGCCACGGCCAGCGCGAGCGGGCCGTGCACCCGCAGGCCGTAGGGCGAGTGCAGGATGACGCGCCAGTCGCCCAGTTCGTCGCGGAAGCGTTCGACGACGAACGTGGTGTCCGACGGCACGACACCGGTGGCCTGGCGCTGGTCGTCGATCAGCTGCCACAGGTTGTCGGCGGCGAACTCGTCGAAGCCCATTGTGCGACAGCGCTGCTCGAACTCTTCGCGGCCGAGGCGGGCGAGCTCACCGGTGTAGGCGCCGACCGCCGCGCCCAGTTCGGCGGGCCGCCCGACGCCGTCGCCGCGCCAGAACGGCAGCCTCGCCGGCTGCCCGGGCGCCGGGACCACCAGCACCCGGTCATGGGTGATCTCGGTGATCCGCCAGCTCGTGGCGCCCAGCGAGATCACGTCACCGGGCCGCGACTCGTAGACCATCTCCTCGTCGAGTTCACCTACCCTGGAAGGCTTTTCGGAGTCGGTGGCCAGGTACACCGTGAACAGCCCGCGGTCGGGGATCGCGCCGCCGCTGGTGACCGCGAGCCGCTGCGCGCCGGGCCTGGCGGTCAAGGTGCCGGTGTCGCGGTCGTAGACCAGGCGCGGCCGCAACCCGGCGAACTCTGTCGACGGGTACTTGCCGCTCAGCAGGTCCAGCGTCGCCTCGAATGCGCTGCGCGGCAGGGTCGCGAAGGGGGCGCTGCGCCGCACCGCGTCGAACCAGTGGTCGGCGTCGACAGGCTCGAGCGCACACGCCGCGACCGTGTGCTGGGCCAGCACGTCGAGCGGGTTGGCCGGCACCCGCATCGTCTCGATCTCGCCGGCGAGCATGCGCTTGACCGTCACCGCGCAGCCGATCAGATCGGTGCGGTGCTTCGGGAACAGCACGCCTTGGGAGACCTCGCCGACCTGGTGGCCGGCGCGGCCGATGCGCTGCAGACCGCTGGCCACCGACGGCGGAGCCTCGACCTGGATCACAAGGTCGACGGCTCCCATGTCGATGCCCAGCTCCAGGCTCGACGTCGCGACGACGGCTTTAAGCCTGCCGCTCTTGAGGTCGTCCTCGACGATCGCCCGCTGTTCCTTGCTGACCGAACCGTGATGCGCGCGAGCGAGCAGCGTCGGCGCGCCGGATGCCTGACCGCTGCCCATGATATGAGCCGGTGAGCCGCCCGCGACCCCGGTATTGGGTCCGGTCTCGAGCTCGACGCCGGCTCGTTCGGCGTGAATCTCGTTGAGCCGCGACGTCAGCCGTTCGGCGAGGCGGCGCGAGTTGGCGAACACGATCGACGAGTTGTGCGCCTCGATCAGGTCGACGATGCGCTCTTCGACGTCGGGCCAGATCGTGTTGTTCTCGAGGTTGGCCATGTCGGGCACCGGCACCTGGACCGATAGGTCGAACGTCTTGGCCGCCGGTGGCGCGACGATCGTCGTGCGGGCCTGCCCGGACAGGAACCGCGCCACCTCTTCGGGCGGGCGCACGGTCGCCGACAGCCCGATCCGCTGGGCGGGCTTGTCCAGTATCTGGTCGAGGCGCTCGAGCGACAGCGCGAGGTGGGCACCGCGTTTGGTGGCCGCGACGGCGTGCACCTCGTCGACGATGACCGTCTGCACGTTCGCCAGCGTGTCGCGCGCTGCGGACGTCAGCATCAGGAACAGCGATTCGGGCGTGGTGATCAGGATGTCGGGCGGCCGGGCGATCAGTTCGCGGCGCGCCGCGGGCGAGGTGTCACCGGAGCGCACGCCGACGCTGATCTCCGGCGCCGGCACGCCGCTTCGCTCGGCGACGCGGGCGATGCCGGTCAGCGGCGTGCGCAGGTTGCGCTCCACGTCGACGGCCAGCGCCTTGAGCGGCGATACATACAGCACCCTGGTCCCGGTGCGGGCCGGATCGGGTTCGGATGCCAACCGATCGATGGCCCACAGGAACGCCGCCAGCGTCTTGCCCGAGCCCGTCGGGGCGATGACCAGCGTGTTGTCACCGTCGGCGATCGCCGACCAGGCTTGCGCCTGGGCGGGCGTCGGCTCGGCGAACGTCCCGGTGAACCACACGCGGGTCAGGTCGCTGAACCGGGCGAGGCCGGTGCTGGTACTCATCGCCTCCATGGTGCCAACCGGGTGTGACAAGTCCGTGGCTAGCGGCGGTCGGGGGAGACGGCTTCGCGCAGAGCGGAAGGAACGCCGGGCACCCGGCCGATCGCATCGAGCAGGCTGTGCGCGGACGCGTCAGCGAGCTGGCCGGCATCGATCGACGGGTCGATGAGCCGCTGCCTGCACATCTCGAAGGTCAACGCCAGCCAGCCGTAGACGGTGACGCGCAGGTCGCGCTCCACTTTGGAGTCGAGGTCGTCACCCAGCGCGGTGTGGATGCGCGCCAGGATCCGGTCGGCCTGCCGGTCGTTGTCGATGTCCTCGATGCCACGCAGCACCGGGTCCGAGCGGCCCATGCCGACGTACGCCGCCCACGCGCCGTGCGGATGCTCGTCGTCGTAGCGCAGGTAGGCCAGCACGCCTTCGCGGACCTGGTCGAACAGGCTCTGCCCCGGCCGCGGCGGGGTGTTGGTGGCTTCGAACAGTCGCTCGCCCTCGGCGCGCACCACCGCCGCGAAGAACGCGCGCTTGTCGGGGAAGTAGTGGTACATCAGCGCGCGCGACACCCCGGCCCGCTCCGCGATCTCGTCGACGCGCACCTCGTCGTAGGGCCGCTGGCCGAACACCTCCGCGCCGAGCAGGAGCAGCTCGTTGCGGCGGTCGGCGGGTGAGAGCCGTCGTCGGGACTCAGCCATGCGCTCATCCTAGTGAACACATGTCAAACAGGACCGTCGACGCGATCGCCTGCGCGCTGCGTATTCGCGCGCTGGGTGGGTAACCCCGCGGCAAGTCATTTCACGCCTACGAGAGGTTCGTCGATGGGTTTTCCTGAACAGCAGCAGTCCCCGCCCGGCGTGCAGAGCGAGATGGACCCGGTACCCGACTGCGGGGAGACGAGCTACCGCGGCTCGGGACGGCTTACCGGCAAGCGGGCGGTGATCACCGGCGGCGACAGCGGGATCGGCCGCGCCGTCGCGATCGCGTACGCGCGTGAAGGCGCCGACGTGCTGATCGCCTACCTCAACGAGGACGGTGACGCCGCGGAGGTCAAGCAGCACGTCGAGGAGGCGGGCCGCAAGTGCGTGCTGGTGGGAGGCGACCTCTCCGAGCCCGCACACTGCCGCGCCGTGATCGGCAAGGCCGTCGACGCGTTCGGCGGGATCGACGTGCTCGTGATCAACGCCGCCTACCAGATGACGCACGAGAGCCTCGACGAGATCAGCGACGAGGAATGGGATTACACGTTCCGCCTCAACGTCGGGCACTACTTCCATCTCGTCAAGGCGGCGTTGCCACACATGGATTCGGGCGCGTCGATCATCGGCAGCTCGTCGGTGAACTCCGACATGCCCAGCCCGACGCTGGCCCCGTACGCGGCGACCAAAGCGGCAATCGCCAACTTCTCCGCCAGCCTGGCACAGTTGTTGGGGGAGAAGGGAATCCGGTCGAACAGCGTGGCGCCCGGCCCCATCTGGACGCCGTTGATCCCGGCGACCATGCCGAACGAGAAAGTGAAGTCGTTCGGCGATGACACCCCGCTCGGCCGTGCCGGTCAACCCGTCGAACTGGCTCCCGTGTACGTGATGCTGGCCTCCGACGAGTCCAGTTACGTCACGGGCGCACGGATCGCGGTGACCGGCGGCAGGCCGATCCTCTGACACCGGGCCGCGCCGGTGGCGACACGCTCAGCTGACCCTCGGCGGCACCGACGGGTCCAGCAGCCGCCGGATCGTGGCACGCAATCGGGGCAGCTCGGCGCCGCCGACCAGCTCACAACCGTGCAGCTCGGCGAGTTTCCGTGCAGCCGGGGTGAATTCGTGGTTGGTGACGACCATGGTCATGGTGCAGTCCTGCATCGGCGCACCGGCCACCACCTCCTGCACGGCGCCCGCACCGACGGGTCGGGATTGGCGTTTGCATTGAATGGCAAGACGATTCGGCCGCTTGCCGACGATGATGTCGACGCCCCAGTCGCCGGTGACCGCGGTCATCATCACCGGTGCGCCGCAGGACCGGGCGATCCGTGCGACGTGATCCTCGAACTCGGCACCGCTCATCGGGGCGGTGACGTCCTCGCGCGCAGCCGGTGTCAGCGCGCCCGTGAGTGTGCCCGCCAGGAAGCGCGGACCGGCGACGAGTAGGAGCGGCGCGAGGAGTCCCAGCGCCGCACTCCACTGCGGAGCGGCCCCGACAAGCCACGCTCCGGTGCCCGCCGTGGCCGCCGCCGCCAGGTAGACCTTCAGCGTCACGCGACGGATCCTAGGGCGGCGCACCGACATCGCGGCGGCGCGATTGCCGGGTGTCCGGAAAACGAATGCTCGACGTGGCGCGACGCACTATCCGCGCTGGCCGCGTTAACCTGCGATTCATGACCGAAGGGCTGGCGGACGGCGAGGGGCAGACCCCCGTCGAGCAAGCGCTCGCCGGCGGGGATCCGCACCGTGTCGGCTGGTTCCGGTTCTACTTCGCCGACGAGCGCTGGGAGTGGTCCCCGCAAGTGGAGCGGATGCACGGCTACGAGCCGGGCACGGCGCGGCCGACGACCGAAATCGTGCTGTCGCACAAACACCCCGAGGACTACGGCCAGGTGGCCGCGACGCTCGACGAGATCCGGCGCACGTCGGGGGCGTTCTCCACGCGGCACCGGATCATCGACACCCACGGCGAGGTGCACCACGTCGTGGTCGTGGGCGACCAGCTCTTCGACGAGAGCGACGAGGTCGTCGGCACCCACGGGTTCTACGTCGATGTCACCCCATCGATTCTGAAACGACGCGACAAGATGGTCAGCGCGGCGGTCGCCGAGATCGCCGAGAACCGGGGGCCGATCGAGCAGGTCAAAGGCATGCTGATGTTGATCTACCGGATCTCGGCGGACTCGGCGTTCGAACTGCTCCGGTGGCGTTCCCAGGAGACGAACACCAAACTGCGGTTACTCGCCGAGCAAATCGCCGAGGACTTCCTCGGGCTGACCTACGAGGAGGAGTTGCCGCCGCGCTCCACCTACGACCGGTTGCTGCTGACCGCGCACAATCGCGTTCGGTCCTGAGGTTTATCGAGCGGTTGGCCGGGAATCCTCCGCCACATTCGATCGGCGCTGGCTGAACAGCAAATACGGAGAATCTGTCGTGTACCACGGTCCTGGCGAATTGAGACGAGTCGACAGCGGACTGCGGGACGCCGTGCGGTTCGCGATCGGGATCGGCGTCACCGGAGCGGTGTTCCTGCTCGCCGCGGCGGTCTGGGTGAGCACCTGTCAGGGCGCGACCGCCGACAGCGTCGCATGCGGGGCGCCGCAGCGGACCCTCTTGGCACTCGCGGCGCCCGCGGTCCTGTGTGCCGGCGGGCTGCGCGCGTTGTTGCGCGCCTACCAGACCTGGCGTCGCGGCGACATGTCGGCAGCGTGGCATGGCGCGGGATGGTTCCTGGTCGCGTCGGCCTTGCTCGTCCTGACGACGAGCATGCCGCCCATCACCGGCGCTGCGGTGTTCGGCGGATGAGCGTGCCGAATGCCGACCGGCCGGTGACCGCTGTGGCGTTGGTGTGCAGCCTCAAGCCCCGTCCGGCGGAGTCGAGCAGCGCGCTGATGGCGGAGCACATCTGCGGAAACCTGCGCAGCGCAGGCGTCGAGACGGAGTCGGTGCGATGCGTGGACTTCGCGATCGCACCGGGCGTCGAAGCCGACATGGGCGACGGTGACGAATGGCCGCAGATCCGGGAGAAACTGCTGCGCGCCGACATCCTGGTGCTGTCGACCCCGATCTGGTTGGGCCACCCCTGCAGCGTCACGCAGCGGGTGCTGGAACGACTCGACGCCGAACTGTCGAACACCGACGACGCGGGACGCCCGGTCATGGTCGGCAAGGTCGCAGTCGTCGGCGTCGTCGGGAACGAGGACGGCGCGCACAAGGTGATCGCCGACTGCTTCCAGGGACTCAACGACATCGGTTACAGCATCCCGGCGCAGGGCGGCACCTACTGGACCGGCGAGGCGATGCAGAGCAAGGACTACAAGGACCTCGACGAGGTACCCGAAGCGGTCGCGTCGACCACGGCCGCGCTGGCGCGCAATGCCGCTCATCTCGCGAGAGCGCTTCGAAGCGGGCAATACCCGCCCTACCAGTGACGTTGAGGCCGTAATCGGATTTCGCTCTCGCGCGCTCGGATAGTTCTACCGTGGTAAGCAGCCCACAATTGCGGGCAGGGGTATGCCGAGAGAGGAGTACCGATGAAGAGCCCGAAGGATCCCATTGACCACGCGAGGACCACGCGTCCGCACGCGGGGGAGTCGATGAAAGACACGAAAAATCTGCCGGGGCTGGTCGTGATCGGGGTGGCCCTGGTGTTGTTCGTTTCGGCGCTGGCCGCACACGGTGCGAGCCATCACGGGGTGGGCATCGGCCTGGGCTGCGGCTCGGCCGCGCTGTTCGTCATCGGCGGCGGATGGCTGCTCATCGAGCACCTGCGGGTGCGCAAGATCGAAGATCGTTGGTACGCAGAGCATCCCGATGCCGTCCGGCAACGGCCCAGTAGTTGAGACAACATGAGAAAAGCCCAGCCGAAACGGCTGGGCTTTTCTTCTTGGACAGGCTTACTGTTCGGACTTCTCACGCTGCTCGGCGGCCTTTGCGCCACTCCGCG
>NZ_LZKP01000172.1 GCF_001672895.1 Mycobacterium sp. E740
GCGCCCGCTAAAGGCGGTGGCGTCGCGGTTGCCGTGCACACACCTGAATCCCGGCCGGTTCGTCGCGGGGCGACCGCTCGTGCAGGGTATGCGGGTCGCGCTGTCCGCCGAGGTCAAACGCACCCACGAAGAGCTCATCGAGCGCATCCTGCACGCCGGCCTGGCCTACACCGACGCGGTCGACCCGGAGACTTCGCTGATCGTCTGCAATGATCCGCGTCCGGAGCAGGGCAAGGGGTATCAGGCCCACGAGCTCGGCGTTCCGCTGGTCACCGACAGCGAGTTCATGCGATGTCTCGACGCCGTCGTCGGCGGCACCGGCGTCGAGGAGTTCACCGACAGCACGCCGGCCGGCGACCAGTTCGCGTTGTTCTAGCTGGGTGCAGTCACCAGACTCGAACCCAGTCGACGAGCATCTCGGCCGGATAGCTGCCCCCACGGGGATCGCCGCCGCCGGAGCCGGCCACGGCGAGATTCACGATCGGGAAAAGTGTGTAGCCAGAGTTGTTGAACGGCCAATCGGGCAATGCTCCGGACGGAACGGAGAAGTACGGTTGCGCGCCGTCACTGTAGTCCTGCCAGAAGCGGATGCCCGACTCATCCCATTGGGCCCGCCACGTGTGCCACGCGCTGTCCGGCGCGATGGTGTGACTGACGTGCTCCCCGCCGTTGAGCTTCGCGTGGACGGTGGTACCCGGGGCCCAACTGCCGTTGCCGTACCACTCGATGATGTCCACCTCCCCGCCGGTGACCGGGTCGTTGTTGGCCAGATACCAGGCCGGCCAACAGCCGGGAGTGAGGCAGTTCATCTTGATCCGGGCTTCCCACGTCGTCCCGATGGAGCCCCGGTATTTTCCGAACAGCTTGCCGCTGTAGTACGTGTCCCCGTCCTTGGCCGCACGGATGACGAGGTTGGATTTGCCGTCGAGGAAGAGATTGCGCCGATCGTCGCGGTACTGGCCGACGTTTCCGGGCAGCTCCCAGAACGTCGGATCCTTCATGTCCTCCCGCGCCAGCGCAGGCTCCCACTTCGAGTAGTCGGGCGCTGACCCCGCGGGGCCGTCGAAATTGTCCTCGAACAGGTAACGGCCAGCGGGCGCGGCTTTCGCGGCGGGGACAGGCATGCTGGCGACCAGCGCGCCGATGCCGGCCATCTGCATCACGCGGCGACGATTCAACTCGGGCATCACAACAGGTAAGCCGCAAAACCCGCCGCGCGCAACGTCCCATGCCGCCGGACGGTGATTCGCGGGCCAGTGGCTAGCGGAGGGACGTGCGTGCGGCGCGGTTGACCGCCGAGACCACCGCGCGCAGCGATGCGGTGGTGATCGACGGCGCGATCCCGACGCCCCACACCGTCGTCCCGCCGATCGCCGCCTCGACGTACGCCGCGGCCTGGGCCTCTTCACCGGCCGACATCGCGTGCTCGCTGTAGTCCAGCACCGAGACGTCGAAGCCGATGGCGCCCAAGGCGTCGCAGAACGCCGCCAGCGGACCGTTGCCCGCTCCGACGATCTCGCGCTCGACGCCGTCGACCTTCACCACCGCCTCGACGGTGTCCGTGCCGCCGTCGACCTCCGAAGCCGTCACCTTCTGGCGGATCCGCTCCAGCGGGCGAACCGGTGCCAGGTACTCCTCGGCGAAGACGTCCCACATCTCCTTCGGCGACACCTCGCCGCCCTCACCGTCGGTGATCTGCTGGATCGCCTGGCTGAACTCGATCTGCAGCCGCCGCGGCAGCGCCAGGCCGTGGTCGGCCTTCATGATGTAGGCGACGCCGCCCTTGCCCGACTGCGAGTTGACCCGGATGACGGCCTCGTAGGTGCGACCGACGTCGCGCGGGTCGATCGGCAGGTAGGGCACCTGCCACAGGATGTCGTCGACATCCGAATCCGCTTCGTCCGCAGCGACTTTCATCGCGTCCAGACCCTTGTTGATCGCGTCCTGGTGGCTGCCCGAGAACGCGGTGTACACTAGGTCGCCGCCGTAGGGGTGACGCTCGTGCACCGGCAACTGGTTGCAGTACTCGACCGTGCGCCGGATCTCGTCGATGTTGGAGAAGTCGATCTGCGGGTCGACGCCGCGGGAGAACATGTTCATGCCCAACGTCACCAGGCAGACGTTGCCGGTGCGCTCACCGTTGCCGAACAGGCAGCCCTCGATCCGGTCCGCGCCGGCCTGGTAGCCCAGTTCGGCTGCGGCAACGGCGGTTCCGCGGTCGTTGTGCGGGTGCAGGCTCAAGATGATGGACTCGCGCGGGGTCAGCTGCCGGTGCATCCACTCGATCGAGTCGGCGTAGACGTTCGGCGTAGCCATCTCGACGGTGGCGGGCAGGTTCACGATCAACGGTGATTCCGGTGTCGGAGAGACGATCTCGGCGACGGCGTTGCACACGTCGACGGCGTACTCCAGCTCGGTGCCGGTGTAGGACTCCGGTGAGTATTCGAACCGCCATGCGGTGTCCGGATACTTCTTGGCTTCCTCGACGCACATCCGCGCGCCGTCCGTCGCGATCGCCTTGACCGCGTCGCGGTCGGCCCGGAAGACCACGCGGCGCTGCAGGATCGACGTGGAGTTGTAGAAGTGCACGATGACGCGTGGTGCGCCCTGGCAGGCCTCGAACGTCCGCTCGATCAGCTCCGGGCGGCACTGCGTCAGCACCTGAATCGTGACGTCGTCGGGGATCGCGCCCTCGGCGATGATCTCGCGGACGAAGTCGAAGTCGGTCTGGCTGGCGGACGGGAAGCCGACCTCGATCTCCTTGTAGCCCATACGAACCAGCAGATCGAACATGCGCCGCTTGCGGGCCGGGCTCATCGGGTCGATCAGCGCCTGGTTGCCGTCGCGCAGGTCGACCGCACACCACATCGGCGCGACGTCGATGACCTTGTCGGGCCAGGTGCGGTCGGGCAGCCGAATCGGCTCGACTTCGTCGGCAAAACTGCGGTAGCGGCTCACCGGCATGGCCGAGGCGCGCTGGGTGTTCCACGTCGGCTGCCCGGGACGGGGCGGCCCCGACGGTTTGGTGATCTGGCGAACCGACGAATACGCGTCGGGCGAATCAGGCGATGGTTTCGAGAAAGTGGTCACGGTATTGCTCCGGGAGTTGAAAGGGACTCGACCGGCGCATCGCGAACACCCGCGACGGGAAGCCGGTCTTGGTCAGACCCCGTCGCGGCTGCCGAGAAGGAGCACCCGCTGTACCGAGAACATCGGGCCCCACTGTACTCCCGTCCCAACCTCGTCACAAAACAGGACGACGCCGAGCGTGCACCGTGACTGAACCGCTGGCTAGAGTTCCAGCGGTGAGGCTTGACCGGCGATGGTGGGTGGCGATCGGTGTCGTGGTGGTGTCGCTCGTGGCGCTGGTGTACACCCAGCTGCAGAGGCCCCCGGCCGAATGCGGCCCTGTGCACGACCTGCTCGACTACAACAAATCGCAGAGCAAGTTGATCGATGAGAAGACCGAGGGAACCAAGGGGCCGCCGACCGCTGCAGAGCAACTCGCGTATCAGCAGTGGGCCGACGGGTTGGCCGAACGTGCCCGCAAGATCGACAAACCGGAACTCCGGTTCACCGCCACAGACCTCGCTGACCTCGCGACACAGTTCGTCAACAAGCTGCCGGAGGCACGTGCGGCGACGGAGTCTCGGGCGCCGGGCGCCCCTGCGCCGCGGGTCTACTACGAGATGTCGGCGATCGACAGCCAGATCCAGCGCAAGCTGGCCGAGCTGTCGAACGCATGCTCGGGCTGAGCACCCCATAAGCTGACCCAGCGTGTGCACACGCGTCGTCTACCTCGGGAACAACGAACGCAACGTCACCGGTCGTTCGATGGACTGGAAGTCGGAGATCGGGACGAATCTGTGGGCGCTGCCCCGCGGTGTCCACCGGACCGGCCAGGGCGGCGCCAACTCCGCCGAGTGGACATCGAAGTACGGCAGTCTCGTGGCGAGCGGCTACGACATCAGCACCACCGACGGGGTGAACGAGGCCGGCCTGGCCGTCAACCTACTGTGGCTGGCCGAATCGCAGTACCCGGCCGACACCGCCGACGGCCCCGCTGTCTCGCTCGCGCTGTGGGGCCAGTACGTGCTCGACAACTTCGCGACGGTGGCCGAGGCGGTGCAGGCCTTGACTGCGATCCCGCTGCGGGTGGCGACCGCACAGGTCCCGGGTGAGGACCGGATGGCGACGCTGCATCTGGCGATGTCCGACGGCGGCGGCGACAGCGCGATCGTCGAGTACATCGACGGTAGGCAGGTCATCCACCACGGCAGGCAATACCAGGTGATGACCAATTCGCCGACCTTCGACAAGCAGCTCGCGATCAACGAGTACTGGAAGGAGATCGGTGGGACGGTCATGCTGCCGGGGACCAACCGCGCCGCAGACCGCTTCGTTCGGGCGTCGTTCTACATCGACGCGGTCCCCAAGACCGACGACCCGTTGCTGGCCGCGGCGGCCGTGCTCAGCGTGGTGCGCAACGCGTCCACCCCGTACGGCATCTCGACGTCGGACGAACCCAACATCTCGACCACGCGCTGGCGCACGGTCGTCGACCACAAGGCGCTGCGCTACTTCTTCGAGTCGGCGCTTTCGCCCAACACCTTCTGGGTGGAGCTGGGAAACATCGACTTCTCACCCGGCGCGCCGACGCTGCGGCTCAACCTCGGCGAGGGGGAGCGCACGATCTACGCCGGCGACGCCAGCTCGGCGTTCCAGCAGGCCGAGCCCTTCGCTTTCCTGGGCGTATGACCGCGGGATAAATGAGGTGCGCGCAGCGCTTATCCTTGTTGGGACCTTCTCCGGCTCTTGAAAGGCTTGTTCAGTGGCGCTCGTCGTGCAGAAGTACGGCGGATCCTCGGTCTCCGACGCCGAGCGGATCCGTCGCGTCGCCGAGCGGATCGTCGAGACGAAGAAGCAGGGCAACGACGTGGTCGTGGTCGTCTCGGCGATGGGCGACACCACCGACGACCTGCTGGACCTGGCGCACCAGGTCTGTCCGGCGCCACCGGCCCGTGAAATGGACATGCTGCTGACGTCGGGTGAGCGGATCTCCAACGCGCTGGTCGCCATGGCCATCCATTCGCTGGGTGCGCAGGCGCGGTCGTTCACCGGATCGCAGGCCGGTGTGATCACCACCGGTATCCACGGCAACGCCAAGATCATCGACGTCACCCCGGGCCGCCTGCGCGACGCGCTCGACCAGGGCGTCATCGTGCTGGTCGCCGGTTTCCAGGGGGTCAGCCAGGACAGCAAGGACGTGACCACGCTCGGCCGGGGCGGCTCGGACACCACCGCGGTTGCGTTGGCCGCGGCGCTCGGGGCCGACGTGTGCGAGATCTACACCGACGTCGACGGTATCTTCACCGCCGACCCGCGGATCGTGCCGAACGCGCGTCATCTCGACCGGATCAGCTTCGAGGAGATGCTCGAAATGGCTGCCTGCGGCGCCAAGGTGCTGATGCTGCGGTGCGTGGAGTACGCCCGCCGCTACCACGTGCCGATCCGCGTCCGCTCGTCATACTCGGACAACCCCGGCACCCTGGTGACCGGATCGATGGAGGACATACCCGTGGAAGACGCCATCCTGACCGGAGTCGCGCACGACCGCAGCGAAGCCAAGGTGACCGTCGTCGGCATCCCCGACGTACCCGGCTACGCCGCCAAGATGTTTCGCGCCGTCGCCGATGCCGACATCAACATCGACATGGTGCTGCAGAACATCTCCAAGATCGAGGACGGCAAGACCGACATCACGTTCACCTGTCCCCGTGACAACGGGCCGGCGGCGGTGCAGAAGCTCAGCTCGCTGCAAGGTGAGATCGGTTTCACCGGCGTGCTCTACGACGATCACATCGGCAAGGTCTCCCTGGTGGGCGCGGGCATGAAGAGCCACCCCGGGGTCACGGCCACGTTCTGCGAGACGCTGGCCGAGGTCGGGGTGAACATCGAGCTGATCTCCACGTCGGAGATCCGAATCTCGGTGCTGGTCAGGGACACCGATCTGGACAAAGCCGTCGCCGCGCTGCACGAGGCGTTCGGACTGGGCGGCGACGAGGCGGCCGTTGTCTATGCGGGAACGGGACGATAGATGGTCAACATCGGGGTAGTCGGGGCGACCGGTCAGGTCGGCCAGGTGATGCGAAACCTCCTGGAAGAGCGCGATTTTCCGGCCACCGGCGTGCGGTTCTTCGCTTCTGCACGCTCACAGGGCAAGAAGCTGTCGTTCCGGGGCCAGGAGATCGAGGTCGAGGACGCCGAGACCGCGGACCCCGCCGGTCTCGACATCGCGTTGTTCTCCGCGGGCGCGACCATGTCGCGCGTGCAGGCGCCGCGGTTCGCCGCAGCCGGTGCGGTGGTGATCGACAACTCCTCGGCGTGGCGCAAGGACCCCGACGTGCCGCTGGTGGTCAGCGAGGTGAATTTCGAGCGCGACGCCGGGCGCAGGCCCAAGGGGATCATCGCGAACCCTAACTGCACCACGATGGCCGCGATGCCGGTGCTCAAGCCGTTGCACGACGAGGCGGGTCTGGTGCGGATGATCGCCTCGACCTACCAGGCGGTGTCGGGCAGCGGGATCGCCGGCGTGGACGAGTTGTACGGCCAGGCCACCGCGGTCGTCGGGGACAGCAGGCAGTTGGTGGCAGACGGCGGCGCGCTCGACTTTCCGGCGCCGGCGAAGTATGTCGCGCCGATCGCGTTCAACATCGTGCCGTTGGCCGGCTCGCTCGTCGACGACGGTTCCGGTGAGACCGACGAGGACCAGAAGCTGCGCAACGAGAGCCGCAAGATTCTCGGCATCCCCGACCTCGCGGTCAGCGGAACGTGTGTGCGCGTCCCGGTGTACACCGGCCACTCGCTCTCATTGAATCTCGAGTTCAGCCAGCCGCTTTCGGTTGCGCGTGCGTCGGAGATCCTGGGGGCGGCGCCGGGCGTGACGCTCGTCGATGTGCCGACCCCGCTGGCAGCCGCAGGCGCGGACGACTCACTGGTGGGCCGCATCCGCCAGGATCCCGGCGTGCCGGAGGGCCGCGGGCTGGCGTTGTTCGTCTCCGGGGACAACCTCCGTAAGGGCGCGGCGCTCAACACGATTCAGATCGCCGAGCTGCTCGCCGCCGAACTCTGAGATTGCAACCGCGCAGACAAAGTGCGACTCAGACTCAATCGGTCGCTGCAACACCTGACTGGTTGAGGGGTGTTGTTCGATGGGGTTTCGCAAGCAGGGCAGCAAAGAGGTTCCCGAGTCCGCGCGTGAGGTCTTTCTCGAGGCGCTGAGGTCGGGAATGTCGCAATCGGCAGCGGCCACGGTGGCCGAGGTGTCGCATCAGACGGGTTCGAAGTGGGCTCGCGCTGCAGGGTTGTCAGCTGATCTGCGGCATCGCGGCGTCCGGTATCCGGTAGCGGTGCGGGAGGCGTTCTGGTCGGCGATGCGATCGGGGTCCTCGCCGATCGAGGCCGCGGTAATTGCCGGCGTGTCGGAGAACACGGGCACGAACTGGGTCAAACAGGCTGGTTACATGCCAAGAACCCCAGCCCTTGCTCTTGTGGAGAGCGCCGCGGCGCGACGGCCGCGTGCCCCGCTGTCGTTCACCGAACGCTACCGACTCGAGGAGCTGCTCGAGTCGGGATGCACCGCGGTGCGGGCCGCGCAGCTGCTCGACCGTCATCGCGACACGATCTGCCGCGAGATCGTCAAGGGTCTGACCGGCTCGGGGTATCGCGCCCGCGTCGGCCAAGACACGGCCGACGCCAACCGCAAGCGACCTAAGGCGCGCAAGCTCGAGGACAACCCTGTCCTGCTGGCCGAAGTCGTGCAACGGTTGGAGCAGCGGCACAGTCCCGAGCAGATCGCCCAGCGGCTGCGCCACGACTACCCCGACGATCCGGAGATGCGGGTGTCACCCGAAACGATCTACCAAGCCCTCTACGTTCAACCGCGCGGCGAGCTGGCCCGGCTGGTCAAGACCGCGCTACGCACCGGACGTACCCAGCGAAAAGCGCAGGGCCGCACGGGAAGTGGTCAGGGCAAGATCAAGGACATGATCAACATCAGCGAACGCCCCAAGGAGGCCGACGATCGCGCCATCCCCGGGCACTGGGAGGGCGACCTGATCATCGGCGCGGGCCAACAATCGGCGATCGGCACCCTGGTCGAGCGCACCACCGGGTTCGTGGTCCTATTGCACCTGCCCGAAGACCGCACCGCAGCCACCCTGGCCGACGCGATGTCGGCCAAGGTCCCCGAGATCCCCGAGATCCTGCGCCGCTCACTGACCTGGGACCAAGGCAGCGAAATGGCATTGCACACCAAGATCACCGAAGCCACCGGGCTGCCGATCTACTTCTGCGACCCCCATAGCCCCTGGCAGCGCGGCACCAACGAGAACACCAACGGCCTACTACGCCAGTACTTCCCCAAGGGCACCGACCTGTCGTTCTACGGCCCCGGATGGCTCGACGAAGTTGCCGCCGAACTCAACGCCCGACCCCGCAAACGCCTCGGCTGGCGCACCCCCGCCGAAGAACTCGACCGACTACTGTCAGACCCGTCCACATTCGTTGCAGCCACCGCTTGAATCCAAGCGAGTAACGGTCTGCGTGAGTGCAATCACGCGACGTGGCTGACGTGATTCGCGGATTCGCCGATCGTCGCAGCGCTGTCCCCGATGATCGTCCGCATCAACGCCTGGTGCTGGCGGTCACCCCGGGCGGTGGCGCGGATGATCCCACCCGGCAGCGCCACCGCCGCCGCGCTGCGGGCCAGGTTCACCGGTAGGCGCAGCAACGGATACCAGGGCACCTGCGGTCGTAGTCCGAGAGCACGCATGGTCCGTGGTCCCAGGAAGCCGCTGGTGAGCGAAAGATGTTGGGCCCGTGCGATACGACGACGGATCGTGGGCATGCTGTCGTAGTGCCAGATCAGTGGGTCGTCGGCCATCGGCGCCGCCAACTGCCTCGACGACTCGTCGGGCGCCGCGAGCGCGCCGAGGGTGTGGTACAGCACGCGGATGCTGTCGCGAAAGCCGCGCGGTAGCCACTCATCCTCGACGCCCATCAGCCATCCGACGTAGCGAGTCAGGTGCGCGACCGCGTCATAGTCCTTCGGCCGCAACACGATTCCCATTCCGACGCTGCCGACTGCGGGTGCGACGAGCGCGCCGATCAGCGTTGCGGCCATGTCGGTCTGGTTGATCGGCACGCCCCAGTCGCCGGCACGCCAATCCGGCATCGCGGCGACATGCCGGCGCACGAGCCCGTGGATCAGCCGAACCCGAAGCGTCGACCGATAGCCGGCGCCCCGGAACTCGAGGCCGCCCTCGGAGATGACGTCCATCGCCCACTGCATCGTCTCGGCGAAGCGCTTGTTCGATCCTTTCTCCAGCGCCCCGGTGCGCAGCAGCGTCTTGTTGAACCCCGAGAACTGATAGCCGCCGAGCAGCGAGACGTCCCGCGCGACGTACATCCCGTCGGCACCGCCGCGACGCAGCGCGCGCTGCCCTCGCCGCACTTTTGCCGGGTCGACCCATCCGGGGGTGTTCTCGACTTCGGAGAAGAACTCGCGCAACGGTTCCGGCGCCGAGGGGACCGCGTCGATCCCATGGGCGAGTGCCGCGTCGAACAGCGGGCGGGTGTCCTTGATTCCAGTCTCGGACATCCACTCGACGAGGCGGTCCATCGGTTCATCGCCCACGGTCAATCGCTCACCCAGTTGGTGCCACTGTTGCGGCGTGGGCGGCGCGATGGCCAACAGCTGGGCCATCGCCCGGATGCCGGCCGGTACTGGGCGGGGACTGTCCGGATGACGCGTGGGGACAGGGCGCTCGGTCATCGAGGTTCCTTCCGCCCGCAACGCTGACAACGCGTGTAGTCGAAACTAGGTTGTCGTCGCTGCGGCTGTCAATCGGCGCATCTCACAGCCTGCTCATAGGTCACACATGCCCTTTACATCGAAACTGGCCGCAATATGGGAGTCATGAGCGAAACACCATCCGAACCAGGCACGGAACCCGTAGTCACTGCACCCCGGTACGCCCCCGTCGAACCGAGGCCCGCGCGTGAGGAACGGCGCCACTCTAGGCTGGGCGCCGTCGCCGCGTGGGTCGGCATCGTCGCCGGCGTCGTGTTCATCGTCGCGGTGATCTTCTTCACCGGCTTCATCCTCGGTGCCCACTCGGGCGGCCATCACCGAGGTGGCCATGCCGGCGGCCACGACCGTGACGTCGTCTTCCATCGCGGGCCGCCACCGCAGTTCCCGATGGGGCCGCGTGGCCAGATGGAGCGGCCGCAGTTCGGCGGGCCGGGTGGTGGGCAAGGCCCAGGCGCTCAGTCGCCGCAACCGCCGCAGGCACCCGAGGCGCCGACGACGACTGCGCCAACGCGTCCCTGACCACATCCGACTCGAGGGCCCGGTGAACACCGGGCCCTCGAGCTGTCGCAGCCCCGAGTGACGGTTGACGTTGACGTCAAATTACAAGAGGCCGAATAGATTTCGTCGCTCATATCGTTGTTTTCCCCCGACGAGCTGGTTGGCGTGCGACCATCGCCGTGATGTGTCGGTGGCAGCGCACTCGGGGTGGCTCGTTCGAGTCCGCGCGTGAGGAGCGATGGATGAATTGGACGAGGCCTTCGGGATTCAGCGCTGCGATGACGAAAGCGGTTGTGGCACTGGCACTTATCGGAACCACCGCATCGGGCGCGACCGTGGTGGCGAACGCCGCGCCCAATCCGGCTGATCCCCGATGCGCCGGAGCGGACCGCGATCTGGCCAAATGCCAAGACGGCGCGTACGCAATGCCGACGGGTCCGGCCGACCCCGAGTGCCTGACGCAGCCGCTCGACCCCGTATGCGCGGGAGGTCCGTACGCGCCGCCGGCCGCGACTCCGCCGCCGGGCGCGGCCCCGACGGGCCCGGGGGACACCGCGTGTATCTCACAGCCCGCCAACCCGATATGCGCGGGCGGTCCGTACGCCCTGCCGCCGCCGCCGGCTGCGGCCGGCCCGCCGCCGATGGCTGCTGCCCCGATCGCGCCCATTGCTCCACCGCCGACGGCGCCGATCGCCCCGATCGCCCCGATCGCTCCCCCGCCGATGGCGCCGACGGCTCCGATAGCGCCGATGGCTCCGATAGCGCCCATGGCGCCGATAGCTCCGCCGCCGATGGTGACAACCCCGTCGATCGGAGGCGCCGGCATGGCCGGTGCGGGGATCGCCACACCGGGCACCGCCTGACGACGCCGGTCCGTGCGAGACGGGCATCTTGTCCGCAGCGGCCGGGCTGGCATGATCGAGCCCATGAGCATTGAAGTCGTTTTCACCGCAGAGTCCACCGCGTCCGGAGGCGGCCGTGACGGCCACGTGAAGTCTTCGGACGGCCGCATCGACCTCGACACCCGCCCGCCCAAGGAAGCCGGGGGCAGCGGCGAAGGGACCAACCCCGAGCAGCTGTTCTCCGCCGGGTACGCGGCCTGCTTCCTCGGCGCGCTGCGCCTGGTCGCGAAGAACAACGACGTCAAGCTGGACGACGCGACCGGCATCACCGCCCAGGTCGGCTTCGGCAAGGACCCGGAGGGCGGCTTCGGCATCAACGCGCACCTCATCGGCTACCTGCCTGGGCTCGAGCAGAGGGCGGCCGAGGACCTGATGAACAAGGCGCATCAGGTCTGCCCCTACTCCAAGGCCACCCGCGGCAACATCGACGTCAAGTTGTCGGCGAAGGTCTGACGCTCCGAGCCCGGATTCAGCTTGTTGTAACGAAGCCGTCATTCGGAATCGGCGAGACTTGTCGGTCTCGTCTGGAAGATGGTTGAAGTAGGCGAGCGGTCCGACCCGGAAGGGGATGGTTGGGATGACCTACACCATCACGTCCGAGGCGGATGACGCGCGGCCCCGAACAGCTGATCCCGTCGTGCTGAGCAGCGTGCACGCCGCCGGGTTGCGCGTCGCGGACGGGTGCCTGCGCGACGGCACCGTGGGCCGGGTCGGACTGGAGATCGAGGCGCACTGCTTCGACCTGGCCGATCCGGTGCGCCGGCCGGCGTGGCAGGAGCTCACCGACACCATCGCCGCACTGCCGGTGCTTCCCGGTGGCAGCCGGGTCACCGTCGAGCCGGGAGGCGCCGTCGAGCTGTCCGGCCCGCCGCTGCCGGGTGTGACGGCGGCGATCGATGCGATGGTCGCCGACCGTGCGGTGTTGCGGGATGCTTTCGCCCGCGCGGGCTTCGGATTGGTTCTGCTCGGCGCCGATCCGCTGCGTGCCCCGCAGCGCGTCAACCCCGGATCGCGCTACCGCGCGATGGAGGCGTTCTTCCAGGCCAGCGGCACCGGCGCCGCGGGTGCGGCGATGATGACGTCGACGGCGTCGGTCCAGGTCAACCTCGATGCCGGTCCGCGCGCCGGCTGGGCGGACCGGGTGCGGTTGACGCATGCGCTCGGCCCGACGATGGTCGCGATCGCGGCGAATTCGCCGCTGTTGAGCGGGCGGTTCTCCGGCTGGCGCTCCGCCCGGCAGCGGGTCTGGAGCCAGCTCGACTCGGCGCGCTGCGGCCCGGTTTTGGGTGTGAGCGGCGACGACCCGGCCTGCGACTGGGCACGCTATGCGCTCAAGGCGCCGGTCATGCTCGTCAACGATCCGGTGACCGGCGCCGAACCGCTCACCGAATGGGTGCCGTTCGTCGACTGGGTCGAGGGCCGCGTGCCACTCGGCGGGCGCAGGCCCACTGCAGCCGACCTGGACTACCACCTGACCACGCTGTTCCCGCCGGTGCGGCCGCGCCAGTGGCTGGAGATCCGATATCTGGACAGCGTGCCGGATGCGATCTGGCCGGCGATCGTGTTCACGCTCGTCACGCTGCTCGACGATCCGGTGGCCGCCGATGTCGCCGCCGAAGCCACCGAACCTGTGGCGACCGCATGGGATCAGGCCGCCCAGATCGGCCTGGCCGACATCCGCTTGCACGCTGCCGCGCAGCGATGTGTGCAGGTCGCTGCCGAACGCGCGCCGGCCGCCCTCCAGGAATCGATGCAGCAGCTGGTGCGTTCGGTAGAACAGGGACGATGCCCAGCCGACGACTTCAGCGACCGCGCCGTGAACCACGGCATTGCACCTGCGGTCACTGAACTGGCCCGAGGGGACTTGTGACACCACGCGAGACCATCGCGCGCGAACTGACCAGGGCACGCGAGCGCACGTTGCGGCTCGTCGACTTCGACGACGCCGAACTGGGGTGTCAGTACAGCCCGCTGATGAGCCCGTTGGTGTGGGACCTCGCCCACATCGGCCAGCAGGAAGAACTCTGGCTGCTGCGCGACGGCAACCCGGACCGGCCGGGGATGCTGACCCCCGACGTCGAGCGGTTGTACGACGCGTTCGTCAACTCCCGCGCAAGTCGGGTCAACCTGCCGCTGCTCCCGCCGTCTGACGCCCGCGCCTACTGCGGCACCGTGCGCGAGAAGGTCCTCGACACCCTCCACCTGCTGCCCGACGACGCTGCCGAATTGAACGACGCTGCCGGATTCAGCTTCGCGCTGGTGATCAGCCACGAGAACCAGCACGACGAAACCATGTTGCAGGCGCTGAACCTGCGCGCCGGTGCGCCGCTGCTCGGCGCGGGCGAGCCGCTGCCGGCCGGCCGGGCCGGCGTGGTGGGCACCTCGGTACTCGTCCCGGGTGGTGAGTTAGTGCTGGGCGTCGACCCGGTGGTCGAGCCGCACTCCCTCGACAACGAACGTCCCGCCCATGTGGTCGATGTGCCCGACTTCCGCATCGGCCGCGTTCCCGTCACCAACGCCGAGTGGCGGGAGTTCATCGACGACGGCGGCTACGGCAACCCGCGGTGGTGGTCCGACCGCGGCTGGGTGCATCGGCGGCAGGCCGGCCTGCGCGCACCGCAGTTCTGGAACGACGACGGCACCCGCACGCGCTTCGGCCACGTCGAGGAGATCCCTGCCGACGAACCGGTCCAACACGTCACGTTCTACGAGGCGGAGGCCTACGCGACGTGGGCCGGTGCCCGCTTGCCCACCGAGATCGAATGGGAGAAGGCTTGCGCGTGGGACCCGGTGGCCGGTTCGCGCCGTCGCTTCCCTTGGGGCACAACAGCACCCACCCCGGCGCTGGCCAACCTCGGTGGTGAGGCGCTGCGACCGGCCCCCGTCGGCGCCTATCCGGCCGGCGCGTCGGCCTATGGCGCCGAGCAGATGTTGGGTGACGTGTGGGAGTGGACCACCTCACCGTTGCGGCCGTGGCCCGGTTTCACGCCGATGGTCTACGAACGCTATTCGCAACCCTTCTTCGACGGGGACTACAAGGTGCTGCGCGGCGGGTCGTGGGCGGTCGCGGCGAGCATCCTGCGGCCCAGCTTCCGCAACTGGGACCACCCGATCCGCAGGCAGATCTTCTCCGGTGTGCGCTTGGCGTGGGACGTCTGATGTGCCGGCACATCGGGTGGATCGGCGCGCCCGCGTCGGTGGCGTCGTTGGTGCTCGAGCCGCCCAACGGCCTGCTGGTGCAGTCGTATTCGCCGCGCAAGCAGAAGCACGGGCTGATGAACGCCGACGGCTGGGGCGTCGGGTTCTTCGACGACGACGGCGTCGCCCGCCGGTGGCGCAGCGCGACACCGTTGTGGGGGGATGCCTCGCTCGCCTCGATCGCTCCGGCGCTGCGCAGCCGGTGCGTCGTCGCCGCCGTCCGCTCGGCCAGCGTCGGCATGCCGATCGAGGCCACGGCGTGTGCGCCCTTCACCGACGGCCACTGGCTGCTCTCGCACAACGGCCTCGTCGACCGCGCCGTGCTACCGCTTTCTGCCGACGCCGAATCGACCAACGACAGCGCGCTGCTGGCCGCGATGATCTTCGAGCGGGGACTCGACGCGCTCGGCGAAACCATCGCCGAGGTGGGCGCCGCCGATCCCGGCGCACGGCTCAACATACTGGCGGGCAACGGTTCTGAGCTACTGGCCACAACCTGGGGGGACACCCTTGCGGTGCTGCGGCGAAGCGACGGTGTCGTGGTGGCCAGCGAACCCTATGACGACGATCCGGGCTGGCGCGACGTTCCCGACCGTCATCTCGTGCGCGTGGCCGGGTCCGATGTCGAGCTGACACCGTTGAGAGGATCGTGATGACCCTGTCGCTGTCGAACTACCTGTCCGCCGACTCGGCGGCGGTGGCACTGCGCCGTGATGTGCTCGACGGGCTGGCTCGCACCCCGAAGTCGTTGCCGCCGAAGTGGTTCTACGATTCGGTCGGAAGTGACCTGTTCGAACAGATCACCCGGCTGCCTGAGTACTACCCGACACGCACCGAAGCGCAGATCCTGCGAGAGCGGTCCACTGAGGTGGCTGCGGCCTCGGGCGCGGATACGCTGGTCGAACTCGGCAGTGGCACGTCGGAGAAGACACGCATGCTGCTCGACGCGCTGCATGACGGCGGCTCTCTGCGCCGGTTCATCCCCTTCGACGTCGACGCCTCAGTGCTGACATCCGCCGGCGAAGCGGTCAGCAGGGAATACCCCGGCATCGAAATCGATGCCGTGTGCGGCGATTTCGAACATCACCTGGACCGGATCCCCCGAACCGGGCGCCGGCTGTTCGCGTTCCTCGGCTCCACAATCGGCAACCTCACGCCACAACCGCGCGCCGCCTTCCTTGTCGCGTTGTCAGACACCATGCAGCCGGGCGACACCTTGCTGTTGGGCACCGACCTCGTCAAGGAAACCGACCGGCTGCTGCGGGCGTACGACGACAGCGCCGGGGTCACCGCGAGGTTCAACCGCAACGTGCTGTCGGTGGTCAACCGCGAGCTGCGAGCCGATTTTGACCCTGCCGCCTTCGAACACGTCGCGAAGTGGAACGCCGCCGAGGAGCGGATGGAGATGTGGTTGCGCGCCAACGGTTCTCAGAGCGTCACCATCCGCGGCCTCGATCTGACCGTCGACTTCGCCGACGGCGAGGAGATGCTCACCGAGGTGTCCTGCAAATTCCGGCCCGACGGTGTCGGCGCAGAACTGGCCGCCGCCGGGCTGCGACGCACGCACTGGTGGACCGACGCCGCGGGCGACTTCGGGCTTTCCTTGTCGGTCAAATGAGTCTCGGTGAACAGTGGCGGTCCGCGCGGCCGGCGGTGGCGGGGCTGCACCTCGATAGCGCGGCCTGCTCACGCCAGAGCTTCGCGACCATCGACGCCGCCACCCAGCACGCTCGTCACGAAGCCGAGGTCGGCGCATACGTCGCCGCTGACGCCGCCACCCCCGCATTGGATGCGGGCCGGGCCGCGCTCGCGGCGCTCACCGGCCTGACGCCCGGCGACGTCGTCTTCACCACCGGCGCCAACAACGCGCTGGACCTTCTGCTGTCGGCGTGGCCGGGTCCACGCACGCTCGCATGCCTGCCCGGAGAATACGGACCGAACCTGGGGATCATGGCCGCCAACGGTTTTCAGGTCCGGGCAATGCGCGCCGACGAAGACGGTCGGCTCGACGTGGACGCGTCCGCGCGCATGCTGGCCGGCGACCCGCTGGCCCTGGTGCACCTGACGGCGCTGGGCAGCCATCGCGGCGTCGCACAACCGCTGACAGCACTGGCCGACGTCTGCCGCAGCCTGGAGCTGCCGCTCGTGATCGACGCCGCGCAGGCGCTGGGGCACCTCGACTGCGCGGTCGCGCCGTCGGCGATCTACGGCTCGTCGCGCAAATGGCTCGCGGGCCCGCGGGGAGTGGGCTTTCTGGCGATCGCACCGGAGCTCGCTGCGCGGCTGCGCCCGCGCGTACCGCCACCGGACTGGGACCTGCCCCTGAGCGTCCTGCAGCGCCTCGAACAGGGCGAGGCGAATATCGCGGCGCGCGTGGGCTTTTCCGTCGCGGTCGGCGAACACCTCGCGGCCGGATCCGCGCAGGTCCGTGAGCGTCTCGGCGAGGTCGGCCGGATGACACGCGAGGTGCTCGCCGAGGTCGACGGCTGGCGAGTGGTCGAAGCGGCCGACGAGCCGACGGCGATCACCACGCTCGCGCCGACCGACGGCGCCGACCCGCAGCGGGTGCGCGCGTGGCTGATCGCCGAGCGCGGCATCGTCACCACATATGCCGAGACGTTGCGGGCCCCGTTCGAGATGACGACGCCGGTGCTGCGCGCGTCACCCCACGTCGACGCGAGCGCCGGCGATCTCGAACAGTTCGCGGAGGCGCTTGCCGTTGCGACTGCGCAGGCTTAGTCGTCGAAACCCTCGTCCCAGGTGTGCACCGGCTCGTTGCTGTGCATCCGCGTCGCGTACCGGCGCAGCATCTCGGCGAGCGCGGCGGGCCGCGCCATCCCGCGCTCCTGCAACGCCCGCACCGTCGCGACCTGCCAGGTGGCGCCGTTGCGACCTGTCTTCGCGCGGCCCTCGATCACCCCGAGATACCGGTCGCGCACCTCGGCCGCCACCTCCCACCGGCGCAGTCCCTCGTCGGCCATCGGTAAGAGCCGGCGTAGCACCAGCTCGTCGGCGGTCACCTCGCCGAGGCCGGGCCAGTACAACCGGGCATCGATCCCGCGCTGCGCCGCTTCCATGAAATTCTGGTGTGCCGCAGCGAAACTCATCTTCGTCCACAACGGACGGTCCTCCTCGGCCAGCGCGCGCAGCGTGCCGTAGTAGAACGCGGCGTTGGCCATCATGTCGACCACGGTGGGGCCCGCGGGCAGCACCCGGTTCTCCACCCTTAGGTGCGGGCGGCCGTTCACCACGTCGTACACCGGCCTGTTCCACCGGTAGATGGTGCCGTTGTGCAGCCGCAGCTCGGCCAGCTTTGGGGCACGTCCCTCGGCGAGTTCGCGGACCGGATCCTCATCGGACAGCTCCGGCAGCAGCGACGGAAAGTAGCGCACGTTCTCCTCGAACAGATCGAAGATCGACGTGATCCAGCGCTCGCCGAACCAGACGCGCGGACGCACGCCCTGCGCCTTGAGCTCGTCGGGCCGGGTGTCGGTGGCCTGGGCGAACAGCTCCACGCGGGTCTCGGCCCACAGTTCGTGACCGAAGAAGTACGGCGAGTTCGCGCCGAGCGCGAGTTGCGGACCGGCCAGCACCTGAGCGGCGTTCCAGTTCTGCGCGAACTCGGCGGGCGACACCTGAAGGTGCAGTTGCATGCTGGTGCAGGCCGACTCCGGTGCGATCGACGCGGTCTGCAGACTCAGCCGTTCCGGCCCCACGATGTCGATCAGGATGTCCTCGCCGCGCGCGGTGAAGATCGAATCGTTGAGTGCCTGATACCGCTTCGACTCGCTCATCCAGCGGCCCGTGAGGTGCTCGGGCAGCAGCGTCGGCAGGATGCCGATCATCACGATGTGCGCGTCATGGCGGCTGGCCTTGGTCTCGGCCGCGTTGAGGCTCGCGCGCACCTCGGTTTCCAGTTCGAAAGCGGCCTGTCCGGGCAGCCGGCGCGGCGGCACGTTGAATTCGATGTTGTAGGCGCCCAGTTCGGTCTGATACGCCGGGTCGGCGATCGCCTGTAGCACTTCGGAGTTGCTCATCGCGGGTTGATAGGCCGAGTCGACCAGATTGCACTCGATCTCCATGCCCGTCAGCGGTCGCTCGAAGTCGAAGCTCGACTGGGTGAGCATGGTCTCGAACACGTCGAGGCACTGTTGGACCTTGCGTCGGTACTCGCGGCGCTGCGCGCCGGTGAAACCGGCGCCCTTGAGTTCCTCACCCACACGCCCATTGTCGGGCATAACCCCTGCCGCGGCGGGTAGTCAGGGGCGATGGACGTCACCGTCACCTTCATCGGCAACGCCACCACCTTGATCTCCGGCGGCCAGGTCACCCTGTTGACCGACCCGAACTTCCTGCACCGCGGCCAGCACGCCTATCTGGGCTACGGCCTGCTGTCCAAGCGACTCAAGGGACCGGCGCTCGACATTGACCAGTTGCCCGTGCTCGACGGGGTGGTGCTTTCGCACATGCACGGAGACCACTGGGACCGGGTGTCGCAGCGCCGCCTCGACCACGGGCTGCCGATCCTGACCACCCCACATGCGGCCAAACGGTTGGCTCACCGCGGCTTCGGCGAAGCCGTCGCGCTGGACACCTGGCAGCACCACACGTTCACCAAGGGCACCACGTCGGTGACCGTCACCTCGCTGCCCGGGCGGCATGCGCCCACGCCGGTCGACCGATTCCTGCCGCCGGTGATGGGCAGCATGATCGAGTTCTCCGACGGCACAGCACGGCGTCGCCTCTACGTCTCCGGTGACACCCTGCTCGTCGACGAATTACGGGAGATCCCAGTGAGATTCGAGTCCATCGACGTTGGCGTGCTGCATCTCGGGGGCACCCGGCTGCCCTTCGGCAGGCACCTGCCGTTCGGTCTGACGGTGACGATGGACGGTCGCCAGGGCGCAGACGTCGTCGAGTTGCTCGACCTGCCCAAGATGATCCCGGTGCACTTCGACGATTACGGGGTGTTCGCCTCGCCGCTCTCCGACTTCGTCGGGGAAATGAAGCGGCGCGGGCTGGGCGACCGGATCATCGAAATGGAACGCGGAGCGTCGGTCACCATCTGAAGCGTTTCACCCGTGCCGTCAGCGGCGCGCGACGACGATCTGGGGACTCAGCAGCCCGCCGCGTAGCTTCACGTCGATCGCCGGGTCGGCGTGAGCGGCCAACGCGCGCAGCGCCGATGGTGAATACGTGCGCAACGAACTGATGATTCCGTCGTGCGCGAACGGAAGGATCGCCGCGAACGGCAGCATGGCTGCAATGCGCATCAGATGAAGCGGCGACGGCGGCCGCGGCAGATCGATGATCAGCAGCTTGTCGGCCACCCGGGTGCCTTCGGCGATCGCGCGCGCCGCCGCCGACGGCGCGAGGTGGTGGAACGACAGCGCGAACACCGCCAGGTCGAACTGGCCGTCGGCACCGTCGATCGCGGTGGCGTCCAGCTGCCGAACCGCGGCGCGCGGGTGCTGCCCGAGGTCTGACTGAGCCATCGCCTCGACGGAGGTGGCGTCGAGGTCGGTGACGGTGAGCACGGCAGTGGGATGCCAGTCGAGCAGCTTGCGTGACAACGCGCCGTGGCCCGCACCGAGTTCGAGGATCTTCGGATCGGCGACGTCGGCGACCTCGGCGAGCGCGATCTCCGCGAACCGCTCGGTGGTGCCGAACCGCTCACCTGCCCACTCCAGCGCACGGATGACGCTGCGCTGGCGCGCCGCGTCGGCAGGACCCTTGGGGACGCGGTCGAGGTACTCGAGCCGCTCGGTCTCCAGCATCCGGTCCAGGCACGATGCGTCGGGTCCCCCGCGGGGCATGCGGTCGATACCGGCGATCGTCTTGCCCATGTAGTCCATGATGGACTCTCGATCGCAGTCGAGAGAGGAAGAGCAGGTTGGCCGAATTCGTCGCCGCCATCGACCAGGGCACCACCAGCACCCGGTGCATGATCTTCGACCACGGCGGTGCCGAGGTCGGCAGGCATCAACTCGAACACGAGCAGATCCTGCCGAAGGCCGGCTGGGTCGAGCACAACCCCGTCGAGATCTGGGAGCGCACGGCGGCGGTCATCATGTCGGCACTGAACAAGACGAACCTGTCCGCATCCGACCTCGCTGCTCTCGGCGTCACCAACCAGCGGGAAACCGCGATGGTGTGGAACAGGCGGACCGGCAGGCCGTACTACAACGCGATCGTCTGGCAGGACACCCGCACCGACCGGATCGCGACGGCTCTGGACCGCGACGGCCGTGGCGACGTGATCCGCCGCAAGGCCGGCCTGCCGCCCGCGACCTACTTCTCCGGCGGCAAGGTGCAGTGGATCCTCGACAACGTCGACGGGGTGCGCCGCGACGCGGAGAACGGCGACGCGATCTTCGGTACGCCGGACTCCTGGGTGTTGTGGAACTTGACCGGCGGAACGCGCGGCGGCGTGCACGTCACCGACGTCACCAATGCCAGCCGCACCATGCTGATGAACTTGGAGACCCTCGACTGGGACGACGAGTTGCTGTCGTTCTTCGACATTCCGCGCCAGATGCTGCCCGAGATCAAGCCGTCGTCGTATCCCGAGTCCTACGGCATCACCCGAGACGAGGGACCGGTGGCAGGTCAGGTGCCGCTCACCGGGATCCTCGGCGACCAGCAGGCGGCGATGGTCGGTCAGGTCTGCCTCGATGCGGGCGAAGCGAAGAACACCTACGGCACGGGCAATTTCCTGCTCCTGAACACCGGTGAGAAGATCGTGCGCTCCGAGAACGGCCTGCTGACCACGCTGTGCTACCAATTCGGGGACGCGAAACCCGTTTACGCCCTTGAGGGTTCGATCGCGGTGACCGGATCGGCCGTGCAGTGGCTGCGGGATCAGCTGGGCATCATCAGCGGCGCGGCACAGAGCGAGGCGCTGGCTCGCCAGGTCGACGACAACGGCGGTGTGTATTTCGTGCCCGCATTCTCGGGATTGTTTGCGCCGTACTGGCGTTCGGACGCGCGCGGTGCGATCGTCGGGCTGTCGCGGTACAACACCAACGCCCATCTGGCGCGCGCGACTCTCGAGGCGATCTGCTACCAGAGCCGCGACGTCGTCGACGCGATGGCGGCCGACTCCGGCGTGCAGATGGACGTGCTCAAGGTCGACGGCGGCATCACCGCCAACGACCTGTGCATGCAGATCCAGGCCGACGTCCTCGGCGTGGAGGTGGTCAAACCCGTCGTCGCCGAAACCACCGCGCTGGGAGCGGCATACGCGGCCGGCTTGGCGGTCGGGTTCTGGGAGAACGCCGACGACCTACGGTCGAACTGGCAGGAGGACAAGCGCTGGACGCCGTCGTGGAGCGAGGACCAGCGTGAATTCGCTTACGCCGGATGGCAGAAGGCGGTGCAGCGCACGCTCGACTGGGTCGACGTCGACTAGAGACGGAAATCCTCGGAGAGTTCGATGTCGGCGACGGCCGTGTTCTCCTCGAGGTGGCGCACCGACGACGTGCCCGGGATCAGCAACACGTTCGGCGCCACCGACAGCGTCCACGCCAGCACGATCTGTGCCGGTGTGCGGCCGAGTCTGTCGGCTTCCCGTCTGACCGCCGGATGGCCGAGCACCGGGTTGTCGGCCACGAATCCGGAACCCAGCGGAAAGAAGGGCACGAACGCAATTCGGTGTTCGATGCACGCGTCGAGCACCGGCTGCGAGGTGCGGTCGACGACGTTGTAGGCGTTCTGCACGCAGACGATCTCGGTGTGGTCCAACGCGATTCGCAGATGCTCGGCGACCACGCTGGACAGTCCGACACCGGCGATCAGGCCTTCGTCTCGGGCCTTGATCATCGTCGCGAGCTGCCGCTCGAACAGCTCGCGGTTGACCTGGGCGGGCTGGTTGGGATCGCCGCCGGCGTCATGCACCCGCAGGTTCACGGCGGCCAACCGGTCGGTGCCGAGCGTCTCCAGGTTCTCCTCGATGCTCGCCCGCAGCTGATCGGGCTCCTGCGCGGGCAGCCACGCGCCGGCCTCGTCGCGGCGCGCGCCGACCTTGCTGACCAACGCCAGGTCGTTCGGATAGGGATGCAGCGCCTCGCGGATCAGCTCGTTGGCCACGTTGGGGCCGTAGAACTGTGACGTGTCGATGTGGTTGATGCCCAACTCGATCGCCCGCCGCAGCACCGCGATCGCCTGGTCGTGGTCTCGTGGCGGGCCGAACACCCCGGGCCCCGGCAACTGCATCGCGCCGAACCCGACGCGCTTGACATGGAAGGAGCCCAGCGGGAAGGTGTGCACACTCTGCATACGTAATGCGTACACCCATCCCGCCGGGCTTATTCCTCGAACGTCGAGGGGCTATTCGGCTTCGCCGAGGATTCCGTAGATCTCGCGGCGGGCATTGTTGACGATGTCGACGACCCGCTGCTGTTGGTCCTCGCCGGTGGCGTAGGCCGCCTGCGCGACGGCGCCCATCAGCTGGGCGACGGCGCTCTGGAGGTTGGCGTGGCCGGGCGCCTCGTCCTTGAAGCTGTCGGTGATCTCTTCCCACGGCGCGGTCGCGATCTTCTCGACCGCGGCGCGGCCGTCGTCGGTGAGCTCGAAAAGCTTCTTGCTGCCGTCGGTTTCGGTCGCGACGATCAGACCCTCGTCGACCAGCAGCTGCAGCGTCGGGTACACCGACCCGGGACTCGGCCGCCACAGGTTCTGGCTGCGTTCGCCGATCTCCTGGATCATCTCGTAGCCGTGCATGGGCCGCTCGGCGAGCAGCTTGAGGATCGCCGCGCGCACATCGCCGCGACGGCCCCGGCCGTGCCGACGGCCGCGGTGCGGACCGCCGGGACCGAAGCCCGGACCGAAACCGGGGCCGAAGCCCGGACCGAAACCGAAGCCGCCGCGCCGGTCGAAGCCGAACTCGAACCCGCGACCGGGGCCGCCGCGGCCGGGTCCGAACGAGGGCCCGCCGTCGTGCTGCCTGAGCTGCTCGCGCAGGTTGTCCCGGAGTTCGCGCCGGGCCTGTCGCCGCTGCTGATGCAGCGCCCGCCGGTCGAGCGGGGTGAAGCCGAAGCCGCCGGGCGGCGGCGTGAAGGGGTTGGTCATAGCTGTTTTCCTTTGATCGGGGGAGACGCGGATTGCATCTCGATACGTTGACGATATATCGGAACCTATCGCGATGCAACCTCCTGGGTGACACATCGCCGAGGACGTGCCAGAGTCGGCTATCGACTCCAGGAGACGCAGATGACCGAGACGACCGACTCGACTCTTTTCGGCGCCGACGATTTCTTCCGGCGCGGCAACTACGCTCCGGTCGCCGACGAACTGAGTGAGTACGACCTTCCGGTGCAGGGCGCGATACCGGCGGAATTGGACGGTTGGTACCTGCGCAACGGGCCCAATCCGCGCCGGAGCAGCGCGCACTGGTTCACCGGCGACGGCATGATCCACGGAGTCCGCATCGAGGGCGGCCGGGCCAAGTGGTACCGCAATCGGTGGGTGCGGACCGACAGCTTCATCTCCGAGTTCCCGCTTTACAACGCCGACGGCACTCGCAATCTGCGGGCCAGCGTCGCCAACACGCACGTCGTCGGCCATGCGGGAAGGACCTTGGCGCTGGTCGAGTCGTCGCTGCCCTACGAGATCACCAACGATCTGGAGACGTTGGGCGCCTACGACTTCGGTGGCAAGCTGGTCGACTCGATGACCGCACATCCCAAGATCTGCCCGGCGACAGGCGAATTGCACTTCTTCGGCTACGGCAACATCTTCACCCCGCACGTGACCTACCACCGCGCCGACGCCGACGGCGAGTTGACCGTCAACCGGCCGCTCGACGTTCCGGCCCTGACGATGATGCACGACTTCGCCCTGACCGCGACCCACGTGATCTTCATGGACCTGCCCATCGTGTTCGACCTCGACATCGCGATGAAGTCCGGAAGCGACATGCCGTACCGCTGGGACGACAACTACGGCGCGCGGTTCGGGTTGCTGCGCCGCGACGACCCGTTCGGCGAAGTGCGGTGGTTGGACATCGACCCGTGTTACGTGTTCCACGTCGCGAATGCCTACGATGACGGCAACTCCGTTGTGCTGCAAGCGGTCCGGTATCCCGAATTGTGGCGGGGCACCAGCGGTTTCGAGGCCGACGGGGTGTTGTGGAGCTGGACGATCGACCTGTCCACCGGCACTGTCGCCGAGCGTCAGCTCGACGACCGTGCGGTCGAGTTCCCGCGGATCGACGACCGGTTGGCGACCTTGCCGGCCCGATACGCCGTCGCGGTCGGTGACGGCCGGCTCGTGCGTTACGACCTCGCAACAGGAGACGCGGCCGAGCAGGCGTTCGACATGGAGAGCGCCCCGGCCGGCCCCGGTGAGGCGGTGTTCGTTCCGTCTCCGTCGGGCCCTGCGGACGAGAACAGCGGCTGGTACCTCGGTTACGTGTACGACCCGGCGCGTGACGGCAGCGACCTCGTGATCATCGACGCTTCGGACTTCACGGGTCCGCCCATCGCCAGAGTCCAGCTGCCGCAGCGTGTCCCGTACGGGTTCCACGGCAACTGGATCGCAGGCTAGCCCGGCGGCGCGAAGCCCCCAGACTGGGGCTGAACCGGCGGCGGCGGTGGGATGGGCCAAGGCGCGGCTGGTGGCGCGGCGTGGCTCGATTGCAGTCGAGCCAACTCGCGACGGTGCCGCTCGGCCAGCACCGCCGCGAGTATGAACTGCGGCGGGGTGCCCGGTGGGGGCGGCGGTGAGATCTGCGCGACGACGCCGGTGGTGATCCGGCGAGCCATTCGATCGCGCACATCGGGATCCAATTGCGCTGCGCGGCTGAGGAACTGACGAGCCAACTCGGCCTGCTCGGGCCGCAACCCCGACAGCTGCAACGATGACGCCCACCATGCGAGCTGCGGCGGCATGGGCGGTGGGGGAGACATGCGGGGCGCACGCTCGCTGATCACCACGGTGCCGGCGAAGATGTCTCCGAGCCGTTTGCCTTTGGCCGACAGCAGGCTGCAGATCACGGCCGGACCACCGGCGAGCATCCAGATCTCGACGACCCCGGACAGCGCTCGAAAGAACGCCTGCCGAAACCGTTCTGGGCCACCGTCTTCTGACACCACCCGCAGACCCATCGCCATCTTTCCCAGCGACCGGCCGCGCGTCGCGGTCTCGAACACGAGCGGATAGCCCACCAGGGCGAGCACGGTGAAGATGATCACCAGCGCTCCCGACAGTGCCGGATCGAACTGCGTGAGCGTCAAGGCGAAGAGCAGCAACCCGATCAGATAAAGCAGAAACACGACGGTGATGTCGATGAGCGCCGCCACCGCTCGTACCGGAAGCTGGGCGATCTGGACGTCGAGAACCACCGCGTCTCCGGTCACGACAGGTTCCTGCTGCCAGACCATAGCGCCCAACGCTACTAGGATTCGGTGCGTGGATGTCGACGCGTTCGTGCTGACGCACCGCGCGACGTGGGACCGCTTCGAGCAGTTGATCAGACGTCGCCGCCACCTCACCGGGGCCGAGGTCGACGAACTGGTCGATCTGTACCAGCGCGTGTCCACGCACCTGTCGATGGTGCGCTCTGCATCCACGGACTCGGTGCTCGTGGGCCGGCTGTCGGGCCTCGTTGCCCAGGGCCGCAGCGCGGTGACCGGCGCGCACGCGCCGCTGTGGCGCGAGTTCGTCCGGTTCTGGACCGTCTCGTTCCCCGTCGTCGCCTACCGGTCCCGGGCGTGGTGGCTGAGCACGGCCGTCGTGTTCCTGGCCACTGCCGCTCTGATCGCGGTCTGGGTGTCGGGCAGTGCCGAAGTGCGGGCGGCCATCGGCACGCCCGAGGAGATAGACCAACTGGTCAACGCGAACTTCGCGAACTACTACAGCGAGCACCCGGCGGGTTCGTTCGCGCTGCAGGTCTGGGTGAACAACGCCTGGATCTCGTTGCAGTGCTTGGCATTTGCGATTCTGCTCGGCCTCCCGATTCCCTACGTGCTGCTGCAGAACGCCGCCAACCTCGGCGTGAACGCGGGGCTGATGTTCGGCGCGGGCAAGGGCGACGTCTTCCTCGGGCTGATCACCCCGCATGGCCTGCTCGAGCTGACCGCGGTGTTTCTGGCCGCCGCGGCAGGAATGCGGCTGGGATGGAAGGTCGTCGCGCCGGGTGACCGTCCGCGCGGACAGGTGCTCGCCGAGCAAGGCCGCGCGATCGGCTCGGTGGCGGGCGGGCTGGTGGCGGTTCTGCTGGTGTCGGGGCTCATCGAGGCACTCGTGACGCCCTCGCCGTTGCCGACGGCGGCCCGGATCGCCATCGGCGTGACAGCCGAATTCGCGTTCCTGGCGTACATATTCCACTTCGGCCGAAGGGCGCAGCGGGCGGGCGAGACCGGAGACGTCGACGACGCCCCCGACGTGGTGCCGACCAGCTAGAGCCGGCCGGTGGCTTTCATCGCCAGATAGTGGTCGGCCAGCGCGGGAGCGAGTTCCTCGGGCGGGGTATCGACGACTCCCACGCCGCTGCGCCGCAATCGAGAAGCGATCGCCCGCCGCTCGTTGCGGGCCCGTTCGGCTGCTGCGGCGTCGTAGACCTGCACGGCGTCGGCGCGCCCGCCCGCGAGCACCTCGACCCGGGGGTCGGCGACCGCCGCGACGACGACGCCGTGCTTGGCCGTCAGCTGCGCAAGCACGGTCATGAGGCCTTCTTCCAGCGCGGAGGCGTTGAGGTCGGTGAGCAGCACGACCAACGCGCGCCTGCGAACACGACGCTGCACCGCTGAGACCATCGCGACCGCGTCCGATTCGATCAGCGCGGGCTCGATCGGGGCCATCGCCGCCACCAGTTGAGCGAGCAGGTCCGTGCGGGAGGCGTTGAACACCGCTGCCCTGGTCATTCGGTCGTGGGCAAGGAAGTCGACGTGGTCGCCCGCCCGGGAGGCGAGCGCCGCGAGAAGCAGCGCGGCGTCCATCGACCAATCCAGCCGCGGCCAGCCCGAAAGCTCGTTCGCGGTCGGGTCCACCCCGACACGACCCGCCGAGGTGCGGCCGGTGTCGAGCACGATGACCACCCGTTGATCCCGTTCCGGGCGCCATGTCCTGACGACGACGTCGGCACGCCGCGCCGAGGCGCGCCAGTCGATCGACCGGACGTCGTCGCCGATGACATACTCCCGCAGCGAGTCGAACTCGGTACCCCGGCCGCGGATCAGGACCGGCGTATTGCCTTCGAGCTCAAGCAGTTTCGCGAGCCGCGACGGCAGGTGTCTGCGCGACAAGAACGGTGGCAGGATCCTGACCCGCCACGGTACGCGGTGCGAGCTCTGGCGGCCCGCCAGCCCGAGCGGCCCGGTCGCGCGAACCGTCACCCACGCCGACTCCTGGTCGCCGCGGCGCACCGGCCGCAGCGTCGTCACAAGCCGAAGCTGTTGCCCGGCGGGCACATTCACACGGTGAACGCGCGGCGCGGCGCGCGCGCTCGGCGGCCAGGCGTCGCGGACGAGTCCCCTGACACGGCCCGCACCGGTGTTATCGACGTGCAGCACGGCCTCCACCGACTGGCCGAGCCGTGCTGTGGGTTCGCCCGACCGGGTGAAACGCACCCTGCGAGTGCTGCCCGCCAGCGCCGCGTCGAACACGATCAGCGTGAGCAGCGCGACGATCAGCACGGCGAACGTCCATCCCGGCCGCGGTGAGACCGCGATCGGTGCGACGAGGATCAGCGCGACCAGCCCCGCACGCCCGGTGAGGATCACCAGCGTGGCACCGGCACTGTCGCGAGTATGCCGTCCAGCACCCCGTCGGGAGTGGCACCTTCCAGTTCGGCTTCCGGGCGCAACTGCACCCGGTGGCGCAATGTCGGCCGCGCCATCGCCTTCACGTCGTCAGGCGTCACGTAGTTGCGCCCCGACAACCAGGCCCACGACCGGGCGGTCGCCAAGAGTGCGGTCGCGCCGCGCGGCGACACTCCCAGCTGCAGAGAAGATGAATTCCTTGTGGCGGTGGCGATGTCGACGACATAACCGAGCACCTCGTCGGCGACCAGGACACCCCCTACCGCCGCGCGCCCGGCGGCCAGTTCGGCGGCTCCTGCGACGGGTCGCACATCGGACAGGTCACGGGGGTCGAACCCGTGCGCGTGCCGGTTCAGGATCGCGACCTCTTGTTCGCGTGTCGGTAGCCCAACGTTGAGTTTGAGCAGGAACCGGTCCAGTTGCGCCTCGGGCAGTTGGTAGGTGCCCTCGTACTCGATGGGGTTCTGCGTCGCGGCGACGATGAACGGATCCGGCAGTGCACGGGCTTCGCCCTCGACGCTGACCTGGCGCTCCTCCATGGCTTCCAGCAGCGCGGCCTGAGTCTTGGGTGGCGTCCGGTTGATCTCGTCGGCCAGCAGCAGGTTCGTGAACACCGGCCCGGACCGGAACTCGAATTCCGCTGTGCGCGCGTCGTACACCAGCGAGCCGGTGACGTCGCCGGGCATCAGGTCGGGAGTGAACTGCACGCGCTTGAAGTCCAGTTGCAAGGCAGCGGCCAGCGTGCGCACCAGCAGCGTCTTGGCGACCCCGGGAACGCCTTCGAGCAGTACGTGGCCGCGGCACAGCAGCGCGATCACCAGTCCGCTGACGACCGCGTCCTGACCGACCACCGCCTTCGCTATCTCCGAGCGCAACGCCAGCAACGCGGTTCGCGCGGAATCGTGTTCACCTGCCTGAGTCACGAGCGTGCGACCTGCCTCTCGATGTTGTCGAGTTCGCGTGCAAGGCGGACCAGTTCGGCGTCGTCTCTCGGCGGCGGACCGAACAGGATGTCACCCAACGCCTGCGGAGGAATATCGCAGTGAGCAGAAACCGCTTGCACGACCGCGACGGTATCGGGGCTGGCGCCCAGGCCGAGACGGGGCTGCATCCGTTGCAGCGCCGCAGTGCGTAACTCATCGGCGGCCCTGTCGCGCGCGCGTCGGGAGCGGTACAGCCGGCCACGGCCCTCCACGGTTTCAGACGCTCGCACCACGACCGGAAGCCGTTCTGCGACAAGCGGACCGATGCGCCGGCTCTGCCACGCGCCGACCAGCACCACCGTCGCCGCGAGCTGCCACAGCACCCACCGCACCTGCTGTGGAACCAGGTCGAAGAGAGAGGCGCCCCCTTCTGACTCGCCCTCGGTGAACTGCGGCGCATACCAGATCATTCGCCGGTCGGTACCGGCGAGATTCATGGCGAGCGCCGCGTTGCCCTCCTTGAGCAGCCCGCCGTTGGTCATGAAATCGGAGTTGCCGACCACGGTTACATCTCGCCCCTCGGCGGTGTAGCGGACCAGTGCGCCGTCGTAGCAGCGGGTGAGGGCGGTGTCCTCGTCTGCCGCGTCGTAGGCGTCGCTCAGCCCGAACTGCACCGCCCCCGCGCGGGTGGCTTCGCGAAGGTCGCAGCCCGGCCGCTCACCGCCGCCGAACGTGGTGGCGCCGCTCAACCTGATCTCTGGCGCCAGAGCTTCCCGGGTGCGTGAGATCGGCTCCACCAGTAGGCGATCGCCCGGGAGCGCCGCTAGCCGCTGGAGCAACGCGTCGTCGACGAGGTGGTAGGTCTGTACCACGATCAACAGGGCGTCGGGCCGGGCTGCCGCCTCGACCGCGGCCACATCGCGCGCCTCGACCACGTCGACGCCGTGCTCCCGCACCAGCGTCATCAGCGCCCGTGTCCCGTCCGGCGACGTCGACTCCGGATCCATCCGCCCGCCCGGGCGCGGCGCGGTGAGATAGGCGCTCAGCGTCGCGAAAGCGATGACGGCAGCCAGCGCCAGCAACACCCACTTGGCTCCACGCCAGCGTTGGCGGATCGTCGGCGCCACGGCGGTCATCGGATCTCCGCCCACCCGTCGGGCGTAGGCGGGCCGGCCACCGCAGAGGCCACCACTGGCGCGTGCGAGCCGATGCGGTCGTCGACGCCCGCAATGATCCGGTAGGCGCCCTCGGTACCCGGTCGTTGACCATAGGACACGTCGTTGAAAGCCGTTGCTGCACAGGACAACTCGTCGCTCAGCGCGGGTATCCGACTGCCGGCGTCTCGCGCCAGCTCGGTGGCGGTGCGCCCTGGGACGGGATCGAGCACACCGAGCTCTTCCAGGTGCCGTGCGACGGCTCGCAGCCGGTGCCGAATCGCCGCGGCCCAGTCCCCGGCCGCGGCGGCTCGTTCCGCCAACCCACGATGTTGCGCCGCGGTGAGCATCTGGTCGCCGAACAACCCCACACTTCGGCCGCGACCGGTTCGCATGGTCCGTCGCGCGACTCGAACCGCCACGACCACCGCCACGGCGAGCAGGATCGCCAGCACCGTGACCGTCAGCCAACCACCCGGCACGGACGCACCCTGCACCGAGAGTCGGTACAGCAGGTCCTCGGCCCAGTCGATGACCCGCTCGATGAGGGAGCCCTTGGGGTATATCGGCTTTGCGAGTTCGTGTTGCGCTGCCTCGTGTGCGGCATCGCTGTCGATGTCTATCGTCGGCACGTCAGTTGTGACGGGTCAGCCACAGCTGGTCGGTCGACTCGGACGGCACGGCCGGGCCGTACCCGGCACCGGTCTGCAGCACCAGATCGAAAGCCTCCCTGCGGATTCGGCCATCGGTGTACTGCAGTGCCACCACGCCCGCGCTGAAGGGTGCGGTGATGATCTGGCCGATCGCACCCCCGACGGTGAGCAGGATCAGCGCCAGCAGCGCGGCAGCCGTCGTCGTCGCCGCCATCAGCACGAGCTGGCCGCCGAGGCTGAACGGGAACGCGACAGCGCCAGCGACGAGTTGGGCGACGATCACCGCGAGCAGCCGGATTCCCAACACCCGCCAGAAGTCTCGTTTGATCAACGCGAACGACCGTTGCACGGCCACGACGATGCCGAGCCGCTCGAGCACGATGATGACGGGCGTGTAGGTCAGCATCGTGGCCAGGTACACGAGCGCAGCGAAAAGCGCCAGGACCAAGGGGATTCCGATCACCGCCGCGGCAGCACCACCCGCGGCGACCGCGATCCAGGCGACGAGACCCACGACCACGGCGACCAGGACCAGCGCCCCGGTCACCTCGAGAACCGAGAACCCGATCAGCGCCCACAGCCGCCCCCGAAGTCGTTGCCAAGCTTCACCGATGGTGATTCCGGAACCGAAAACGGCCCTGCCGACGACGACAGTGAGCATCCCGCTCAGCAGGATCGACGCCAGCCCGGTCGCGACCGATCCGGCAAGCCCCGACACCATGGAGCCCAGCAGCGCGCCCGTCGAGACCTCATCTTCGCCACTGAGCGCCGGCGCCAACTGCCCGCCGACGGCCAGCGGGCCGACAGAAAGCAGCAACGCGAGCAGCTGGGTGGCGACGACCACGATCGTCGTGAGGCCGAGCGTGGCTTTCGGGTTCGTGCGGATGTAGCCGACCGCACCGTTGAAGATGTCGGACAGGGTCAGTGGGCGCAGCGGGATGACGCCGGCCTTCAGCGCGGGGGGACGGTATCCCGGTGGCGGGCCGTAGCCAGGGGGCGCGAATCCAAAAGGTGCGTACCCCGGCGGCGGGTAGTACCCCGGGGGCGGTCCGTAGCCGGCCTGCGGGTACCCCGGTGGGGCGTAGCCCGGCGGCGGGCCGTACCAGCCGGCGTCGGTGCTCATGGCCACCATCCTGTCGATGGCGGTGTGAATTGACAACGCGACGGGCGGCGCCGGCCGGCTTGCCCGGCGTAGCTTTGGCCTATGGCGGAACTCAAGGACCGGTTGCGGGCCGATCTGACAGCGGCGATGAAGTCTCAGGACAAGCTGCGCACGGCTACGTTGCGGATGCTGCTCGCCGCGATCGGCAACGAGGAGGTCGCCGGTAAGCAGTCGCGCGAGTTGACCGACGCCGACGTGCTCAAGATCCTCACCAGAGAGTCCAAGAAGCGCGGTGAGGCCGCCGAAATCTACACCCAGAACGGGCGGGGAGAACTGGCCGCCAACGAGCACGCGGAAGCGCGCGTCATCGACGAGTACCTGCCGACGCCGCTGACCGAAGCCGAACTGGCCGACGTCGCCGACACGGCGATCGCCCAGATCGCCGAGGAGATCGGCGAGCGGCCCGGAACCAGACAGCTGGGACTGGTGATGAAGGCCGCCACTGCGATCGCCGCCGGCAAGGCCGACGGCGCGCGGCTTTCGGCGGCGGTGAAGGCCAGGCTGTAGCCGTTTTCGTCGCGCTGGCCCCGGGTATGCCGGGATCATGACGCGCTTCGGCTACACGTTGATGACCGAGCAGAGTGGCCCAAAAGAGCTTGTCCGCTATGCGGTTTCGGCGGAACGCGTGGGCTTCGACTTCGAGGTTTCCTCTGACCACTACTTCCCGTGGCTGGCTGCGCAGGGCCATGCCCCGTACGCGTGGTCGGTGCTGGGCGCCGTCGCTCATGCCACCGAGCGGGTCGAACTGTTCACCTACGTGACCTGTCCGACCATTCGGTACCACCCCGCGGTCGTCGCGCAGAAGGCCGCAACCCTGCAGATCCTCGCCGACGGCCGGTTCACACTCGGGCTGGGCAGTGGTGAGAACCTCAACGAGCACGTCGTCGGGAAGCGCTGGCCCACGGTGGCCCGCCGCCAGGAGATGTTGCGCGAAGCGATCCAGATCATCCGCGAGTTGTTCACCGGCGACCTCGTCGACTGGAAGGGCGAGTACTTCGAGGTCGACTCCGCCCGGCTGTGGGACCTCCCGGAGACGCCGGTGGCGATCGCCACCGCGGTGTCCGGCGAGCGGTCGGTCGAGACGTTCGCGCCGCTGTCCGATCACCTGATAGCCGTCGAACCGAACAAGGACCTCGTCGACGCGTGGCACGAGGCCAGGCGCGGGACCGGCCTGCCGGGCGACGTCCGCGTCGTCGGGCAGATCCCGATCTGCTGGGACCCCGACGAAGGAGCCGCTGTGCGACGGGCGCACGACCAGTTCCGGTGGTTCGGCGGGGGCTGGATGGTCAACGCGGACCTCCCGACCACGGCGGGCTTCGACGGCGCGACGCAGTACGTGCGCCCCGAGGACGTCGCGGAATCCATCCCCTGCGGACCGGATCTCGACGCGATCGTCGAAGCGGTCAGCAAGTACTGGGAGGCGGGCTTCACCGACATCGCGCTCGTCCAGATCGGCGACGAGCGCCAGGACGCGTTCCTCGAGGAAGCGGCCGCGCCGCTGTTGGACAAGCTGCGGGCAGCAGCGGATTAGATTGCCCCGTTTGGGGGGCGAACTCCCGGGTACTCGGCGCCGACCTGCCAACCACACAGCCCGGGAGGCTCAATGTTCATTCACAACAAGGATCTTCAGTTCGAGGTACGCGTCGACAAGCCGGACCCCCGGTTCGCCACCCTGCTGCAGGAGCAGTTCGGCGGCGCGAACGGCGAGCTCAAGGCCGCGATGCAGTACTTCACGCAGGCGTTCGTGCTGCGCCAGAAGAACCCGAAGATGTACGACCTGTTCATGGACATCGCCACCGAGGAGTTCAGCCACCTCGAGATGGTGGGTTCGATGATCACCATGCTGCTCGACGGCCTCAACGACGACCTGAAGATGGCCAACGAACGCTGCGACTGGATGCCCGCGGTCGCCACCAAGGACGGTCGCGACGACATCATCCACAGCGTCGCGGTCAACCCGCTGTACTTCGCGCTCACCGGCGGCGGGCCGGACGTCAAGGACTCCGCCGGTACGCCGTGGCAGGGCACCTTCGTCAACGCGAACGGCGATCCGACCGTCGACCTGCGCAGCAACCTGGCCGCCGAATCGCGCGCGAAGATCGTCTACGAGTATCTCAAGCAGTTCACCGACGATCCCGGCGTGCAGGACACCCTCACGTTCCTGATGACCCGGGAAGTGGCGCACTTCCAGCAGTTCACCGCCGCGCTCAACGAGCTGCCGGTGAACTTCCCGCCGGGGCAGCTGCCCGGCGACGATCGCTTCCAGAACGTGGCGTTCAACATGTCCAACGGGCAGGGCTCAGTGCGCGGGCCGTGGAACGAAGGCCAGGGGCCGTGGCCCGAGGGCATGGAATGGGAGTACGTCGAAAAGCCGAACCAGCAGTGGCTGGGCACCAAGAAACGGGAGAACAAGGGCGCCGAGCGGTGCCCGGACGGTCAGCCCGCGGTGCAGGGTGAAAAGCCGTTCACCCACGAACAGCACACGGCGACAAGCTGATTCACCGCTCGAGGCGGTCAGCGTGCGGTCAGTGCTGCTGCGGGTCCGGCGGGTTGTCGGCTTCGCGGCCACTGGCCGCATCGCGCACGTGGTCCATCACCGCGGCCCCGAGCCCCAACGTCTTCTGCACGACTGAACTACCCGGGGTGTCGGGATGCGGCCGGGTCGGCGCGATCTTCTTCGCCGCTTCCAGCTTTTCGCCGATCTTCTCGCGCTCCTCGCGACTGACCGCGGCCTCGAACGCCGGCCACACGACGTCTTGTTCGAAGATGATGTGCTCGCGGCCGACCTTGACGAACTCGGCGAGCGCGTCGTGGTACTCCGGATCGCCCGGCTCCTTGTCCTCGAGGGTCTGCAGCAGTTTCTTTCCGGCCTGCTCCTGGGCGATGGCTTCGTCGGCGAGCCCGTCGCCGATGGCGTCTCTGACTGCGGGCCAGAAGAACTGCTCCTCGATCGCCTCGTGCTGAGACTCGGCGATGATCAAGTTCGTCACCATCGTTCCCAGGCCGCTCGTCTGGGCACCGGTCCCGGACGGTGCGCCGTCGAGAACCTCCAGCATGCCGAGCACGCTCTTGTGATCCTCACGCAGAAATGTCAACGCATCCATTTCAAATACCTTTCGGTGCCTTTTGGGCGGTTCGGGTTGGACAGCCCGCAGCGCATACCCGGGGCCTCGCGGTTGAAACGCCAGAGCGCCGGGTAGCTCACGTGGAGACGAAAGGACCGATATGCCTACCGGTAAAGGGATCTATGACGACGACGACGCCGTCGAGCGCGACAAGCAGAAGGCGCAACGTACCGGGCCGAAGGACGAGGGTCGCGAGGGTGGCATGGCGACTCGGGAGAATGCGCCCGACGTCGCGGAGTCCGGCGGAGAGCCTACCGCCTGATCACTGGGCGTCTCGGCCTTCGCGGCTGCGCTTGTAGGCCGAGCGCCGGAAGTTGCCGAGCCAGCGCGGCGCCAGTTCCACCTCTCGGTCGCTGTGCATGGTGGGGTCGAACGCGATGTCGTCACAGCTCGGGTCGACGTGATGAAGGGTCAGGCGGGCCAGTGGGCGGAACCCGCCGGTGCCGTGCGCCTGGTCGATGGTGAAAGTGATTCCGGTCGAACTGATTTGCTTGTCGACGGCGTCAAGCGACAAACCGGATCCGTCGACCCGGGTGGCCAGTCGGGCGCGCACCCACCACAACTCGTCGTGGTAGCGCAGCGGCATCAGGCTGGAGAACGTCGCACCGGACCAGGACGCGGTCGGCGCCAGCCCGACGCGAGTGCCGGCGAAAGTCGACGCCAGCAACACATCCCAGGGGCTGCACGACCGAAGGTCGGGTGTCGGCGGTATCCGCCACGCCAACCCGGCGACGTCCGGAGTGGCCCCGGGGAGGCCCACGCCCTTGGACACCCGCGCGATCACTTCACACGAGTACATCGGCAGGCCCTCACCTTCCGGCGCGATGCGCTCGAGGGTGCCCGCGGCCATCACCCCCGACGGATGGAACAGCCGCCGGTGCCGCAGGGCGGCGCCGAAGCGGATGGGCAGAGCGGCGATGTCGGAGGCTTGCACGCAGGTCGGGTGCCCACGCGGGGGCTGGGTAAAACGATTCATAGACGTTTCAAGCCCCCGGATGCGGGGCATTAAATCCCAGCGCTGCATAGCCGCAGCTGAGGACCCTGTCGAAAGGCCGATGTGACAACCGCATACACCGATGTCCGCGACCCGTTGGTCGCGGACGAGGGCGTCTACGCGCCACAGGAAGATTCGCGACTGCTCATCGAGGTAATGGACGGAGCCGCGCTCGCGCGCGGGCGGCACGTCGTTGATCTGTGTACCGGCAGTGGGGTCGTCGCGGTCGGGGCCGCCGAACAGGGCGCCGCATCGGTCACCGCGCTCGACATCTGTGCCCGCGCGGTGCGCTGTGCGCGGGCCAATGCACTGGCCTCCGGTGTCGACGTCGACGTGCGGCTCGGATCGTGGGCTCGGGCGGCCGAATTCGGACCCTTCGACTTGGTCGTCTGCAATCCGCCGTATGTTCCGCACGATCCGGCCGCCGACTGCGACCCGCTGCCGGCGTACGTCGGCCCGGCGCGTGCCTGGGACGCCGGCAGCAACGGTCGGATGGTGCTCGACCCGCTGTGCGCGGCGGTGCCCGAGATCCTCGACCACGGCGGCAGCCTGTTGCTGGTGCAGTCGGAGTTCGCGGACCCGCGACAGACCCTCGGGGCGCTGGCCAGTGTTGGACTCGACGCTGAAGTCGTTGCACGGCAGTGGATTCCGTTCGGCCCCGTGCTGACATCGCGGGCCGGGTGGCTCGAGGAGACCGGCCGCCTGGAACCCGGCCGTCGGGAAGAGGAACTGTTGGTCATCCGGGCGGACAAGCCGTGAGCGACGCCGAGCCTCGCATCGTGCGGGTCGTGCCGAACGGCCCGCTGATGGTGCAGGGCCCGGTGCGTATCGAGATGCCCGACGGTGAGGTCGTGGAATCGGACCGGTTCATGGTCGCGGTCTGCACGTGCCGGCGCAGCAAGGATTACCCGTTGTGCGACACGAGCCACCGCTGTCGGCGGCGTGGCGAACCGTCAGCCAAGCGGTCGGCGTAGCGAGGAGCGGTCCTCGGCCCAGCAGTCCATCAGGTGGCGGGCCAGCCGCTCCTCGACCACGTCGCGCGCGCGGATACCGAACACGACATCGCGGTCCAGCTGCGGTTCCCGGGCGACGAGGTCGCCCACCACGTCGGTGCGAACCACCTGCTCGTGGACGGCGTCAGCCACCACATGTTCCTGATAGAACGCGACGCAGGCTTCCGGGGCGCCCAGCCGGCGCAATCCCTCCACCAGCCGTCGTGAGCCGGGCGACGACGTGATCTCCGTCGACGCGAAGTGGCCGATCGACGCCCCGCGCCACTCGCGGTGCAAGCCGAACAGCGACATGAGGTTCACCGACGCCAGCGCGTCGGCGGGCACGTTGTCGAGGTAGCGCAGATACGTCGAGTCCAGGCCGGCCGCGTCCATCAGCTCGGCGTACAGATGCTGATGCACATGCTCACCGCGGCCGCCGCCGAACTCGTCGAACTCGACCGCGACGAACGAGGCCTTGGCGTGGCCGGCCAGCCGGGGAATGGTCCAGGCGTGCGGGTCGCCCTCTTTGAGGTGGTACACCGAGCGGTGCACGAAGTATTCGAGCATCTGCTCCCAGGTGCCCTTGTCGCGCAGGTAATACGACGGGCCCTCGCCGTCGACCGGTTCGATCGACAGCTTGTCCATTTCTGCGTCGGCAGTCTCGCCCTCGGCGATCTCGCCGACGTCGTGGCGGACCGCCGACAGGAACACGTCCTCGAGCCTGCTCCGAAGCTGAAGCAGCGAGGGGTTCCACTCCCACCGGGGGTTCACGCCGGCGAAGCCGCGGTAGTGCAACTCGTAGCAGACGTAGAGCGCCAGCTGGAGGTCGAGGCCGTACGGGTCGGCCTCATACATCGGCACGTCGATCGGACGCAGATGCGACGCGGGCCGACCCCGCTGCAGCAGATCGATGATGGTTGCCGACAGCGGCCCGACGGCCTTCGGCAGGGCAGGTTCGATCAGCGTCGACGGTTGAGTCACGGTCTCCCAATACCCGCGTCGTCGCCGGTCAAACTCGTTTCGGTAACGGCTCCGCAGGTCGTCGAGCGCGAGCTGTGGTTTTGCATTTATGCTGCCGGGTACGTCGCCTACAACGTCGTGGGCTCAGGCGGGAGATCGCAATGTTCGACGTGCAGATGCTGCTCGAGGTGTATCTCTGCGGCTGGGTTCTGGTCACGCTCGGATTGTTCGTCGCCGGCACGCAGTTCGCGGACGTCGCTTTCCCCGCACAGCATCCGTTGCGGGTCGCGTTCGTCGGGGGCGCGGTGTGGCCACTGCTTCTGCTCGGGGTCGCCGAGCTGGGATCCGTCGCCCTCTATGCGAAGATGCACAGCCACCGCTGAGGCGAAACACACGCGTCGGGGTGGCGGGATTCGAACCCACGACCTCTTCGTCCCGAACCACGACACCAGGGAGTTTGATTGAGTTGGCGTCGTTGGACAGCGTGAGAAACTGCAGGTCAGCAGTTGTTGGTTGGGTTGGGTGTCACGGACGGCATGCGGATGTGCTGCGGACTGACTGCGGACTGGCGGCCGCATGATTGGCCCGGTTATCCACAATCAGTGTTACCTCGACGACATCGGGATTGACCGTGTCGCCACCGCCGAGTACTGTCATCTGTGACATCTAGAACTTTTATGACATCTGTGGACGGTTGGCATGGAGACCATCGAAACCTCGAACATTCCGGCAGAGCAGCTCACCGCTCTGGACGCTTACGCCCAGACCGCTGGCGTCGAGCTGCGCGCCGTCCTGCTTCACGTCACACGTTGCGTGCGTGAGGGCGCCAAGCTCGCTGTCATCGACCAGAGCGAGACACTCACCCCGAATGAAGCCGCGAAGCGTCTGGGGATGAGCCGGACTCACTTCTACAAGCTGCTTGATCGCGGTGAGATCCCGTTCGATCGCGTTGGACGTGACCGCCGCATTCGCGTGCACGATCTACTCGAATTCGAGTCCCGTCGCGAGCGTGACCGCCGCGAACTTGCGCAGCGATTCGCCTCCCAGCCGAAGACGCGCGATGGAGCCATCGACGAGGTCGCCGACCTGTTGTGAATCGATGGACGGTCGGGTGCGTCGAGCTGTGCATGCACAGCCGACGCACCCGACCAACCATCCGCCTGCTGGTCGAAGACCTTCGCGACGGCTGGTCGTCACCGTATCCGCGCCGGATGTTGGACGCCGGTGATTACGACGCGCTTCACCCCCTGAGCGAACTACCGCACCCGATCATCGCCAAGGCGACGGAAACCTTCGGCATGGTTGCCGCCGACGACAACCCGGTCGGGCCGATCGCCAGCAGCACGCAGCTGCGACTCATGGAGGTCAAGGTTGCGCAGTGGCGAGGTGGCGTGTGGGTCGATCCGGAAACGGGCGTGCATTGGCTGGTCGTCGCGGGCTTGGCCAAGGGCGGTCACGAGGATCATGACGACTTCTACATGCGCGTCGCGGCCGACAACGCAGGCAACGCACCGCAGCGATGGTTGCCCACCGAACCGGATCGACGACTCCTCAAGCGAGAGACGGCAGCTCGACTCATCACAGAGTGGGAGCTGACGGTGCAAGTCCGGGTGTTAGAGGCACTGCGCAGGGTTCACGCAGGCGGAACCGACCGCTTCACCATCGACCACCCACTACCCGGAAAGGTACCCCTGGCCACCTTGACGGTGACGGTCAACCCGGTCCGTGAACCGGACTACGAATCCGACGACATCGTGGTCGAGATCGATCCCGTCGCCCAGTACGCCGGACAACACCTTTTATGGCAGCTCACGGTCCGCGTCCTCGCGGCGTTGAATCCGCCCCAGGAAGGTTGGGACCGATACGGAGACACCTACTCCAACATCGCTGAACCGGGGAGTTGGACAGCCAGGCTCGCTGAGTTGGAGACCTATGTTGAACGGCACGAACTCGTTGAATCCGAACCGGGTCAACACTGCCACTACACCCACCGCAAGCACATTGCCGGCAGCACCATCGAGGGCTCGGCCGTACGTGCACTTTGCGGTGTCTACTTCGTGCCGTGCCGAGACCACACGGACATGCCTGTATGTCCGGAATGCCAGCAGCACTACAACGATCTCCCGCGGTGAGCGCCGCACTGCAGCTCCTGCGGAATGTTGGTGAGATCGGAATCGGGTTGGCCATCCGGCATAGCCGTCCCGAACACGAAGCATGGCGTCGTTAGCCCGTCGGAACACGGCGCGGTTGACGGCATGGACAATAGACCTATGCGGGCTGCGGGGTTCAACGTCGAGGCAGGGACGCTGTTGCTGGCCGTCGTGGAACGCCGCGATGAAGGACCAGCGACCCCAGTGCCCGTTACGAGCCCAAAGCTGACACCTGCCGACTTGCCCGAAGCGCAGAGTCTCCGCGACCTCGCCAAGCGCGTGAAGCAGGAGCTCGAGGCCGCCCGGGTAGACGCGGTGGGGCTCGTCCAGACGCGCGCTTTCAGGAATCTGCAGTACAACCAGGTCTACGCCCGCGTCACAGCTATATGCGCGGTCATGTTCGCGGCCGCCGAACTCAACGTCGCCTACGAAACCCTAACTACGGAGACGATTGGAACGGCGATCAGCTGCTTACCGAAGTCGCTCGATACATTCGACTTCGCTGTACTGGGTTTCGCGCAACGACCGACGTTCTGGACGACAGGATTAGCCGAGGCGTACGCCGCTGCCTACACATTGGTCGGGGGCACGACGTGACGGTGCCTGCTCAGATGCCGAGTGAACCCAGGATCCCCGGCCTCGAGCGCTCCCGTCCACTCCGCCTGGCCTTCGAGTGCCTGCAGACGCTGCCCGAGGGCTCCAACCCGGTGCGCGTCTGGTGGGATGAGAATCTGCAGTGCGAGCAGGTCGGAAAGCGGGTCGACCTCTCGAATCTCGATGACGTGCTGCCGGAGCCAGCAATCCTGCGACAGATTCGACACGACCACGTGGTGCCGATCCTGGCTGCACCGGTTGTTGACGGCTTTCCGAAACCGATGCGGGTGATTGAGATCGTCACCCCGTACTACGAACGGGGTAGCCTGACCGACGCATTCCTCCGCGGCGAGCGATTCGTCCCTACAGAAGCCGTACGCATCGTGCAGGCTGCATTACGTGGGTTGGGACACCTCCATGAGGTGCACGGCATCCTGCACCGTGACATCAAGAGCCCCAACATTCTGCTGACCGGTGACGAATTCCTCGCCAGGGTAGGAGACTTGGGTTGCGCCGGCCGCATCGGCGAGGACGGGCGCACCCCGGCGCTGGACATCCCCACGCTGTACAGCCCACCCGAACTGGTCGGAACTGGCGTTCTCACCCGAGCGAGCGACTTGTACCCGATGGGACTCGTGCTGCTGGAGTTGCTCAAAGGCGGATTCGACTATGACGCGTACCCTAAGACACACGTAGTGCGCCGACTGCTGCGAGGCGTTTCTCCGCTGTCAATGGCCGAGCGCAGCCACCCCATCTGGGCATCGCGATCCTTGCGTCGTGCCCTGACCAAGTCCGTGCATTCTGTTCCGGGCCAACGCTTTCAGACTGCGAGCGAGATGGACAACGCCCTATCAAGGGCCCGTGTCATCGACTGGGCGGAGACCGACTCGCTTCGATGGGAGGCGCCGTTCCGCCACCATCGAGACCGCCGCGTCCGAGTTGAGGCCGTTCGGCTGCGCAAGGGCGGATTCCGTCTATCGACGCAGATGAACCGCGGCAATGGATGGCGCCGTTACGGCTTGGACGACCTCGACGTGGATGTTCTAGATTCATCCCGCGCCCGCAGCTTGTTCGACCAGGCGACAGATAGTGCCATCGTCCGCTGAGCTGCTCGCTCTACTGCGCGTCGCTCTAAATCGGTGAGTGCCGCCCACAGTCCATCGATCTCATCCTGCCGACCGGTGTCGATTTCCCACGTTGCTTCTGAGTGCACGCCCCGTGGGATGAGCCAACCATTCAATGTCAAGTCGTAGAAGACTGCGTCGGCGGCCGTTTCGCTTACCCTTCGCCTGCCAGTCCTCAACCGCCGTAATGCCCGTTGCGCAAGGCCGCACGGAAGCGCCTGCAGCGCTTCCTCGATGAGTGCTTGACGAATCCAAGAATCGCGACCTAGTTCAGCACCGATCTGTTCCGCGTGCCGTCCCAGAGCGTCGATCGCAACCAGTACGACCGCATTGGGAGTCAGAAGCGGCCGGTCCACGCGTCCAGGATACAACGCGTTACGCGTAACGCGTAACACTTGTTGCAGTTAGGATTTAGTCGTGTCTCTGGCTGAAAGCAATGAATTGCGTGAGCTGTCGCGCGTGCTGTTCGGCCAGGCGCATCGCCTGTCGGTGATGGTGGGAATTGCCCGCGGAGGGAGGGAATTCGCACTCTCGAAACTGGCTGACGAACTGGGATTCGAGAATCTGAGCAGCATTCAAGACCCGATCAGGGATCTTGAAGCCGCGGAGTTAATCACGCGGATGCCGAAAGTAGCCAACAAGGTTCGATTCCGCAGAAACAAGAGCTATGCCTGGACATGGGCCAAGGAGCTCGCGTCCCGGTACCCCGAGGAATGATTGAGACACGGACGTGCCCGTCACACCTTTTGGTTCGAACCCCACCGAATACAGTGCCGACACGCGCGCGCGAGCCACTCCCGACACACCGGCAACAATGGCTCTGTGCGACGTCGTCGGTACCTGACCATAGAGTGACCGCAACAGCAAGAAGCCTTAGCTGAGGGGAGTGTGCGATGGCGGACCGGTCAGCGATCGAGTGGACCGAGGCGACCTGGAACCCCGTCACCGGCTGCGACCGCGTGTCCGCAGGCTGCGACCACTGCTACGCGATGACTCTGGCGAAACGCCTGAAGGCGATGGGCTCGGCGAAGTACCAGCAGGATGGCGACCCTCGCACCTCAGGTCCCGGCTTCGGCGTCACAATCCACCCGCAAGCCCTCGACGAGCCGCGGCGCTGGCGTAACTCCCGCGTGGTGTTCGTGAACTCGATGAGCGACCTGTTCCACGTGAAGGTGCCACTCGACTTCATCCGCGACGTGTTCGACGTCTGCCGTGACACCCCGCAGCACACCTACCAGGTACTGACGAAGCGGAGTCTGCGGCTCCGGCGCGTGGCCGACAAGCTGGACTGGCCGGACAACCTCTGGATGGGAGTTTCGGTGGAGAGCTCGGATGTCCTCAGTCGAGTCGACCATCTCCGCGAGGTGCCAGCCGCCGTCCGGTTCCTGTCGTGTGAACCGCTGCTCGGGCCGCTCGACGGGATTGACCTGACTGGCATCGGTTGGGTGATCGCCGGTGGCGAGAGCGGGCCGCGGTACCGGCCGATGCAGCTGTCCTGGGCCCGCGGCATCCGCGATGCGTGCACCGAGGCCGAGGTGCCCTTCTTCTTCAAGCAGTGGGGCGGTCGCACCCCGAAGGCCGCCGGCCGTGAGCTCGACGGGCAGCTGTGGGACGAAATGCCCTGTGCGGCAACAGCCTAAGCCTCGCTGTCGTCCCCTTCATCGTCCGGTGCCGCCTCGAATATTCGGATGCGGCTCGTAGCCGGCCAGGGTGCATTCTTCGGCGCGGTGGATGGAGACAACCGGACCACGACCCCCTCGCGAAACAGCTCGTCGAGCGTGGTGCGAACATGTGGTTCCGTGTGACCGAGGATCTGCGCTTGGTTGACCAGCTCGGCGAAATCGTGAATACCGACACGCTTCCGGAAGTCATCGATCAGGGGCTGAATGTCGGGTTCGAGCAAACTCGGCTGAAACGCTGTGACGGCGCTGGCCCCGCGGCCGCTGGTGGGGTCCGCAGACCATTTAGCGGAGTTCCAGCATTCGAGCCCTGCCTGATGGTGCGTTGCGAAGATCAGCGAGTACCGGGTGTACCGGCGTGCGACGTCGACGTCGAACGATGAGGTGTGGCACCCGAGCGCTTCTAGCTTGTCGCAGTAAAGCTTGACGAGCGCGGCCTTGGACTGCGCTGTGCTGAGACCGTCGGGAATGCTCTGCCAGGAGCGGTCGCCGTAGAGGCCGTTCATCACAGAGACCATCGCCGGATTAGTGCGGTATCGGTGAGCTTCGTCGGCCATGAACGTGATCACCGCGTCGTTTTTGGGGACCTTCACGATCTCCGAGACGGTGGACCAAGGGATCTGCTTGAGTCCGTACGGGTCGATGATCCACATTGTCTGTGTTCCCGGCGGCGCGTGTTGCTTTCGCACCTCGGCGACGATGTCCTCGAACTTCTTCGGGCCGACCGGTATGTGATGGATTCGGTCGTCTGCCGGAAGAGCTTTCATGCGCCTGTCCAGCGCGTCGCAGCGGCGCGGGTCGAGGTCGTTCGTTACGTAGGTGAGCGGCTGGAAGTTCGGGCGGCAGAGGTGGTCGCGGAACAACTTCGCGATCATGATCGCGCTGCCGTCGAGGCCATCGGAGTACATCCCGGAACCGGCGAATCCGTCGATGATCGTCCCCGGCTTCGCCCACCTGCCCTGCAGAACCTTACCCATCCAGCACGCGATGTACCGGCGGTAGAAGGCGTGCTTGAGGCGGGTGTGCGGGTCCGACGGGTAGTCCACCTGCATGCGCAGTTCTTCCTTACGCGTCACCAGGCGTTCCCCGTACATCAAGAACTTTCGGTGGATTGACGTGCGCCATCCCGGTGTTCCTCCCCCGTCAAATGCAGCGTAATTACGGGGGTAGACGCGCTCATCGCCGCGGTGACTTCCGCTGGTCTACTGCTTCCGCCGAGTCGAACCCCGCGTCGTACCTAGTGCTCGTCGAGTCACTTACCAGCGCTGCGTATCTCTCGAATAGCGCGGCAGAGATTTCGTAGTCGTTTACCTCTGGGGTGAGCCCATACATCCGTAGCAGGGCGATATCCAATTCAGCGTGCAGTTCTCGCAACCTCCGCGGCATTGCGTCGGGGTCGTACATCTGCGCCAGAGACAAGCTGGGGTGTTTCTCGCGCTCCGTCAGGATGGCGGTCGCCTTGTCAGTGAGTAATTCACGCTGTGTAGCGTCTACAGCGAGGAAGGGGAAGGTGTTGTAGACCGATCCTACGGAAATTTGGAAATCCGACTTCATCCGACTTGAGACAACACTCACCCAGTTCGTGAAGAGCTTGCTCTGCAGAAATGCGAAGGTTACGAGATCGGCCGGGCTAACAAAGAATACGGAGTTGTTCACAATGACATCTCTGCCGTACATCGCGACAGGGATATACATGCGATCCTTTGACGAGACACTGGGCACAAGCAAGAAGTCGTCGGCGGGTTGGAAGATCGCACCGAATCGCCACGGCCGGTCGGCCGCTCGTCCTTTCGCGCCTTTCGCACCGTTCCGTTCAGCGGCAACCAATGCGACCCGCTCACGCAGTACCGGTGACGATTCGATGTCGGACGGGGATGCATCCAGCAACCAGAGGCAGTAACGCCACTGCGAATTGAGGTGCTCCCGAGCTCCAACGAGACGACGGAGATACTTCGCTGCTAAGGGATCCGCCCGTCGGATCAGCTCTGCGTCCTCCGCAGAAATCTTCGATAGGTGACCGCCGTCTCGCGGCTCATTACCTACCGACATCGGTGGAACGCCGGCCACGATCGGCTTACTGATACTCCACACATACATATCGGGGGCGTCCAGGAGAAACGGATTGATATTGCCCGCACGCACAGGCTCAGATCCCAAGTAATCTTCTGTCCAAATGATTCTCGGACCCCGGCTACCCCCATAGCTGAAACCAATAATCACGCAGTGGACAGCCGCGGAGTCACGAATATCGTTACCCCACACGAACGTGCGATGTGCAAAGTCAATGCGCATACCTAGTTTGTGAAGCTGGCTCCAAATAATGGCTGGCTGACCGCCCTGAGTAATTGAATTGGTCGAGACGAATGCGACCCGCGCTTCAGTTCCACTGATGAAGCGCGCAGCCTTCAGAAACCAGTTAGTTACGTAGTCGAGTGTGCCCGATCCGGAGACGTCACCCCAGATGGACTTTTGATTGGCCTTCTGCCGAGCAGATTGCAGGCGTGGCCCTAGATAGGGCGGGTTGCCAATCACAAGTAGTCCCGAATCGGCGGCGCAAACGGCACTCCATTCAATTTCAAGCGAGTTCGCGTGTCTGATCTCCGGTGCAATCCTGATCGGCAGGCGGTCAGGCGCGACGCCGAACTCCTCGGCCATCTGCTGGTTAGCGAGGTGGTCCACCAGCAGCATCGCGGTCTCTGCGATACGCGCTGGCCACTCCTCGATCTCGATGCCGAAGAAGTGGTCGAGTGTGACTTTGATGTTCGCCGTGACGTCCAGCGAAAGTTGGGCACGCTCGACCTTCTTACCGGCGGCGATCGCCTCCATGTCGAGGTCTCGACGGCGCTTTAGTACGTCCAGCTCGAGAGCACGTAACTCCCGGTATGCCACTACGAGGAAGTTTCCACATCCGCAAGCCGGGTCGAGGACTCGAAGCTGCCCAAGGTCGTTGTGCAACTTGGTGAGTTGGCCCTTGTCATTCCAGGCCCGATCGAGCCGATCGCGGTACTCATCGAGGAACAAGGGCTGGATCGTCTTCAGAATATTCGCTTCGGTGGTGTAGTGCTCACCGCCGTGACGCCGGGCCTCCCTACTCTTGACCGTCTGGAACATGGATCCGAAGACCGCTGGCGAGATCACCGACCAGTTGAAGCTGCAAGCTTCCAGCAACGCACCGCGGAAGTCCGTCGGCAGGTGTGGCAACCGCATCGGGTCCTCGAACAGCCCACCGTTGATGTAACGGAAAAAGCTGAGCGGGCTACCTGCGTCCACAGTCCGGCGATCAGCCGGAGCATTGAGCACCTCGAACAGTTCGATCAGATCGGTGTGAAGAGTCTCCGGGGTGGTGTGGTTGCGCAGGTGATTCTCGAATAGGGCAGGCGGGCGCCACATGTCGGCGTCATCGCCAAAGAACAGGAACAGGAGCCGGGCGAGCAGCAGAGTGGCCTCGTCCTCACCGACACCGGCGGATTCGAGGTGGGTGTACAGCGTGCCCATGAGGCGTGCGGCTGCGACCGACGCCGTTTCGGCTTCCCGATCGAACGCATCACGCATCCGATCCAGCAGCATGACGAGCGGGAGATCTTCGTCGAAGTCGAGTTCGATCGCTTTGAGTCGATCGGCCAGATGAGTGGTGCGGTCACCGTTGTGGTACTGGTGGACAACGAGTTTTGCGTTGGTTGACCCCAGCTGCTGCCGGCGCGGCCACCGCCACTCCTGCCGGTGCTCATCGGTGAAGATGACGAGCCGCTCCAAGTTGTCCTTGCCGACGAGGACGTCGATCTGCCGCTGCACGGGCCGGGGTGGCAGTACCGGGCAGTGCCAGATGCGTAGGCCCTTGTACCCAGCCACCTGGTTGAGGGTGTAGTCGGTTCCGTCGATCTCGAGCGTCAGCGGCGGGCGGTCGGGGTTGTCCCAGCCGAGCTCGTCGATGAACAAGGTGCGGAATTCGTGGGCGTCGACGAGGTCGAGGAATCGGTTGTCGGTCATTCGCGGATTCCCATGCTGGAGACGATGCGGATCGGGTCCTTGCCGCTGCGGGCGGTGACGGTGAGGTCTCCGTCGCGGTGCAACGCGGTGATCAGCGTGGCGAGTTCGTCGTTATTCGCCTGGTTGCGGACGGCGCGTCGGAGTCGGTTTTCGGCGTCCTTGGTGAGCGGGTGCTGATACAGGTCGTCGAGAGCCGCCGATGTGTCGGCGTTGTGGCTGTACAGCGTGGCGCCCAGGCGGTTCCATAGGGTTCGACGAACCCCTCGGAGTCGTCCAGCTGCCAGGGTCGGGGTGGATAGCGGGCCGCGGACCAGTGTCTCGATGAGAGAGTCGTGGTCCTCAGCTGGCTCCAGGCCGGGCTCCTCGGGGGCAGCTTCGAAGGTCTTGAGCACTTCATGCCCGGTGAGCAGTGAGGTGGTGCCGTCCGGGGTCGCGCGGCCGAACCCGTCGACTCCGGAGTCGGTGCGGACGTAGCACACCACCCCGGTGTCGTCGTCGGTCATGCGCTTTCGGCGCGTAGCGGAGATCATGTCGGGCATCCCGGCGATCTTCGCCGCGAGATCGTCATGCCCTTCGGCCGCCTGTATCCAGTGCTGGTAGGCGAGGCTCGACGCATCGACATCGTCCCCGGAATCGTTGTCGTCGAGGGTCCCGTTGTACAGGTCGGCGATGGTCTGGATTTCGCCGTCCGAGCCGAAGAAGAGTTCGTCGGAGCCGAAGGCCTCCGCGTTGGCGTGCAGGCGTGCGCTGATGCGGCGGCGTAGGTCGATCACGTTGTCCACCGACTCGTGGAAGAACGAGTAGAGAAGGACGTTGTCCGCTTTCTGCCCGACGCGGTCGACGCGCCCTGCGCGCTGAATGAGTCGTATGATCGCCCACGGCAGGTCGTAGTTGACGACAATGTGCGCGTCCTGCAGGTTCTGCCCCTCGCTGAGCACGTCAGTCGCAATGAGGACCCGCAGCTCCCCGTCGGGTGTGACGTCGGGTTCGTGGCCGGGCAGAGTGTTCGACTGCGGCGAGAACCGCTGCGCGATGCGCGTCGGGTTCTCGCTGTCACCGGTGGCAACGTCGACCTTGTCGATGCCCGCAGCCCGCAGCGCGGCTCCGATGTACTCGGCGGTGTCCTTGTACTCGGTGAAAACGAGGACCTTCTCGTCCAGGTGGTCGGACTGCAGCAGGTGGATGAGGGCGTCGAGCTTGGAATCGGTCTCCGGTTTCCAATCGCCGTACAGGTTGAGCAACGCCCGAAGCGCGGTGGTGTCCTCGACCAAAGCCTCACGCAGAGCGGGGGTGAACAGCTCCGGACGGATCCACGTCAGGCCTGCCGGGTTGGTCTCCTGCAGTTGCGTGTACCGCGCCTCGGCGCTGGCCGCTGTGTCCTCGTTGTTCTCGTCGTTTGGGTCGTCATCCTCACCGAACTGGTTCTCAGTGATCGTGCCGGCGGGGATCGCCAACCCGTTGGCGATGGCGTACAGGAACAAGTCGTTGCGGGCGACGTGTCGCTTGAGCGACAGGGTGAATGAGTGCCCGCAGGATGAAAGCCGCTTGTAGAAGGTGGTGCGGACAAACCCGGCGACGTGTCCGCGGCCACGAGCCAGGTTGTCGATGAACTCCTGCTCCGCCTCGGTCGGTGCCGCGGTGGGCGATAGGTAGTTGCCGAGCTCGTAGCGGGGCAGCCGCAGCGCGGTGATGGTGTCCAGGGTGGCGTTGCCGGCCATCAACGCGGCGGGGTCGTCGTCGCCGAAGGAGTGGTCGACTGGCTTCGGGATGCGCTGCGGGAAGCGGAATCTGCTGCCGTCGACGAATTCGAGATACTGCCCGTCAGCGTCGGTCTGCGCGAAGTTGTTCTTGATGAACGTGCGAGTTCGGCGCACCAGGTGCTCGCTCATCAGGCGTTTCCAGTCGTCCGGATCCTCGGACCGTCGGAACGCAGCCATCGTGGTTGTCTTCCCGTCGACCTTGTCGACGAGCCGGGGGTCGGCGGCGATTGCATTGACCGGGGCGATGCCCAGGTCGTCATCGTCATCGATGTATAGGCCGAGCTGGTTGGCCACGTCCTGGAAACGGATGTTGTACGGAGTGGCCGTCAGCAGCAGCGCTTTGCTGTCGTTGGCGTGAATGTAGCTCTGGATCGCCTGGTAGTCCCGGCGGGCGTCGTTGCGCAGGGTGTGGGATTCGTCAACGATGACCAGTTGGTACCGGCGCAGCGTCGGCAGGACCGCGTGGGCCATCGAGTACGGCACTACGCGGCCGTGTAGGTCGTACGCCTCGAAGTGTTCTTCCCACATCTTCACGAGGTTCTTCGGGCACACCACCAGCGGCATGTAGCCGTGCTCGTCGCGGAGCATCAACGCGACCGCAATGGCGGTCAGTGTCTTACCGAGACCGACAACGTCGCCGAGCATGGTCCCGTTGCGGGTCATGATCCGCCGGGCCAGGGTCTGCACCGCGGTGGCTTGATAGCCCAGGAGCTGCTCTCGGATCGCACTCGGCACCGAGTACTCGGCCAATCCCTCGCGCACGTCGCGGGACAAGTCGTAGCAGACCTTCAGGAACACCTCGTATGGTCGCCTGGGCTCGCGGCGAGCCCAGGACTCGTCAAGGAGATCGAGGATGTCTGCGGTGATCGGCCGACTGAACTTATCGGCCCAGCGGTCCAAGAACCACTGCGCAAGGGTCTCGGCGGCCGTGGTGTCGAGGACATCGACGTTGAGCTCGTAGTTGACCGTGAGGCCGGGGCGGGTGAGATTCGACGAGCCGACGAACCCGGTGATCGGATTGTTGAGGTCCTCGCGGTGGCAGATGTAGGTCTTGCCGTGCAGCGGTCGGCGGGTGAACACCTTGATCTCGACGGCACCAGTGGCGAGCAGTTCGCGCAGCGATTGCAGGACCGCACGGTCCGCCGCGGTCGGAAGACCGCGCATTAGCTGCAAGCGGAGTTGCTCGATCAGGACCGCCTTGCGTTCCCGCGCGGCGTTCGCGTCGGCATCGGATTCGTCTGCGCCTTCCAGATCCGCTTGGAGCGCGTCGAGCGTTTCCTGCTGCACTCCGGCTGTCACCATGCCGATCAGGATCCGGACGATCGGCGGATCGCCTTCGCTCCAGTTTGCGGCCTTATCGGTGACCAACTGGTCGAAGACATTCCAGCCACGCAAGTTGAAGTAGCCGACGGCGACGTCCATGGTGTTGGACACCTGGAGTGTCTTCTCCAGGTGCGATCCCAAGTCCTGTTTGATGTTGTCGAAGATCCGCGTCAACGCCTGCGCCCGCTTCCCAATGGTTCCGAAGGTCAGAGCCTTTTGTACAGCACCGCGCCGACTGTCTCCCCAGCAAACGTCAGTTTTCAAGACTCAGATGCGACCATCGCATCGCTGCACCGCTCATGTCTGCGGGCGACCCTTGGGATAACGAGCCCCGCGGCACCGTCCTGACAACGACGCCGGCCGCGAGCACCTTCTAAATGCAAGGACCGATGCCGCTGATTACCCTCGCAATCCTCGCAGAACAGTGTCTTGCGCAGTGCCCGATTAGGTGTGGACGCAATATCGTCCGTCGATAAGCGGCCTGCTGTACTGGCGCAGGGGTCGTATTCATTCGGGGTGAATACGCCCTCACGCTGGTCGGCATGTAGCGCCGGGTATTGCTCTGTTCGCTTCTCACCTCTCCTGGACCAGCACGTGAGGTGCGTCCTTCATGCCTCCTGCGTTGGTCTGACCACGTCGCGGGTTTGTTGCTTTGGTGGGCCACCAGCTGGCTTCGCGTAGGAGTGTGGCGATGGCGGGCACGGTGAGGGTGCGCACGAGGAAGGTGTCGAGCAGCAGCCCGAAGCCGATGATGAGGCCGGCTTGGATCATGATGGCGACTGAGCCGACCATGAGGCCGAACATGCTGGCGGCGAATATCAGGCCAGCGGAGGTGATGACGGCTCCGGTGTTTGCCACGGTGCGCAGGACGCCGACGCGGATGTTGGTTCCGGATTCTTCGCGGAGCCGTGAGACGAGCAGCATGTTGTAGTCGGCGCCGACGGCGACGAGGATGATGAACGCCAGCAGCGGTACGGGCCAGGCGATTTCGTGGCCCAGTCCCCATTGGAAGACCACAACGCCGATGCCGAGCGAGGCGAGGTAGTTCAGCACGACGGTGCCTAGTAGGTAGAGGGGTGCCAGGAGTGCGCGCAGCAGTAGGACCAGGATGACGCCGACGATGATTATGGTGGCGATGGCCAGTTGTGCGAAGTCGGCCCATAGGAGTCGTTGGATATCGGAGTTGACGGCGGGGAAGCCGGCGACGGACACGGTGGCGTCGGCGAGTGACGTGTTGGGTCGTGCGGTGTTGGCGGTGTCGGTGATGCGGCTGGCGAGGTCCATCGCCTCAACGCTGTATGGGTCGTGGCTGCTTTCGATCATGAACCGCGCTGTTTTGCCGTCCGGTGAGAGGAATTGTTCGGCGACGTCGGTGAATTGCCGGTTCTCGAATGCGTTGGCGGGCAGGTAGAAACCGCTCGAGGAGTCGGAGTCGGCCGCTGCGCGTGAAGAGTTTTGCAGTTGGGTGGCAATCTGGCTCATGCCGGACAGCATTTCGATGTTGCTGTCGGCGAGGGTGCGGACGCCGGTGGCGAGTGCTTGGGCGCCGGAGGCCAGCTGTCCGATTCCGTCCTGCAATCGGCGGAGGTTGGTGGCCAGGTCGGCGGGGTCACCGAGGGCTCCGAATGCCTTGTCCAGCGAGGCGACTGCGTTCTCGACGTTGGCGAGGGTGCCACCGACTGTGGCATTGGTGGCGGGATCGTAGCGGTCCCCGAGGTCGGCGATCTGGGTGAAGAATCCGCTGTCGCGCAGAGTGACCAGGATCTTCACCTGGTCGCGGATTTGGGCGCATTGCGGGGTGGTGGCACACCACGGTGAGGTGTTGAGGGCGCCGACGAGTGGGTCGAGCTGGGTGATTGCGTTTTGGGCTTGGTTGGCCAGCGGTCGTAGTCCTGGGCCGGATTGGATGGCTTGGTCGACGGCGGGGGCAGTGGCGGAAAGCTGTTGCAGCAGTGGCCGGAATTGGTTGACCTGAGTTCCTGCGGATTGGGCTTGGGTGAGGATTCCGGCCAGTGGTGTGAGGGCGGTGCGCACGGTGCTGTCGAGTTGGGCGAGGCCGTCGGCGAGCTGGTCGGCGCCGCCGGTGAGTTTGGCGAGGTCGTCTTTGCGTGAGTTGCCCTCGGCGACCGCGCCGGCCATTTTGTCGCCGATCTGGCCGTTCTGCCAGGCCAGTTCTGCTTGGTCGAGGCGCTCTCCGGTGGGGCGGGTGACTCCGGAAACTTTGGTGACGCCGGGGATCTGGGAGACGCGGGAGGCCATCTCGTCGAGGTCGGCCAGTCCTTTCCCGGTCCGCATGTCGGTCGGGTTTTCCACGACGAGGAATTCGCTGATGACGACGTCTTTGCGGAAGTGGCGGTCCAGCAGGTGGTAGCCCTGGTTGCTGGCCGTGGTGTCTGGTTGTCCCTTGCGGTCGTCGTAGCTGATTTTGATGGTTGCAGCGGCTGCTGATAGGGCGAGCAGGATGACCAGGCTGACGATCAGTAGTGGCACGGGACGGCGGACCACGGCGACGGCGACGCTGTTCCAGTAGCGGCGGGTGCGGTCGGGTTTGGGTTCACCGATGCCGCGTTTGGCGGCTAGCGACAGCACGGGTGGCAGCAGGGTGACGGTGGCCAGAAATCCGAACAGCACGGCGATGGCGCACGCGGGGCCTAGGGCGGCGAAGACGCTGAGCCGCGCGAAGACCATGGCCAGGAACGCGAGTGCGACGGTGGCGGCGGAGGCGAGGATGACACGCCCGATGCTGGCGGTGGCGTGGATGATGGCCTGATCGGCGGGTACTTGGGCGCGGCGCTGCTCGTGGTATCGGCTGATCAGGAACACGGTGTAGTCGGTTCCGGCGCCGAGCAGGATCGCCGTCATGAAGGCGACGGTGAACTGGGAGACCGGCATGCCCATCTCGCCGAGGGCGGACAGCACGCCGCGCCCGACCGCCAGGCTCAACCCGATTACCAGCAGCGGTAACAGCGCGGTGAACACCGACCGGTAGACGATCAGCAGGATCAGGGCGATCACGCCCGCGGTAGCGATTGAGATCAGCAGCAGGTCGTGCTCGGCCGAGGCGATCATGTCGCTGAAGGTCGCCGGTGGTCCCGTCACTTGCACGGTCGTGGTCGAGCCGGTGAACACCTCCGCGGCGATGTCGCGCACCGCGTTGACGGATTCTGCGGCCGTGGGGTCTCCGAGGGTGCCGGCGACGCCGACGGGCAGGTACCAGGCTTTGCGGTCGACGCTGACCGCCTGGGCTTCGGTAATCGGATCGGCCAGTAGGTCCTGCACCAGCAGGACGTGGTCGCCTTCGGTCTGCAACCGGCTCACGAGTTCGCCGTAGCGCTGCCGTGCAGTCGGAGTCAAGCCATTGGGGTCTTCCATGGCGACAAACACCATGGTTTTCGAGCCTTCTTCGCCGAACGCGGCGCTCATGCGGTCAACCGTCTGCAAGGACGGCGCATCGCGAGGAATGAGGTCCACCGACTGTTGGCGCACCACGGTTTCCAGCTGGGGAAACAGCAGCGCGAGAACCACCGCGGCGCCCAGCCATACCCCGATGACCAGCGCTTTGTGCCGGAGGGTGAATCGGGCTAGCGCTGCCAACCGTTCGCTGTACTCGCGAGTGTCGGCCGGGTCGGGGGATCCGTTGGCGCGCCGACCAGAACGCGTGGCCTGGCTTGGGGAATCTGCAGTGCCGTCGGTCACTGGACCTCCACTGATAGCGAATGGTAGCGATCGATACTGTCGGTATCGCTACGCTACCGCATGTAGTGCAAGTGGTGACGGCGTCGTAGGACGCCAGGCCGCGCAATGCGCGACTGGGGAAGGACAGGCGGCCGCTATCGAGTCCAGCGCCGGCCGCCGGTCACAGCCGGCAGGGAATGGTCGAACACTCAGTTGGCTTCTGAAGCCAGGCCGACGTTGTTCAGTCGACGGCATTGGCCTTGGATGTTGTTCAGGTCTTGCTGTTGCTGGTCTCGGACGTTGACATCGAGCGCACGGACGGCCACATCGCGTAGCGGGGCCGCTAGCTCTAGGTTTGCGCTTCGGTTGTGGCCGACTGGCCCGTGTTCTGCAGCAGCACGTAATTGCCTAGGCTGCCCAGGAAACCTGCGCAGTGCTGAACGAGTTCATCGGTGGTGAACTCCAGTTCTCCGTCGAGTCGGCGGCGCAAGACTTCGAATAGCCCTCCCACGCCCAAGGTCGAAGCCAAATGGGCAACCCCCACGGCGGAGTCGGGGATGTCGAGGTGGAGTCTGGCCTCGCGCAATACGAGGTCGGTGAAACCGGCCATCAGTTCGCTGCGTAGCTCTCGGAGCAGCGGCTCGGTTGCAGATTCCACGAACAGGATCCGACCCAGCCGAGGGTCGTCGTCGATCATGCTGACCAGCCTGTGGATCGGCGCGTACGCCAGCACCTCCGGTGGCTCGCCGGCATCGGGGATCGCGTCGACTATCACCTCCTGGAAGGTGGCATAGAGCTGCTGGTAGACAGCCCGCAGGAGGGCGTCTCGGCCGGAGAAGTGCTGGTAGAAGTAGCGTGACGTGACACCTGATTCAGCGCAGACGGCAGTCACAGTGGCGGCGGCAACACCGCGCGTGCCGATCAACTCGGTTGCGGCCTCGATGAGACGGGTGCGCCGGTTCCGGTGACGCTCCTCGGCGGACATCCCGCTATACACCCGCGCCGAAACCACGTGGATAGCTTGCCATCTAATTCTGACAAGGCTTAGAGTCAGATTGCCAGCGTGCCCTTGACGAACGGGAGAACAACATGAGCGACGATTCGTTCACTCGGCCCACCACGAGGGTCGTCCCGAAGCCCCGCCGTGTTCGATTCGACATGCCTGCTGGGACCAGTCGGCAGCACTTCGTCGATGGCGACTTGGTGATGAGCCACTTTGTGTCCACCTTGTCGGCCACGTTCCCCGAAGGCGAAGACTTCTTCATCCGGTCAGTCCGCGAGTATCGGGACCACATCAGCGACGCTGACCTCAAGGAGGCGGTCAAGGGATTCATTGCACAAGAGGCCACGCACCGACACCAGCATCGGCTGCTCAACGATCGGCTCCAAGCGATGGGCTATCCCACCGAGGGGATCGATCGCCATATCAAGAAGTTGGTTGGCCGACTTGAGAAGCGTTTTTCTCCCAAGATGCGCCTGGCTGTGACGGCCGCCCTCGAGCACTACACAGCGACATTCGCCGAGATCATTCTCACCAGCGACGAAGCTCAAGAATTGATCGGCGACACCGAAGTGCGGCCTATTCTGCTCTGGCACGCACTGGAAGAATGCGAGCACAAGGCCGTCGCTTTCGATGTCTACGAGACGGTCGGTGGAAGCGAACGCACCAGGGTCTGGGGGATGCGGATCGCCAGCCTCCTCTTGTTCAGCGAGTTGGTCATCCAGACCACCCGCTCTCTGGCCGGTGACCGTGCCGCCTACAACCCGGTGCGGTTGCTGCGCAGCCTTCGAGGTTTCCGTCATAACCCGCTATTCAGCCCAGCAGCAATTGAGCGCTTTCGTTCCTACACCCGCGCCGGATTTCATCCCGACGACTGGGACAGCGCAGAAATCCTCGAACGCTGGACCAAGGAACTCTTCGACGCCGATGGTGGCCAACAAATGCGTAGTAACGTCTAGCTCGACCAGAGCCCGTCGCGGTCAAAGTCGGCCTAAGCGAAGAACAATTCATGGGCTTCGCTCCGCGCGCAGTGAAGTCAAGCCCAGTCCTTTCTACTGGCCGCTCGATGGTGCTCGATCACGTCGCGACCTACAGGAAGCTCCGGCCGAGGAACTCGGTGACGGCGGAGCCGAAGGCGTCGTTGTCGTCGCCGGCGATCATGTGTCCGGTGCCGGATACGTCGACGGTCTCGGCGTGGGGAACCAGTTGCTTGAACTCGTCGACGGTGGCTTGGGAGACCACGTCGGACAACAGACCCCTTACGAGAAGTGTTGGGGCGCTGACCCGTCGGGCTCCGTCGATCAGCAGGCGGCTGATTGCGTCGAATTGCTCCGTTCCCGTGGTCGATTCGTCGCGGAGGAAGTCGAAGTTGGAGTGAATGAATGCCGGGTCCCACCGCCAGATCCAGCGGCCGTCGTGACGCTGCCGTAGCACCTTGCGCAGGCCGTCGACGTTGGCCGGGCGCGAGCGATGGGGGTTGTACGCGGCGATCACCTCGGCGGCGTCGGAGAGGGTGCCAAAGCCATCGGGATGTGCGGCCATGAACGTCACCACGCGACGAGCGCCCTGGAATTCAAGCCGCGGGGTGACGTCGACCAGGACGACCGCCGTCCACGACGCCCCGGATGTCAACAGATGCGTGCCGAGCACGGTCATGCCCCCAAGGGATGCACCTACGACGGCAGGGGCGGTATCGGCGCTGAAGTGCTCACGCACGGCGAGGAGATCGGTCGCGAGTCGCTCGATGTCGTACCTGCCGGCTGGGTCCCAGTCGCTGTCGCCGTGACCGCGGGTGTCGTAGGCGACGACTGTGTATCCGCATGCGTGGAGACGACGCGCTGAAGTGCTCCACGCGTGCCGGTTCTGGCCGCCGCCGTGCAGGAGCAGCACGACGGGACGGGCGTCATCGTGGTCGTAGCAGTCGGCGGCCAGGGTGATCCCGTCCTGGGTTCGGACCCGATGCTGCACGGCGGAGGTCATGACACCTTCCTGGCGAGATCGGAGTCCGCCCGAAGCGTGCGACCGGCTACAAGCGCCTTCATTGTGCGTTGCCCGCGGCGTTCACGATCGTGACCGTGCCCTGGGCTACGCAGACGGCTTTGTCGCCGTTGCTAATGTCGATGCGCGCTACTCCACTGCGATTGCCCAGCGACACGATGTCGGTGACGGCGACACACACACCGGTGGACACGGGTCGCAGCAGGTTCAGCTTGAATTCGGTGGTGGCGACCCATGATCCGGCCGGAATGACGGGGTAGAACACGACTCCGAGACAGTGGTCGACCATCGCCGATAGACATCCGCCGTGCAGGGTGCCGAAGGGTGTGAGCAGTTCGGCACGGGTTTCCATCTCTGCCACCAGCCGACCGGCGGCGAGTTCGGTGTGCCGAAAGCTCAGAAACGTCGACAGTCCACCCGCTGTGTTCGCCGATCTGAGCAGCTGGTCGGCGATCTGCTCATCGAAGTGCGCGAATGTCACTGCCACCACCATGCCCCTGCCTCCTGTCCGGTCATGGGTCGATCACCGTTCGAGCCCGCGAATCGTTGAGCATGTCGCCGAATGCGCCGAGGTCGCCGTGCGCGCGGAGTGCTCGACATCGACGGCGATGAACCTGGCCGCGCGGTGAAGCACACGACGCGTCGTCGAAGAGGGGCACGGGCTAGACCGGCGTGGTCCAAGTGATGGGCAGCGATGTGTAGCCGCGGATCGGTCCGGACCGCAGCCGCCGCGCCGATTCAAGATCGACCTCCCAGTCAGGCACCTTGTCCAACAAAGCATCCAGAGCGATGCGGGCCTCCATCCGCGCCAGTGCCGCACCCAGACAGAAGTGGATGCCGCGACCGAAGGCGACCTGGTGCTCACTGGTGCGCTCGATGTCGAACACGTCAGGATCAGGGAAGGCACGCTCGTCGCGGTTGGCCGACCCGAACAACAGCAGCACCTTCTCACCTTGACGCATCGTCGTGTCATGCAGGATGACGTCGCGGGTCAGGGTTCGTGAAAGTCCCTGTGCCGGTGAGTCGTAGCGCAGCAACTCCTCGACTGCCGGCCCCAACAGTGTTCGATCGGCGGCCAGGCGTCGGCGGGTCTGCCGATGCTGGGCCAGTACGACCGCGGAGTTCCCCAGCAGATTGGTGGTGGTCTCGTAGCCCGCGACGAGCAGCAGCGCGCAGAAGCCGAGGACTTCCTCGTCGGTCAGTCCGATCCCGTCGACGGTGGCGTTGGCCAACGCCGACATCAGGTCCTCGCGGGGGTTTTTGCGGCGGTCGGCGAGGAAGTCGGTGAAGTAGGCGTAGATCGAGGTGGCGGCGGTCAGTGCGTCGGTGGTTTGTCCGTGGTTGACGTCGACCTGGACCAGTTGGCTCGACCACAATCGGAACTGATCACGATCGGTGGCGGGAACGCCCAGCAGATCGGCGATCACCGCGGCGGGCAGGATCGCGGCGAAGTCGGTCACGAAGTCCGCCGATCCGGAGCCCTCGTCGAGGCGCTCGAACAACTCCGCGGCCATCTGTGTGATGGCGCCCTGCAGCCCGGCCACCCGCCGGGGGGTGAACGCCCGGCTCACCAGGGCACGCAACTGGTCGTGGCGCGGAGGGTCCATCGCGATCATCATCGGCAGGAACGAGCCGATGAAGTCCGATCCCGGCGGGGTGTGCCGTCCACCGAGGAGTACGTGCCGTGATCCAGTGCTGCGGCCTGGACGTCGCCGTGCCGGCTCAACACCCAGGTATGGGACTCCTCGGCGCGGTACACCGGAGCCGTGTCACGCAACGACCGATACGTCGGATAGGGGTCGTTGAGGATCGAGGCGTCGAACGGGTCGTAACGAATCTGCACCGAGACCACCAAGACCTCCGACCACCAAAGTAACGACGGTTTAGACTCGCAGTCTAAACCGGCCGACCGGGACAGGGGGGCAATGCGCAAGATTCCACGTCAGATCTCTGACCGGCTTCCCGCCGCGGCGGACTTGTTCGCCGAGAAGGGGCTCAACGACTCCAAGATCGAAGACGTCGCCGCGGTGACCGGTGTGCCGAAAGCGACGCTGTACTACTACTTCGCCGGCAAAGAGGACATCCTTGCCTTCCTGCTCGAAGACCTCCTCAAGGACATCTCCGATGCCGTGACCGCGATCGTGCACACCGACGGCACCGGTGCCGAACGCCTCGAACTCGTCATCCGCGCACAACTGCGGGCAATGGCGCAGCGGCCAGCGGTATGCCGTGCACTCATCGGCGAACTGGGACGAGCGGCCCGCATGCCGGCCATCGCCGAGATGATCAATACCGCCTACCAACAACCCGTCGAAACTCTGCTCATCGAAGGGGCCCGCGACGGATCCCTCGTCGCTCAGCCCGATGCACGATCGACGTCCATTGCGCTGTTCGGCGCGGTCACCATCAATGCACTCATGTACCTGGTCACCGAGAACCACCTCGACGAGACGGTGGTCGCCAGCACCCTCAGCGCCGTCATGTTCGACGGCCTGCGCCCGCGCACAGGAGACCAGTCATGAGCACCTACGGCCTGTCGGTTCTCGGCGGGGATCTGAAGTCACTGGCCCAAACCGCCCAGGCCGCTGATGCGGCCGGGTTCGACGCCGTATGGGCCTCCGAGTTCTACTCTCGGTCCGGATCGATCTCCATGGCCGCGATGGCCAACAGCACACAGAACTGTCGGATCGGTTCCTCCATTCTCTACGGCGTCGGCCGAAGCCCCCTGGTGCTGGCCACCGAGGCACGCGACCTCGACGAACTCTCCAACGGACGACTGGTACTCGGCATCGGCAACGGCACCAAACGGATGATGGGCGACTGGCACGGCGTGCCCGACACCTCCGCACCCGCCCTGCGGATGGAAGAACTCGTGATGCTGCTGCGCCGGATATGGAACCTGCATGAAGGCCCGATCCATCACGAGGGCCGTTTCTACAGAATGAATCTCACCCCGACCGGCGACATGGGACCCTCCAGCCGGCCGATCCCGATCGTCACTGCCGGTGTCCGGCCCCGGATGTGCGAGGCGGCCGGGCGGGTGGCCGACGGCCTGGCCGGACATCCGCTGTTCACAACCACCTACGTCGAGGAGATCGTCCGGCCCGCTATCGCCAGGGGTGCCGCGCACACCGGCCGCGACCCCAATGACGTGGAAATCATTTCCATGGTGATGTGCGCCATCCACGACGACACCGAGGTCGCCAGGCGCGAACTGGCGCAGCAGATTGCGTTCTACTCCTCGGTCAAATCCTACGAGACGGTACTCGATGTGAACGGCTTCGCCAGCGAAGGCCGAACCATCCGAGAAGCATTCGCCCAGCGCGATTTCCCGGCGATGTTCGCCGCGGTGTCCGAGGAGATGATCGACACCATGGGTGTCGCCGGGACGGCACACGAGGTCCGTGAACAACTGAGACGCTACGAAGGCGTCCTCGACCACATCATGCTGTATTCACCATCGGTCGGCATCGCTGCGGAACGCGTGCAGCAAAACTTCGCCAGCATCATCCGGGAATGCTCGCCCGCCTCGATGTCGCCAGGGCGGTCCTGTCCACGTTCAACCTGATCCACGTATTGCCGCCCAAGTCGACCCGTCGCCGCGTCCGCGGCCGCATCAGTGGGTCTGCCGCGCCGACCCCGCCGATGATTGCGTGGCGCTGTTGACGATGTTGGCGTCGTCGGTGTCGGGGAGGTCATGGCGGACCACGCGTACCCGTCCTTGAGGTAGGCAGGCCATGTAGCCGTGGCGCATACCATACAACTCCCACGCTGTCTGTTCAGCGTCGGGATCGACATCGATGCGATGTCCGCGCGAGAAGCTCAGGTGTAGTCCTCCATCGTCGCTGGAACAGGCCTGGGTGCACACTGCGCCGGCGAGGTTCAGCAGTGGGCGTTCGTGGGTCGCGATCCTGAGGGGGTCAATACGCACCGCCTCGATGGGGTAGGTGCCGACGGCAGGAAGGGTCAATAGCAGGGGGCAGGAGATGACGATTTCGTTGTAGTCATCGAAATCCAGAACCAGGCCGCCATGCAGCGAGAGGCGTTGTACAACAAGGTTTTCGATCCATTGGGTGTACATGGCAGTCTCTTTTCGACGCATCGTTGAGCCGTATCCCCAAAGAGTACGCTAAGTAGCGCTGCGATATCAGTAGTATCGTTATCGGTTGGCGGTGGGCCTAGCAGCGCTGGTCACGACGCGCCTGGTGGCTCGGTCAATGCGGTCGCGGGTGTCGGCGGCTGTCGCGCGGTGGCCGCTGAAGGCCACGAGGTTGGCCAACCAGATGTCGGAGATGACCCCAGCGACGTGCAGATCGGTAGGGGTGGGCTCGCCGCCCCTGAGCGTGCGGGCCAGCAGGATCTGGATCTCATCGGCCGCGCGGTCGAGTTCCGCGGCGGCGCGGGTGTCTGCGACGGCGAAGGCCCGTGTCATGGCCGTCGTCAGCCATGGGTCGCGCTGCCAGCGGTCATGCAGATGTGAGGTGAGCCGTTCGAGCCGTTCCAGCGGTGTGCCCTCACCACTCGCCCAGTCGCCGGCCGAGTCGAGTCGACGGAACTCGCGCGTCAGCGCTGCTACCAGCAAGTGGGTTTTCGCCGGGAAATAGCGGTAAAGCGTGCCGACGGCGATGCCGACCCGCTCGGCAACCGTCCGCATCTGAACCGCTTCGTAACCACCCGACGCAGCCACGGCCAAAGCTGCATCCAGAATCGTTTCCCGGCGCCGTGCGGAGGCGCGCGAGCGCGACGCGCTAGCGGTCCGCTTCTCTCCAGCGAACGAGTTCGCTTCCGAGCGTCGGGTTTTGCCGTGGCTGCGAGCCTGAGGGAAAGTCATGATGGCCCCGGGTCGAAACTGCCGCGGCGCGAGAACTGTTCCAGAAGATCGCCGAAAGCGCTGACATCGCCGTGTGCGGCGAAGTGTTCGGGCCTGACTGCGACGAACACTGCATTGGCGGTGAAGCGGGTGATCCCACGCTCACCAGTGCCTGTCGCCGTGACGTGCAGCGCCCGTCCTTCACGAGAGGTGATGTGGGCAGTAATCCGGTGGGGCTGATGCAGGGGCACCGGCCGCAGATACTCCACCGTCAGGCTGCGAGTCACCGCCGGGGTGCCGGCGACCCACAATGTGAAGCCCAAGACGTCATCGCACGCGGCCGCCACGGCTCCGCCATGGGCCAGGCCTGGAGCCCCGATGTGGCGCTCGTCGAAAGTCACATCGGAGTACACCGCGTCGCCGCTGCGGTGCACCACCAAACGCAGTCGGTGGGGATTGTCCGGGCCGCAACCCATGCACGTCGTTGTGTGCGAAGGTAACCGCTCCGGCAGCGATGCGCTTCCTGGCACCATCACGCTCCAATACTGTCGGTTTCGCTTCGATACCGTTAGTACCACACTGCTAGACTGCCAGGACAACATCGCGTGAAAATCGACCGCCCGAGGTGAATGAGTGAGCAACAGTCAGTCAGCGCCAGTCCCTGACGATGACGTGGACCCGCGGCGCATCCGGTCACGCACCCGGCTGCTGGATGCTGCGGCAACGCTACTGAGCACCGGTGGGGTGGAAGCGGTCACTATCGATGCCGTCACCAAAGCATCCAAAGTGGCCCGAACCACGCTGTACCGCCACTTCCACAGTTCGTCGCATCTGCTCGCAGCCACGTTCGAACGCCTACTTCCGCAAGTGACCACTCCGGCACCGACCAGCGGACCCCTCCGTGAGCAGCTGATCGAATTGCTCAGCCGCCAAGCCGCACTCTTCAACGACGCACCGCTGCATGTCACGACACTCGCGTGGCTCTCATTGGGGCCCACCGGCTCCACTAACGAAGCGGATGAGCGCCACACATCCGGGGCGCTACGGGCCCGAGTCGTTGACCAGTACCGTCAACCATTTGACGCCATACTCACCAGCCCGAGAGCACAAGCCGAACTCGACGACTTCGACCGGGAACTGGCGCTCTGCCAACTCGTCGGACCACTCGCCTTCGCCCGAATGACCGGGCTTCGCACCATCACTCACAATGACTGCGCGAACATCGTCGATGACTTCCTCGCCGCCCACCGCAAGACCGATAGCGACGCCAAAGAGTCGAAGATCGCCACCAAGAAGACGGGCCGCCCCGCGCGCTTAGCTCGCTAGGCACAACGAAATCACAGCGTCCAGCCGGCTGGTCTTCGGGCCCTTTTCGCCTTCTCGCAAATCGCGTCGGCGATGGCATCGAAGGACCGTTCGTCGCCATCATCGGCGAGGCCGTGCGCGCAGATTCCATGGGCATCCGCGTGACGATTCGTGCCGGCAAAGTGAGTGCACCACCTCAGTGTTCGGACCGCCGTTTCCCGCGTTGAGAACTCTTCCCCCTACGTCCGTGAGGTGTCTCGCGGGCAACCCCTCGCATCCGCGGTCTCGCAATCCTTGGGACGCGGGGTGTCTGCGCCGCGGATCTTTATCCGGATATCGTCCGTCGTTAAGTGATCGTGCTTATTGGCAGAGGGGTCGAATTCCGAGTGGGGTGAATGCCCAAATCAGAGGTCTGTTCGAGGGCGAGTTTGTTCGCTGCGTCGCAAGCGCTGGCTGTCGGTGTCTCTTGATAAGACTGTTGCGAGCTGACTGCGTACCTGTGGTCAACAGGCAGGAGGATCCGATGTACTTCAAGGTCACGGTCACTGGTGACGCCAACCGCTATCCCACGTGGGCCTTGTACGGCGACAACCATGAGATGGTCGCCTGGGCAGGCGAAGGCTTCGAATCGCAAGCCAACGCCACCAGAGCGGCAAATGCCTTCAAGTCCGGCGGGTCCGCAGCACGGTATGAGACATTCCAGGACGTCGGCGGAAGCTGGCGGTGGCGCGCATGGCGGTCGAGTGACAAAGTTGCCGCCTCAGGTGAGTCGTTCGCCAGCTCTTACAACGCGGAGCGCGCCGCCGAGAACGTGCGGGCGAACGCGCCGTATGCGACTGGGCCCTGAGCTGCGTACATGGGTGACAATGACGATCTGAAGTTGAATCCACGGTTCCTGCGGCGAGCAGCGGAACAGGTGCGCGACTTTGAGCGGGCGTTCAGCGCCCTGCTCGAGCTGTGTCAGTTCACCGCTGGGCTTCGGGCGATGGCTGGTCCCGACCTGCCTGACGAGGTACTTGCCGGCTACGCCAGTCTGCCCGCCGTGACACCGAGATCTGATGTGTCAGACGACGAATGGGTGGCGGCGAAGGGCCGCTGCTCACGGACAGCTGGCCGTATTGCGCATCTTCCCGACATCACCGGTGTGCGGATATCCCGCCCGGGATTCGGCGGTCCGGTTAACCCGTTCGAGATGTGGATAACTGTCACCCAGCCGCACTCGCTCGTACAGCCGGACGACATCCTCGCCGCGTCCGAACACACCATCGGCATCCTTGAATCGATGGTCGACCGTGTCGATGTCACCGGCGACATCAGCATCGAGGATATGCACCCTTTGGTCTGGGGCGCGGCTCGAGGCCAATGGCGCATCGAGTTGTACCGCGAAGCGGTGTCATCCGCCGTGGGCGCTGTCATCGACCACGTCCGCCAGCTCACCCGAAGGACTGACCTCGACGACAAGGACGTTTTCACGCAGGCCTTCTCGCAGAGTCCACCCAAGGCTGGTGCTCCGCGATTGCGCTGGCTCGGAGGTAATCAAGACCAGACCGTCATATCGATGAACCGCGGCTTGTTGAGTTTCTCGACGGGCGTCCATGCTGCGATCCGAAACCCAACCACCCACGACCGGACGCAGCTATCGGCGCAGGAGGCCGCCGAGAGGCTCGCCGCTTTAAGCCTTCTGGCGACTTGGGTGGAGAAGTGCAGGCTCGACAGCGTCGACGCCACGCAGTGAACAATCACTCGCGAGAACTCAAGCGCTGGAACCGCCGCCGCGAAATCCATCTGAGGCACAGCGATACGGTCAGCGGGCTCTTTCGGCGATGTAGGCGGTCCAGTCGCGGGCAGCAAGTCTGGCCCAGTCGGCGGCGTTTTTGTCGGTGAGCCCGAGCAGTTCGGCCAGGACTGGTGCGGGCATGTCGCCGGAGAGGTGGAAGAGGGTCGCTTTGCGGTTCTCGTAGGGCTTGATCCCGATGGCGACGAGCTGGGAGCGGATGTTCTCGGTGGCGAGGTGCGCTGCAGGGTTGCCGCCGGGGAACAGCCAGCCGGTTCCGCGTGAGGCGTAGAGGCTTTTGCCGCGGTGCTCGAGGTGCTCACGGATGAGGTCGTCGAGGAGCGGCGGCATCTGGACTGGAATCTTGCTGAAGGTGACGTGCACGGCCCGGTCGTCGGTGATCGCGACCTGACTGGTGCGCATGGCGACGATGCGTGAAAGCGGCTGTGCGAACAGCAATGTGAGCAGGCCCGCAATTCGTGTATAACGGCGCACGGTCGTGTCGTGCAGCAGACGCTCTACGGCCGCCCACCGCTGCGTATCGGAGACGGTTACTGAGGGCGGTGACTGCGGGACGTCGGGGACTCGGAGTTTGGTGTTGGTGCGGGATTGGCGTAGCCAGACGATGAAGGCGTACTCATGGTTCAGCATCCTGCCGACGTGTTCTTGGTAGCGCTCCAACAGATCCTGGGTCGCGGTCGCCGCACTGGCGTCATGGCGGGCGAGGAAGCCCACGAACTCGATCGCGACGCGGATGCGCCGTCGACACGCATCGGCCATCGACTTGGTCAACCGGTCTTCACGGGCGGCCTTGCGCATTCCTCGCAGCACCTGCCAGTGCGCGAATCGGCGAATCAAGGCGGCGTCCTCGGCGGGCAGTTCGGCGACGATGTCTTCGATCCAGGGCAGCATCCGTTCGATGCGGATGTCGAACGGTTCCAGGACACCGACCGCGACGAGAAGACTGCGAAGGTAGTCGTGGGCACGATCCGAGGGCAGGGTGCGGAAGGTGTCGTGGCTGATGTCGACCGCGCCGCAAGCCATCTGCCCGAGAAGTTGGGGGCCGATGCCAGGTTTCTTGCGCAGCCACCACAGCCCTGTTTGTGGGCGTTCGGAGTTCACCAGCTCGTCGAAGACCGGCCGCAATTGGCGGTGAATCTGGCCGGTCGTCGGGTCGGCGAGCAAGTCGCTGAGGCGTTCACGCAGGAAGCATCGCGCGCACCGATTGTGCCCGTAGGGATGGTCTTCGCGCCCGCATTCGCGGCACCCGAAGATCGACTCGACACCGGCACATGACGCGCACACCACCGTCTCGCCGCGTCGCCATGCCAGCGGCCGCACGACATGGCAGCCCGGACAGGTTTCGGGGTGGTAGTGCCGCCTGCGACGGCAGCCGACACAAATGCGACACCCATGCGTCAGCCGGGTCAGGTAGTTGGTGCTTGCGCACTCCCAGCAGGCTCGTCGATTCACTCGTTGTCGCCGGGGCGGCGGATCCTGGCGCGGATCGGCCGCAGGTCGCCGATCCCGGGCCCGCTGTCGTTGACTGCGGGTGCCTCGCGGATCTGTTCTTGGGCGAGCTCGAACAGATCGTTGGGGGTGCACGCCAGGATGTCGCACAGCGCCGCCAGCAGGTCGAGATTGATGCGCTGTGGAGGCTTGGTAGCGATCCGGTGAACCATCTGTCGGGAGATCTCCACGCCACGTTCGTGCAGCGGTGCGACGAGGTCGGTGGTGGCGAACATGCCGTTCTCGGCCATCAGGCGGCGCAGGTTCCACCGGAGGACGGTTCTAGTGCTCATCCTGGCTCCCTTCAGTCGTCGCGGATCCGTAGACGCGGCGCAGCGCCGCCTGCAACGTTTTGGTCTTGAAGTCGTTGGACACCGAGGTGTAAATCGCGGTGGTCGAGGCGTAAGAATGTCCGACCTGCTCGGTAACGAACCGTTCCGGGTAACCGAACTCGATCAGGTGGGTCACATAGGAGTGCCGCAGGCAGTGCAGGGTGAGGTCTTGAGGCAGACCGGCCTGCGCCCGCAAGTAGGCGAATCGCTTGTCCATTTGCTTGGTCGCCACCCGCTGCCGACGCTCAGTCAGCCACAACTCTTGACGGCTGCCGGGACTCAGAAGCGGCCGGGCTTGATCGACCCATTGGCGCAGTCCGTCGATCACCCAGTCGAACTCGGGAACGGCCAGCACCGTGCGACGCCGAGGGGCGCTGCCGCGGCTGGACTTGGCATACCGGACGTGGACGGCGCCGAACGTTCCCCACGCCGGCATCCGCGGGTTGGGACGCAGGTCGGCCACGTCGAGGTAGCACAGCTCTCGACGGCGTAACCCGAAGGCGTAGGCCGTCTTGATCATCTGCGCGTCGCGCAACGCCGCCAACGCGCCTTTGCGACCCGAACGCGCAATGATGTCCACTCGATCGGCAAGGAACGCGAACAACGTTTCCACCTCGTCGTAGGTGAACGGCCGGCGGGCGGGCTTGCCCTCGTATTCGACCAGATGCGCCGCGGTGTTGAAGTCATGGCAGACCTGCGACGGGATCCTTTCGAACCGCTGCTCGCACTGCGAGATCCAGCCATAACGGCCATCGAGTAGGTAGTCACAAAACAACCGCAGCGTCATGTGGTAGCCGCGAATTGTCGAGGGCGCCTTGCGGTTGTTTCCCGACATCAGAGCCGCCGTGAAGTCCTCGACATCGCCGGCCGTCCAATCCCACGGATGCGTCTCGGCGAACGCAGCGAACCGTCGCACGAACGCCAATCGCGATTCGATCGTGGCCTCGGCAAGCAGCCGGGACTTCTGCTGGCGTCGCCACCCCGACAGCATCGCTTCAAAGACCGCGGACGGTTCATCAAGATGGACCACGCCCGCGGCGAGAACGAGGTGCGCCGAACCTGGAACGCTCAACTGAAGGCCTCCAGACGGTCAACTCACAGTTGTCAATGTCAACGGCAAGTTACCACGATCTGGGCCGAAATCGCTCATCAGCACAAACGGGAAATGGTTCAATGGCGGCTTGGCGGCTCTCGCCCCAAGCGCCACCCGCGTGCGTCAACTTTAAGTTGATTGGCGATCTTCTGGCCCGGAGTGCAAGAGGTGTGTGGATCCGACTTTGAGCAGGGACTTGATGTGATGCGGCAGCGCCGAGGTGCATTGACCCTGCGGCAACGTGGCAGAGGATGAGGCGATGAGCGCCCGCGAGTTCCGCGACGACGACACCGGCTACATGGAGTGGCTCAGCGAGCACCCCGCTGGCTACGTGATCAACATCAGGCGTAATCACAGCCCGACCGACGCGCGCGTTCACCGTGCCGGCTGCTCGACGATCAGCGTCCGGCAGCAGGGCGGCAAGGGATCATGGACTGACCAATACGTGAAAGTCTGTGCGGAGCACGTGATCGGGATCGAACAGTGGGCGGCCGAACACGTAGGAGTGCCGATCTCGAGGTGCAGGGCGTGCCGTCCTGGCCAAGACGTGCCTCCGCGTGTCCTCGGCACGGAGACAGAGACCGCAGCTTCGAGCTCTGATCACGCAGCCCGCTTTGAGATCCACGGACCGGACGGTGAGGTCGTCCAGGCGTGGGCCGACGACTACATCCGATTCGAGCGCCAACATCGGCCTGACTGGCAGGAGCGCTTGCGTTCGGCTATCAAGTCCCGTTGCAGGCAACTGGCGCCTGCAGGGGGACAGGTGCTACATGCCACATTCTTTGGCGAGAAGGACGACAGGGCAGACGTCGAAAACGTCGTGCTCTACGGCATCGACTCCTTCGCAGTGGCTGGCGCCAACGGAATCCGCTTCGAACTCGCTGGTGCCGCCACACCAGCTCCGGATGGTGCCGTGTATCCGTTTGGGTACCGCTACGCACTTCGGTCGCGGTCTTGCAGCTTCGACGGTTGGCAGGAGGGTCGGCAGCTCGCAGCGTTCGGCTGGACGGACCTGGGCGCGTTCGCCGGCGAAAAGCTGGCAGCACAGGTGTGGTTAGCGGTTGCCCGCGGACAGGTCAAGGTGGCTGAGTCCGTCTGCGATCGAGGGACGGCTTTCGCGGTCAAGGTCGAGGTGCGACCTCCGCGTAGGCATCGGCGCGTGTTAGGCAATCTGGTCAAGGGGGTCGTGGACGGTGTGGTCGCTGCATTCCAGGCCCACACTGACACGACGATCGTGCACGAGGTCGCATCGCGGCTCGCAATGAGTCTCGCAGCCGACCCCGCAGACATAGAACGCCACCTGCTTGATCAACGCCGCGCTGTGCTCGGCTCGGTGCCGCGACTCGTCCGCTTGTCTAACGACGGTGTCGTTTGGGCACCTGCCGACGAGTTCTGCGTCGCCGGCGAGCTACTCCGGGTTGAACCGATAGATGAGCACTGGTCGATTCGGGGCGAGGTCGTCGAAGTCTCCCGCTGACATACGGTGCGATGCAGGTTGCTCGGGCTTCGTAGGTCGCCCTGCCGTGGGTCTCGGACTGTCTTTACGAATGTGGCCGTGGTGGTGGACTTATCCAGCTGCCAGTTCATAGGTTGCAGACATGGGCGCGAATGAGAAGCTTCTTGCGCGGCACCGGGCATGGGAAGCGCAGCGAAAGAAGAGAGAGGAGCGGGCTCGCCGTGATCGAGCCAACGCGGCCGGTGCCGAGGAGATCCGGGCAATTCTCCATAGAGTTGACGCCGTTGATATTTGGGAACGCAAGCGCTCAGACCAGGCCGCTGAGAACATCCGCGCTGATGCGGTGAAGAGGCGCGCCGGTCACTTCCGCCAACTGCAGGCTGTGGTGGATCAGATGCGGTCTCGCGGCCAAACCATCGCACAGATCTCTGAACTCGTCGGCGTGGATGCCCGCGAAATTAATACTGTTCTGCGCCGGGCGCGCACCGGAGATCAGGGTAGACGGGGTTCAACAGCTTCTGCGGTAGCGAGTTCGAGGCCTGTTGATACAGTGGATCCGAACACCGAGTCAGTCAGCGTCGATCCACTGCCAGAGGACGTACCACGGGGTTCGCCCGGTGAAGGTGTTGGCGGTGGCTACGATCCGACTCGCTGTGTCCGCTGCGATGCGGTCATGCTCGATGAGGACGCCGCTCCTCGGCGTGGCCGTCGCCGATTGTATTGCTCGGACACGTGTCGTCGAGACGCGTCGTCGGCGCGCACAGCCGCGCAACGCTACGGCGCACCGATACGTGTCGTCGAAGTGCCGAAAGTCATTGCGTCACAGGAGCAATCTGAGCCGACCGGCCGACGGAACGAGCCTGTCGTGCAGGTGGATGCCGTAGGAACTGCGCTGGGTGACGCCGGGGTGCTGTGTGAGTTGCTCACACGTGTGGCAGAGCAGGCTCGGCTCAAGAAGCTCGATCGGGCAACTCTGACGGCCGCGCGGGATCTATCCAATGCCGTTCATCCGCACCGTAGCTGGTGAGAAGGTCAGGCGAATCAGCGGCTCGTGTGTCTCGACCTCCGCCGGGAATGTCGTCCGGCGGGACTGCACCCAGTCATACTCGCGACGGTCCGACCCCCGGTGTGGATCGCACTCTGCGCGAGGTCATCTGACAAATACTCGATACTGGCTTCCAACTCGTAGACGGCATCCTGTCGCGCTTGAGCGATCGTGGATGAAGCGTCGTCCTGACTGGGCTGGCACCCGTACTGGTGGCCGACGCCGTCAATCACGACGTCGATCAGGTCGTCGAACCGGCTAACCAATCGTTGCGCGTCCATTTCGGCGTGCTCCTCGATGAACTCGTCACGCTCGTCGGGAGTCCAGGATGGCGGGAACGGCAGATGTGTTCGGTAGAGGTCTCGAATCGCGGCGTCGAGACGGCCCGATAATGCGATCTCCGGCCAATTAGTTGCCGCGGCGGTGGCCAACCGCTTCAGATCGTTATCGAGATTCATGTCAACTGGCCTTCCCGTGTACGTCCTGATGATGCCCTCCGGCACCGACAAGACAATTCGCGATTCCGGGGAACCGCGGAGGCACTGCTATGCGGGTAGGTCTTCGCGGCGCTCATCGGCGACCGGAGCAGCCGGGATTTCAGGGTTACGCAGCGTGGTGGGGCTCGACCGCAGCAGCGAGGGACGCGAGGATTGTTGAGCCACCACATCTTTGTATGGCGGATAGATGGTCCATAGCAACACGTTCCGATGGTTACGCGCGCCGTCGTCGTCGATGACCCATCCGAGGCTCCGCAGCGCCGGTGCGTGCCGCCTCAGACTTGCTGTGACATCTCTGCCGTTCTTCGGCCATTCCTTGGGGCGTCGCCAGTGGTCGCTGACCGGGGTGACCATCGCCAGGAGGTCGCCGCCAGATTTCCCGACGAGTGGTTCACGGGCGTGCCGCCGCAGTTGTTCAATAAATGGGTCGGCAGACAGGCTGTCCTCGGAGAGCTGATCGGCGCGCGACAAGTAGCGACGCAAGCCATGGGTCGACAACGCCTCGTCCACGGCCGCCAGGGTGCGGCCAAAGTCCGCCATCCGTGGCGCGTTGTCGACCACGATGGTCGCCAGGCGCTGATGCACAGCGCAGGCTAGGTCGAGCAATCCGCCTAAAATTCCTGGTAGAGACTCCATCCACATCTGTCGCATCGTGGCCTCCGGTTGTCGCATGTGGCGATCGATGCGTCGCAGGTCGACCGTCGCGAGTCGCTCGGCGAGGTCGGGACGTACCGCGCCGACGTCTATGCCGTTGATGATGACGCAGCGGCGGAACTTCACAACCGCGAGATCGGCGTCGGTGTAGAGCGCGCGTTTGACATTGCCGTCGCCGGTAGCGGCGCGGCACAGCGAGTCTGACAACCACGGCGGGATGGCGGACAGGTTGTCCAGGGCGACCACCCATGAGCCGGAGGCGGCGGTCACCCAGGAGTCGGCGTCGCGCGGCGCTTGGCGCAGCGGGACAGGGGACGGGTCGATCAGGTCGACCAGCATGCGTGTCGTCGTGCTCTTGGCGCTACCTTGCTCCGCGAAGAGTGCCAAGACAGGATGCGGCACGTCGCATTGGATCAGTGCAGCGACGAGCACTGCGAGCAACACGGGCCGATCTTCGACGGCGACATTGACGAAATCCCATAGCCGCTCCAGATCACCATCGGTCGGAGGGAGGGGCATGGCAGCGGTCAGCCGCGTTCGAGAAAACCGCACCGGAGCGGAGTCGAGGATCGTCCAACGGCCTGAGCCGATGCGAATGACCTTGCCATCGGGACGTCCGGTATCGATGTAGCTCGCCCCGTGGTGCTCGGCAACGCGCAGGTGCAGCTTCTCCGGGGCCTGGGCAGCTGCCAGGCCTTCAAGGATCAACGTGGCGTCGGTGAGTGCTTGGCCGCCGGCGACTGCGCCGGTCTCGGCGAAGTGTCGGGCGGCAAGGTCGGCACGCAGCCCTGTTCGGCCACCGCGAAGGAGCATCGCGATATGCGGACGCGTACGTTCGGCGCCAAATGGTTCGCCGTCTTCGGACACCCCGAGAAGGTAGCGTTCCTGCGCCATGCCGACCAGACGGGCGGCCACTGACCGCTTGTCAGCTTCTTCTTTGGCGCTCATAGGCTTTCCTGCCCGTGGTGCTTCTGCAGGCAGACATGACGAGCTATCCTCATGAGGAACTTCCGTGTTCTAGGATCGGGTGGTTCGAACGAAGAGCCTCGGCTAGTCCCCGGGGCTCTTCTCTTGGATGGTTGTCATGCCGCGTCGCCGCCTCCTCGACGGGTTGCGTTCTCCCGCTGCGAGATCCACCGCAGTACCTCGTCGCGCCGATAGACGACTCGGCGGCCGAGCGTGAAGCTCGCCGGGCCGATATCCGAATGGCGCCAGTACCGCAGCGTCCCGACTGGAACGCCGATCATCTCCGATACCTGTTTAGCTCCAAGCAGTTCCATCTGATTCCTCCTAAATCAAACTTCTTCGGTGTGGATCCCACCCTGCTGGTGGTGTTATCAATCTGTCCACCAGTAGCCTGCAATTCACGATGAAACTGGTGGCGGTCGGTTCTTCTCACCGACTGTCGGTGGTCGGTGCCAAACTGGCGTTGGCAGAGGAGCAGCTATGCAAAGACGTAACCGCCGCGGAGGCGTGGAGGACCGCTGGCGGCGTGCAGACGGTGGCCCTTCTGCGCGGGCAGGCAAGGGGCGTCGCTGGCTGGCACGCTATGTCGACGACCAGGGTCAGGAGAACACACGGTCCTTCGAGCGAAAGGTGGATGCGCAGGCCTGGCTCGACGAAATCACAGCCATGCAGGTGACGGGCGCCTATGTCGCTCCCAAGGCAGGACGCGTCAGCGTCGGCGACCTCTACGCGAAATGGCTTGGGACGCAGAGCCATCTCAAGAAGACCACGGCATCGACGCGTAGATACACGTGGCCGGTGTACGTCGAGCCTCGGTGGTCGGCTGTAGCCGTCGCCGACGTGCAAACGACCGACGTCCGGACGTGGGTCCAGTCGCTGACATCTGCCGGTGCTGGCGCGGCCACCATCGAGAACGCCGTCGGCATCTTGCGTCAGGTGTTGGAGATGGCGGTCGAGGACCGTCGTATCGCACGCAATCCGTGTGTCGGAATCAAACTTCCTCGGCGCAAACGGCGGCCACGCGGTTATCTGACGCACCGGCAGGTGGAGCAGCTCGCGTCTGAAGTCGGGACCGATGCGACGGTCGTGCGTTTCCTCGCCTACACCGGATTGCGCTGGGGAGAGATGGCAGCGTTGCGCGTCGGTGACGCGAAGATGCTTCGACGTCGCGTCCACGTGCGTGAATCCGTCACGGAGGTCGAAGGTCAACTCGAATGGTCATCGCCCAAGTCGTACGAGCAGCGGATGGTGCCCTTCCCCGCATTCCTCGCTGACGAACTGGGTGCGTCGATGATCGGAAAGAAACCCGATGACCTGATATTCGCCGCGCCCGAAGGCGGAGTGCTGAGGGTGTCGAACTGGCGTCGCCGAGTATTCAACAAAGCGGTAAAGCGGCTCGTCGCGACGGATGCGACCTTCCCGGTGGTGACGCCGCACGATCTCCGTCACACGGCCGCGTCTCTGGCCATCAGCGCCGGCGCCAACGTCAAGGCCGTCCAAACCATGCTGGGCCACGCCTCGGCGGTCCTCACGTTGGATACCTACGCCGATCTGTTTCCGGATGACTTGGAGATGGTTTCGGCGGCTCTGGACGAAGCTCGAACCCAATCGCTGAAAGCTGCTGCGGACCAGCTGCGGACTGGAAAGGACGAAGGCCCTGAACTGGACAACCAGTCAGGGCCTCTCACCTGCGATTACACGAGTCGGGGTGGCGGGATTCGAACCCACGACCTCTTCGTCCCGAACGAAGCGCGCTACCAAGCTGCGCCACACCCCGCGTGAAGCCACGACAGCGTATCGCACCGGTCGGGGGCTAAGCCAAACGCATTCGGCGCTTGCCGGCGGCAGCGCGGGGGTACCCGAGATGCGAGGCGCGACACGGCGCGGGAAGCAAGGACTTGTCGGCGGTGTTGTTCATCATGAGAACAGCAATCGACGAATCGAGGACGAGATGACTGGCCTTGGCGCATCCATCTACCTGGGTTTCTTCTTGCTCGCCGCGGTATGGCTGTTCCTCACCTCCGACGGTCCGCTGACCGGCGACGGCGACGATCAGGGCCAGCGCCCTGAGCGCTCGAACTCGACCAGGACTGAAGCGAACTCGGAGGGGTCCAACCCCTGGCTGGTGAGCCAGTCGTCGCAGAAGTAGGTGTCGGCGTACCGGTCGCCGCTGTCGGCAAGCAGCGTGACCACCGAACCGCTGCGTCCTGCGGCCATCATCTCCGCCAGCAGCCCGAACGCCCCCCACAGGTTCGTCCCGGTCGACGGACCGACTCGGCGGCCCAGCACCGTGCTCGCGTGCCTGGCGGCGGCGACGGAGGCGGCATCGGGCACGACGACCATCCGGTCGACCACGCTCGGAAGGAACGACGGTTCGACCCGCGGGCGGCCGATGCCCTCGATCCGCGACGACATCCCCACTACGTCGTCGCGTCCCTGGGCGTAGGCGGGAAAGAACGCCGAGTTCTCCGGATCGACCACGCATAGTCGGGTGGCGTGGCGGCGGTACCGGATGTAGCGGCCGATGGTGGCACTCGTGCCGCCGGTGCCGGCACCCACCACGATCCAGTCGGGCACCGGGTGCGCTTCGTCGCGCATCTGCTCGTAGATCGACTCGGCGATGTTGTTGTTGCCGCGCCAGTCGGTGGCCCGTTCGGCGTTGGTGAACTGATCGATGTAATGCCCGCCGGTGTCTTCGGCGAGCCGTTCCGCCTCGGCATACACCTGGCTCGCCTCAGCCACGAAATGGCAACGCCCGCCCTGTGATTCGATCAGGGCGATCTTGCTCGCGCTGGTCGACGACGGCACCACCGCGATGAACGGCAACCCGAGCAGTGCGGCGAAGTACGCCTCGGACACCGCCGTTGATCCCGACGACGCTTCGATCACCGTCGTGTGCTCGTCGATCCAGCCGTTGCACAACGCGTAGAGGAACAGCGACCGCGCCAGGCGGTGCTTGAGGCTGCCGGTGATGTGGGTCGTCTCGTCCTTCAGATACAACTGCAGGTCGCAACCGTCACACCACGCCGACGGCAGTGGGTACCGCAGCAGATGGGTGTCGGCGCTGCGGCGCGCGTCGGCCTCGATCAATCGGACCGCGTCGTCCAACCACGTCCGCGGGTTCTCGCGACTGGCTGTGAGCGCCTTGTCGGTCACCGCACCGAGACGCTCGGATGGGACTTGCCCGCCCGAATGTCCGCGTCCCGCCCCCCGATCGGGGCTGCGACCAGCGTCAGCAGCGTGGCCTCGGGACGGCAGCACAAGCGCAGCGGCGCGTACGGCGAGGTGCCGATGCCCGCTGAGACGTGCAACTGGGTGCGCGCGCCCCAGCGCGACGGGCCCTTGACCCGCGAGCGGTCCAGGCCGCAGTTGGTGACCAGGGCGCCGTAGAACGGCAGGCAGACCTGGCCGCCGTGCGTGTGGCCGGCCATCACCAGCTGGTAACCGTCGGCGGCGAACCGGTCGAGTACCCGCGGCTCGGGTGAATGCGTCAGTCCCAGGGTGAGGTTCGCGGCGGGGCTGGCCGGTCCCGCGATGGTCTCGTAGCGGTCCCTAGACAGGTGCGGGTCGTCGACCCCCGCGGCGGCGATGTGCAGCCCGCGCACGTCGAGCTCACGGCGTGTGTGCGTCAGGTCGAGCCAGCCGCGTTCGGTGAATGCCGCCCGCAGGTCCTGCCAGGGCAGCGGTTCACCGTGCACGCGGTGCGTGGGCCGGGTGAGGTAGTTCAGCGGGTTCTTCGGCCGCGGCCCGAAATAGTCGTTGCTGCCGAAGACGAAGACCCCCGGCACCGACAGCAGCTCGGTCAGCGACTGCACCACCGCGGGTACGGCCTTGGGATGCGCGAGGTTGTCGCCGGTGTTCACCACCAGGTCCGGCTCCAGCGCCGCCAGCTCGCGCAGCCAGTTCTGCTTGCGCCGCTGCCCGGGCCGCATGTGGATATCGCTGATGTGCAGCACCTTCAACGGCGACGACCCGGGCGAGAGCACCGGCATCGTCAACTCCCGCACCGCGAACGCGTTGCGCTCGATGAGCGTCGCGTAGCCGACACCGGCCACCAGCGCACCGGCGGACGCCGCGGCGGAGTTCTTCAGGATCGTCGAACGGGCGGACATGCTGCAGAGCCTACTGCCAGTCCCGCCATCTGACCGCTTTCACCCGTCCCGACGTGCGCGATTGCACAACCGATCAGGGCGGCGGCGGAACCGGCGCGGGCGGGCCGAGTACGGGCACGGTGATCGGCGGCAGTCCGGGTATCTCGACCACCGTCTGACCCACGGGCGCCGGCAGACCCGGAATTCCGGGCGGCCCACCCACCGGCGGAGGCGGCGGTGCGGGCGGGACGCCGTTGGAGACCAGGATCGTGACGATCGAACCGGGCACGGTCTGCCCGCTCGGCGAGGTTCCGACGACCGACCCCCGCGGCGCGCCGCTGTTCACCGACGACGATTGATCGGCGATCTGAAAGCCCGCCTCACGCAGACGCTGCCGCGCGGTGCCCTCGGTCATGCCCGAGACGCTGGGCACCCGCGAGCCGGGACCGCCCTCGACGTAACGCGGATCGGTGGGGGGCAGCCGGACCTCACCGAAGTTGTTGGCGATCGGCTTCATCGCGGTGAACCAGGTGCGAGCCGGCTCGTTACCGCCGTAGAGATCGCCGTTACCGCACTTGCGCAGGGGGAACGAGCACAGTTCGCCCGGTGCGGTGGAGTCGTCGTAGATGTAGTTGCCGGCCGCGAGCCCATTGGTGAACCCGAGGAAGGCCGACGAGCGGTGCGCCTCGGTGGTGCCGGTCTTGCCGGACATCGGCAGGTCCCAGCCCGCCGAACCCGCCGCCGCGGCCGCGGTGCCTGAGCCCTGGTCGTCCTTGCTCATCGCGTTGGCCAAAGTGTTGGCCAGGCCTTCGGGCACCACCTGCTCGCAGGTCTCGGTGGTGACGGAGACCTGCTCGCCATGGCGATCGAGGACCTGCGCGATCGGGTTCGGCGGGCACCACACGCCACCGGACGACAGCGTGGCGCCGACGTTGGCGAACTCCAGCGCGTTGACCTCGATCGGCCCCAGGGTGAACGAGCCGAGGTTCTGCCGCTTGACGAAGTCGGCGAGGCTCTCGTTGCTGTTCGGGTCGTAGTCGCGCGCGGTACCCGGCAGCGCATAGGACCGCAAGCCCAACCGGACGGCCATGTCCACGCTGCGCGGTACCCCAATCTGGGAGATCAGTTTGGCGAACGCGGTGTTCGGGGAGGTGGCCAGCGCCTCGGTGATGTTCATCGAGCCGCGGTAGGCGCCGGCGTTCTTCACACACCACGTCGCGGCCGGGCAGCCCGGGGTGTCACTGCTGCCGAGCCCCTTTGCCTGGAACTGCGCGGGCACGTCGAGTTGGGCGTTGATGCCCATGCCCATCTCCAGCGCCGCCGCCACCGTGAAGATCTTGAACGTCGATCCCGCGCCGTCGCCGACCAAAGAGAACGGTTGCGGCTGCATCGTCTCGCCGGCGTCGAGGTTCAGCCCGTAGGTGCGGCTGCTGGCCATCGCCAGGACCGGATGCGAGTCCTTGCCCGGGCGAACGACGTTCATCACACTCGCCACCCCGTTGAGGGTGGGGCTGGCGAACTGGTTGACCGCGGCCTTCACCGGACCCTGGACGTCGGGGTCGAGAGTGGTCTTGATCAGGTAGCCGCCGCGGGCGACCTGCTCTTTGCTGATCCCCGCGCGCGCCAGGTACTCGAGCACGTAGTCACAGAAGAACGCCCGATCGCCCGCCGCGATGCAGCCGCGCGGCAGCTCCTTGGGTTGCGGCAGGATTCCCAGCGGCTGCTGCTTCGCGGCCTGCAACGCCTCCGCCTCTTCGGGGATGTTGTCGATCATGGTGTCCAGCACCAGGTTTCGTCGTGCCAGCGCACCCTCGGGGTTGGTGTAGGGGTTCAGCGCGCTGGTCGACTGCACCATGCCCGCGAGCAGCGCCGCCTGCTGCCAGTTCAGCTCGGAGGCATTGACACCGAAGTACGTCTGCGCGGCATCCTGCACCCCGAACGCGCCGTTGCCGAACGAGACCAGATTGAGGTAGCGGGTCAGGATCTCCGGCTTGGTGAACGTCTTGTCCAGCGTCAGCGCCATGCGGATCTCGCGCAGCTTGCGCGCCGCGGTGGTCTCCACGGCGGCCCGCTTCTCCGCGTCGGTCTGCGCGATCACCAGCAACTGGTAGTTCTTGACGTACTGCTGTTCGAGCGTGGAGCCGCCGCGGGTGTCCAGGTTGCCTGACAGATACCCCGACAGACCCGTGAGCGTGCCTTGCCAGTCGACGCCGTTGTGCTCGGCGAACCGTTTGTCCTCGATGGAAACGATCGCCAATTTCATCGTGTTCGCTATTTGCTCGCTGGGCACCTCGAAGCGGCGTTGCGAGTACAGCCAGGCGATGACGTTGCCCTTGGCGTCGACCATTGTCGAGACCTGCGGAACCTCGCCTTCCACCAACTGTGCCGAACCGTTGGCGACGACGTCGGAAGCGCGGTTCGAGACCAGGCCGAAACCGCCGACGACCGGAAACAACAAGGCCGCGGTGATCACGCTCGCCAGCAGAATGCACCACACGAGCTTGACGACGGTGACCGTCGTGGGAGGCGGAGTCGGCGGTCGACTCGGCTGGCTCTCCGGCATGACCTACAGACTAACGTCGCAAAAACGGCGGCTTCCGACGGTCGATCTCCGGGCCTGAAAACGGCCCCGAGCGGCGCGGACGTCAATTTTGCTCGCTGACGGCACGGGCGTCCCAAAAAAGAAGGGACGTACGTATTGCGCAGAACGGCTTTGACCATCTAATTTGGTCGAACAGTGCGATGCAGGTCACATTGACCCCTCGCAATGTGGCGTAGATCGCAGCAGCGCTCTACACCTGGGACTGCGCCGTACCGGTGTTGGCCGGGGGGCGGTTGGAACGGAGGGAACGCTGGTGTCAGCTACTAGGTCCGCGGTACGCAGAACCGCGATGACAACCTCGGCGCACAGTGTTGTCCACGGCGCTGAGGCCGAAGCCCGCATCGCGTGGGTGTCGCAGGCCCGATGCCGCCAGACCGATCCCGACGAGCTGTTCGTGCGGGGGGCCGCACAGCGCAAAGCCGCCGTGATCTGCAGACACTGCCCGGTGATCCTCGAGTGCGGCGCCGACGCGCTCGACAACCGCGTTGAGTTCGGAGTCTGGGGTGGGATGACCGAGCGTCAGCGTCGCGCGCTGCTCAAGCAGCATCCAGAGGTGGTGTCCTGGGCCGAGTTCTTCGCCGCCCAGCGCAAGCACCGCAGCGCCGTCTAAGTCGCCGTCAGGCGGCGGGTGCCTCGCCGGTGATCTGGTCGGCGATCGCCCGCAGTGCCTCCAGATCCGAGACGTCGAACGGCAACGACGGCACTCCGACGATCGCCACATGTGGATTGGCGCCGGTGAACCGGGACAGCAACCGGATTTCGCGCTTGGCTGTCGACGCCCGGTCGGCGTGAATCCGCAGCACCGCCGCCGTCAGCGAGTCGGGGTCGTTCTTCGCGATGGAATCAGCGGCGTCCTCGGCCTTGTCGGCGTGCAGTTCCGACAGCATCGGATGGGTGCGGTTGAGGATCAGGCCGGCCAACGGCATGTTCTCCTCGGAAAGCCGGTCGACGAAGAACGACGCCTCGCGCAGTGCGTCCGGTTCAGCCGCCGACACCACCACGAACTGGGTGCCGCGCCGCTTGAGCAGTTCGTAGGTGCGGTCGGCCTTCTCGCGGAACCCACCGAACGTCGAATCGAGCGACTGCACGAAAGCTGCTGCGTCGGAAAGCATCTGAGAACCCAGCACCGTCGACAGGGCCTTCATCGCCAACCCCATCGCGCCGGTGACCAGCCGCCCGATGCCCCGGCCGGGGCCGAGTAGCAGTTTCCACAGCCGGCTGTCCATGAAGCCGCCCAACCGTTTCGGCGCGTCCAGGAAGTCCAGAGCGTTTCGTGACGGTGGGGTGTCGACGACGACAAGGTCCCACCGGTCCTCGCCGAGCAGCTGGCCGAGTTTCTCCATGGCCATGTACTCCTGCGTGCCGGCCAGCGAGGTGGCGACCGTCTGATAGAACTGGTTGTCCAGAATCTCTTGTGCCCGTTGCGGTCCCGAGTACTGGATCACCATCTCGTCGAACGTCCGGCGCATGTCGAGCATCATCGCGTGCAGCTCGCCGGGCACCTCCGGTGCGAGCGGAACACGCTGCGGGGTGTTGCCGAGCGTCTTGATGCCCAACGCCTGAGCGAGCCGCTTGGCCGGGTCGATGGTGAGCACGACGACGGTTCTGCCGTACTCCGCGGCACGCAGCGCCATCGCCGCCGCGGTGGTCGTCTTGCCGACGCCGCCCGCACCGCAGCACACCACCACCCGGTTCGCGGTGTCGGACAGAATCGAGCCCATGTCCAGGGCCGGTGGAGTGGCACTCATTTCAACGCACCCCCTGGCGTTCGAGTTCTTCGGCGAGTTCGTAGAGGCTGCCGAGGTCCACCCCGTCGGTGATCTGCGGCAGTTCCAGTCGTGCGACGTCCAGCGCGTCGAGTTGTTCCGCGCTCTCGGAGCGGGCGCGGATCCGGGTGGCGTGTTGGATCGTCTCAGTCAACAGGCCAGCGAAGTCGCTGTCGGACAACGTTATTCCGGCTTCGGACAGCCCGGCTCGCACGGTGTCGGCGTCGATGTCACCTTCGGCTGCCTTGGCCAGCGCATCGCTGGGGAGGTAGGCCGGAATGTTGCGATTGACGATCACGCTGCCGATGGGCAGGCCGAGCTCCCGCAGCTCGTCGATGGCCTCGAGCGTCTCCTGGATCGGCAGCGCTTCCAACAGCGTGACGAGGTGGATGGCGGTGATGTCGGAGTGCAGCACCTTGACCACGCTCTCGGCCTGTCCGTGCACGGGGCCGCCTTTGGCCAGATCCGACACCGCCTTCGTGACGTCGAGGAACCGCGCGATGCGACCGGTGGGCGGTGAGTCGACGACGACGGCGTCGTAGACGGGCTGCTTGCCCTTGTCGCCGCGAGTCACGATCTCGCGGATCTTGCCGGTCAGCAGCACGTCGCGCAGTCCGGGCGCGATGGTGGTCGCGAACTCGACGGCCCCGATCCTGCGCATCGCCCGCCCGGCCAGCCCGAGGTTGTAGAACATGTCGAGGTATTCGAGGAACGCCGCCTCGGTGTCGATCGCCAGCGCGTTGACCTGACCGCCGCCTTCGGCGGTCGCGATCTTGACCTCCTGGTACGGCAGCGGCGGCACATCGAACAGCTGCGCAATTCCTTGGCGCCCTTCGACTTCCACCAACAGGACCTTGCGGCCGCCCGCGGCCAGTGCCAGCGCGAGCGACGCGGCGATCGTCGATTTGCCGGTACCGCCCTTGCCGGTGACGAAGTGCAGACGAGCCTTGTTCAACCGTGAGGGCCAGCCGACGGATCTACCGCCATTGGTAGTGGAAGCCACTTGTGCATGCTAGCTAACGCCTGTCCGCCGCCCGATAAGCTCAGTCACATGAGCGAACCGACCCGCTGGGAGTACGCGACCGTCCCGCTGCTGACTCACGCCACCAAGCAGATTCTCGACCAGTGGGGCGAGGACGGCTGGGAGTTGGTTTCGGTGCTGCCGGGGCCGACGGGCGAACAGCACGTGGCCTACCTCAAACGGCCGAAGTGAGTTCGTCGCCGCACGGCGGCCGAGAGCAGAAGCCGTCGGCCCGGCTGGCCGAACTCGGCATCGACCTCCCCGCGGTGGTGGCGCCATTGGCGGCCTACGTACCCGCAGTGCGCACCGGCAATCTTGTCTACACCGCCGGGCAGCTGCCGATCGCAGACGGCGAGTTGTTGCAGACCGGCAAGGTCGGCGGCGGGGTGAGCCCGGAGCAGGGCCGCGGTCTGGCCAGGGTGTGCGCGCTGAACGCGCTGGCCGCCGTGCACTCGCTGGTCGGCATCGACTCGGTCACCCGCGTGGTGAAGGTCGTCGGGTTCGTCGCCTCGGCGCCGGGATTCAACGGCCAGCCCGGTGTCGTCAACGGCGCGTCCGAGTTGTTGGGTGAGGTGTTCGGGGAGGCCGGCGCGCATGCCCGCTCGGCGGTCGGGGTGTCCGAGCTGCCGAAGGACGCGCCGGTTGAGGTGGAGCTGATCGTGGAGCTTGGTTGACGCTCGAACATCCGGCGTACGGTCTGCTGCGGCCGGTCAGCGAGACCGCGTCGGTGCTGCTGTGCGACAACCCCGGCTTGATGACGCTGGAGGGCACGAACACATGGGTGCTGCGCGGCCCCGGTAGCGACGAGATGGTCGTCGTCGATCCCGGACCCGAGGACGACGAGCACATCGCGCGCATCGCGGAGCTCGGACCCATCCCGCTGGTGCTGATCAGCCACAAACACGAGGACCACACCGGGGCCATCGACAAGATCGTCGAGAGAACAGGTGCGGTGGTGCGCGCCGTCGGCAGTGGCTTCTTGCGTGGGCTCGGTGGACCGCTCACCGACGGCGAGGTGATCGACGCCGCGGGGTTGCGCATCACCGTGATGGCCACGCCCGGGCACACCGTCGACTCGGTGTCGTTTCTCCTCGACGATGCGGTGCTGACCGCCGACACCGTGCTGGGCCGCGGCACGACGGTCATCGACAAAGAGGACGGCAGCCTCGCCCAGTACCTCGACTCACTGCAACGCCTGCGCGGCCTCGGCCGTCGCACCGTGCTGCCCGGCCACGGCCCCGAACTCGACGACCTCGAATCGGTGAGCGACATGTACCTCGCGCATCGGCAGGAGCGGCTCGAGCAGGTGCGCGCCGCGCTGCACGCGTTGGGTGAGGACGCGACGGTCCGCGAGGTCGTCGAACACGTCTACACCGACGTCGACGAGAAGCTCTGGGACGTGGCGGAGTGGAGCGTCCAGGCCCAGCTCGACTACCTGCGCTAGGTGATTTGTGGAGTCCTACCGGCGCTCACCGCCGGTGCGGCTCCACAAATCGCTACCGGGCGCGGCGGGCCAGCCGCTCCGAGTCGGAGATCAGAACGCTCTTGCCCTCCAAGCGAATCCAGCCCCGGTGCGCGAAATCGGCAAGCGCTTTGTTGACGGTCTCCCGCGACGCGCCGACGAGCTGGGCGATCTCCTCCTGCGTGAGGTCGTGCGTCACGCGCAAGGCTCCGCCCTCCTGGGTGCCGAACCGCTGCGCGAGCTGAAGCAGCTGCTTGGCCACCCGGCCCGGCACGTCCGTGAAGATCAAGTCCGCGAGGTTGTTGTTGGTGCGGCGCAGCCGACGGGCCAGCACCCGCAGCAGCTGCTCGGCGATCTCCGGCCGGTCGGCGATCCACGCCCGCAGGGCATCCCGGTCCATCGACACGGCGCGCACCTCGGTGATCGTCGTCGCGCTCGACGTGCGGGGGCCGGGGTCGAAGATCGAAAGCTCACCGAACATGTCCGACGGGCCCATGATCGTGAGCAGGTTCTCCCGCCCGTCCGGCGACCGGCGACCGATCTTGACCTTGCCCGAAATGATGATGTACAGCCGATCGCCGGGCTCCCCTTCGGCGAACACGGTGTGTCCACGGGGGAAGTCGACTGGCTGCAATTGCTTGGTCAGCGCGGCGACGGCGCTCGGTTCGACCCCCTGGAAGATTCCGGCCCGCGCCAGGATCTCGTCCACGTTGCCCCTCTTAAGCTGTTAGGTGAAGCCGACCTCTATGAGTTAGCGAGACAAGTCTAGAGGTACCCGGTTTCGTGACCAGCTCACGCTACACACGATCGGCATGTCGGGTCGGCCGAAACTCCGGATTCACCATGTGCCCGCCGAGGCGCTGTGCCGGCAAAGCCGCGCCGCGATAGCCGAACGCGGATGCGGCGACCGCGTGGTCGACGAGCTGCCGTTGACGCAACTCCGCCAGCGCGCGGCTCATCCCGTCGCGGGCCAGCGTGTTGACGTCGGACGGTTCGGCTTGTTGGAAGAACTTCGCCACGTCGGTGGCCGATCCGGCGTCGGGGTCGAGGGCCGACTCGAGGCGCTGCAGCCCGAAAGTCGCCGCCATCAGCAACCCCGGAATCAGCCCAACCAGCAACCAGGACACAAGGGTGAAGTAAACACTTCGAAGGTCTCAGCGGGATCACGAATTGTCACCGGTCCGCAGTACCGCTGTCGGGGTCTCTCGATACGCTGGCTCCCGTGACCGTGAGTGAGACGCCGGCAGGGAAATCGGGTGCGCCGAAGCGGGCCCGGAATCGGGACGGCGAAACGCGCACCGGTCTCGTTCGGCGCGCGCGACGGATGAATCGCACGCTGGCACAGGCGTTTCCACACGTCTACTGCGAGCTGGACTTCACCAACCCCCTCGAGCTGACCGTCGCGACGATCCTGTCCGCGCAGAGCACCGACAAACGAGTCAACCTGACCACCCCGGCGCTGTTCGAGAAGTACCGCACCGCCATGGACTACGCGCAGGCCGACCGCACCGAACTCGAGGAGATGATCCGGCCGACCGGGTTCTACCGCAACAAGACGAACTCGCTCATCCGCTTGGGCCAGGAACTCGTCGAACGGTTCGACGGCGAGGTGCCCGCGACCATGGAGGAGTTGGTGACGCTGCCGGGCGTCGGGCGCAAGACCGCAAACGTCATCCTCGGCAATGCGTTCGGCATCCCGGGCATCACGGTCGACACCCATTTCGGCCGGCTCGTCCGCCGCTGGCGGTGGACCGCCGAGGAGGACCCCGTCAAGGTGGAGTTCGCGGTCGCTGAGCTCATCGAGCGCAGTGAGTGGACCGACCTCAGCCACCGGGTGATCTTCCACGGCCGCCGCGTCTGCCATGCGCGCAAGCCGGCGTGCGGCGTCTGTGTGCTCGCCAACGACTGCCCGTCCTTCGGCATCGGACCGACCGACCCGATGACCGCCGCCGCACTGGTCAAGGGTCCGGAAACCGAGCACCTACTGGCCATGGCCGGGCTCTAAGCCCGTCGACACCTGGACCAACCATGCGCACCTCGACTCGCTGGACCGTCGCGGTCCTCGTGGTCCTGGTCGCCCTGGGCTGGGCCTTGTGGGCGCAGTTGGATGACGACACCGCGCCCACCGGGTCGCCGTCGCAGACCAGCGCGCGGGACCGGCGCGACGCCGACACGGCCGAGGCATTGGCGGCGCCGCGGGCCCGCGCCGACCTGCTGCCGTGCCCGCCGCCGGGTGCTGGCCCGGGCCCCGAGGCCCTGCGCGGGATAACGCTGGAATGTGTGGGCAACGGCGCGCCCGTCGACGTCGCCAAAGCGCTCGCCGGCCGGGTCGTGGTGCTCAATCTCTGGGCGTACTGGTGTGCGCCCTGCGCCGAGGAGCTGCCGGCGATGGCCGAGTACCAGCGCCGCATGGGCTCGGCCGTGACCGTGCTGACCGTGCACCAGGATGAGAACGAGACCGCGGCGTTGCTGCGGCTCGCCGAGCTCGGGGTGCGCCTGCCCACGCTGCAAGACGGACGGCGTCTGATCGCCGCCGCGCTGCGGGTGCCCAACGTCATGCCCGCCACCGTGGTGCTGCGCGCGGACGGTAGCGTTGCCGAGGTCCTGCCGCGCTCGTTCACCAGTGCCGACGAGATCGCCGCAGCGGTGAACTCGCAGATAGGAGCGCCCGGGTGAGTTGGGTCGACGAGGGCAGCGGGCTGATGCCCGACGCCGCGCCGCCCTGGCTCAAGCCGTTGCTGGACAACGCCGGCGACATCAAGCAGGCGTATCGCCGTCGGGTGCCGCCCGAACTGCTCGCCATGGTCACCAGTGAGGGAAAGGCGGCGCAGGCCGACGCTCGCGAGGCGGCGGTGCTGGTGTTGTTCTCCGGTCCCGCCGACAACCCGACCGGCGCGTTACCCGAGGACGCCGACCTGCTGGTCACGGTTCGCGCGGCGACGCTGCGGCACCATGCGGGGCAGGCCGCGTTTCCGGGTGGGGCGTTCGAGATCGGCGACCGCAGCCCGGTGCAGACCGCTCTGCGCGAGGCCAACGAGGAGACCGGCATCGACGTCGCGCGGCTACAGCCGCTGACCACCATGGAGCGGCTGTTCATCCCGCCGTCGGGATTCCATGTGGTGCCGGTGCTGGCCTATTCGCCCGACCCGGGAGCGGTGACCGTCGTCGACCCCGCCGAGACCGCTCACGTCGCGCGGGTCCCGCTGCGGGCATTCGTCAACCCCGAGAACCGGATCATGGTGTACCGCAGCGCAAATGGCCGCCGCTATGCGGGTCCGGCGTTCCTGCTCAACGAGATGCTGGTGTGGGGTTTCACCGGCCAGGTGATCTCGGCCATGCTCGACGTCGCGGGCTGGGCGCAGCCGTGGAACAACGACGACGTGCGCGAACTGGAGGACGCAATGGCGCTCGTCGGCCGCGACGCCGGTTACGGTGATGCACAACCATGACATCGTCACAGTGGGTGGACCTCGTCGTCCTCGGTATCGCGTTCGTCGCCGGCATCTCGGGCTGGCGGTCGGGCGCGCTGGGGTCGATGCTGTCGTTCCTCGGCGTGGTGCTGGGCGCCGTCGCGGGCGTTCTGCTGGCGCCCCACCTGGTCGAGAACATCGAGGGTCCGCGCACCAAGCTGTTCGTGACGTTGTTCTTGATCCTGGCGCTCGTGGTGGTCGGCGAGATCGCGGGCGTCGTGTTGGGTCGTGCGGTGCGCAGCGCCATTCGCAACCGGATGGTGCGCGGGATCGATTCGCTGGTCGGGGTGGCCATCCAGATCGTCGCCGTGCTGGTGGCGGCGTGGATGCTGACTTATCCGCTGCAGTCGTCGGACCAGCCCAACCTCGCCGCTGCGGTGCGCGGCTCGAAGGTGCTCAAGGAAGTCAATGACGTCGCCCCAGACTGGCTGCGGTCGGTGCCGACGCGGCTGTCGGCACTGTTGGACACCTCAGGTCTGCCCGACGTGCTGCAACCGTTCGGACGGACCCCGATCGTCGCGGTCGACGCACCCGACGCCGCGCTCGCCGCCGACCCGGTCGTTGCGGCGACGCGCCCCAGTGTGGTCAAGATCCGGGGAGTGGCGCCCGGCTGTCAGAAGGTGCTCGAAGGCACCGGTTTCGTCGCCGCCCCGAATCGCGTGATATCGAACGCCCACGTCGTCGCCGGTTCGGAGAGCGTCACAGTGGAGGCCGACGGGGAGACCTACGACGCGTTCGTCGTCTCCTACGACCCGCAGACCGACATCTCGATCCTCGACGTGCCGAAGCTGCCGTCGGCCCCGCTGTCGTTCGTCGACACCCCGGCCACCACCGGCACCGACGCCGTGGTGATGGGCTACCCGGGCGGCGGCAACTTCGTCGCAACGCCTGCGCGGGTCCGCGAGGTCATCGAGCTCAGCGGCCCCGACATCTACCGCACCACAACTGTCGAGCGTGAGGTCTACACGATCAGAGGCAGTGTGCGGCAAGGCAACTCGGGCGGACCCATGATCGACCAGCAGGGTCGCGTGCTCGGGGTCGTGTTCGGCGCAGCGGTCGACGACGCGGACACCGGTTTCGTGTTGACCGCCAACGAGGTGTCGCACCAACTCGCCAAGCTGAACAATACCGAGCGCGTGGCGACCGGCGAGTGCGTCGGCTAGCCGTAGACCTGCCTCAAGAAGCGTGACAACTGCTCGTTGACCACACCGGGCGCCTCCTCGTGGGCGAAATGCCCAGCGCCGGCGACGGATACGTACCGGCCGTGCGGCGCGTAACGCTGGGTGCGGTACACCGGATCGGCCAGTACGTACGGGTCGGCGTCGCCGCGCAAGTGCAGCACCGGCACGTTGATCGGGCGTTTCATCGAGCGCATGAACCGACGCCCTTCGCCGCGGAGCTGACTGCGCACCGCCCAGCGCTGGTATTCCAGCGCCGAGTGTGCGGCTCCGGGGATCTGGATGGCGCGTCTCATGTGCTCCATGGTCTGCGAGAAGTCTTCGGAGGTAACCCATTTCGGGCCGGCCCGGCCGATGACGAGGCGCTCCAGCTCTTCGGCGTTCTGCCGGGTCAGCGCGCGCTCTGGCCACAGCGGTACCTGGTAGCGCAGCATCGACGGGAGCAGCGCGCGACCTTGGTCTCGGCGGCGCACAGCGGATGCGCGAAGCGCCGCCGGGTGCGGCGAGCTGACCACCGCGATGCCGCGCACCGCGCGGGGATGCAGCACCGCGGTCGCCCAGCACACCAGACCGCCGTCGGCGTGCCCGACCAGCGTCGCGCTCTTGTGGCCCAGCGCGCGCACCAGGCCGGCGGTGTCACCGGCCAGCGTCCAACCGTCGTATCCGCGCGGCGGTTTGTCGCTGGCCCCGTAGCCGCGCAGATCCACCGCGACCACGCGCGCGCCGGTCAAGCCGCGAAGCTGGTGGCGCCACGACCACCAGAACGAGCCGAATCCGTGCAGCAGGATGACCAGCGGGCGCTCGGAGTCCGGAGCCGTGGCGACATCGGTGCCCGCAGCCCCGGCTAACTCCGCTTCGACCACGTGGAAGCGAATTCCGTTGGCGTGCACCTCGAGATGGCGCCACGGCCCGTCGATGCGGACGACCGACGGAGCGGGTGCGGGCACTTACCAGCCTGACGGGTCGGCCGTCGACGCCGGACCCGTGGCGATCGCCTTCGTCTTGTCGTGGCCGGGCGTCAGCGCCTCGGGGATCTCCTTGACCGATTCGATCGTCTTCTGCGGGCCGCGGATGCGTCGCACCTTGAGATAACCCAGCAGCGCGAGCACCGCGGTGACGACGACCATCAGGCCGAAGACGATCAGGTATGCCGCCCACTTCACCAGCCACAGGTCGAGCAGCTCGCCGAGGAAGAAGAAGAAAAAGAACGTCGAGTAGAACAGCACCACCAGGGCGAGCACGAAGAACACGCTGCCGGTGAGGCCCTTTTTGACGTCGCGGGTGATCTCGGCCTTGGCCAACTCGACCTCGGCGCGCACCAGCGTGGAGACCTGCGCCGTCGCATCCTTGACGAGGTCACCGATAGAGGGATCGGCCTTCTGTGCGTGCGGGTCGACCAACGGTATCGAGGTCACGGTGGCCGGCGCGCCATTCCTGCGATCGCTCACGACAGTTCCTCCCGCATTTCGTCTCGGTCACGATTCATGTTGCCATGTGCCGTGCGCTGAAACGATCCCGGCCGACGATAGACTGGCCCGATCCATGGCAGGGCGGTCGGGACGCAGGTAAGGGGAAATGTTCACGTGTTGACCAGCGGCCTGCGCATGAGCCGTCTCGCCGCGACCATCGCCGTCGCCGCCGCCCTGATCTCCACACCGGCCGTAGCAGCCGCTCAGGAGCGGGTTTCGCTGGGCGGCGGTTCCGGGCTCGTCGTCAACGGCGAGACGCTGTGCACGCTCACCACGATCGGCAACGACAACCGGGGCAAACTCATCGGCTTCACCTCGGCGCACTGCGGAGGCCCCGGCGCACAGGTCGCTGCCGAGGGTGCGGAGGCTGCCGGCGTGCTCGGCACGATGGTGGCGGGCAACGACGCGCTCGACTATGCCGTCATCGAGTTCGACCCGCAGAAGGTGCGTCCGGTCAACAATGTCAACGGGTTTCAGATCGACGGGCTCGGCCCCGACCCGGTGGTCGGCGACATCGCCTGCAAGCTCGGCCGCACCACCGGTTACTCGTGCGGTGTGACGTGGGGCCGCGGCGAGCAGCCGGGCACGATCGTCAACCAGGTGTGCGGCCAGCCCGGCGACTCCGGCGCGCCGGTCACCGTCAACAACCGCCTCGTCGGCATGATCCACGGTGCGTTCTCGCAGGCACTGCCGACGTGCGTCATCAAGTACATCCCGCTGCACACACCCGCGGTGACCATGTCGTTCAACACCCAACTGGCCGACATCACGGCCAAGAACCGACCCGGAACGGGCTTCACGCCCGTCGGCGGCTGAGCTACTTGTTGGCCCGGATCGCCTCGAACACGCTGGGGTCCAACAGGGTTGACGTGTCGCCGAGTTCACGACCCTCGGCGACGTCACGCAGCAGCCGCCGCATGATCTTGCCGCTGCGGGTCTTGGGCAGCTCCGGCACCACGTGAATCTCCCTGGGCCGCGCGATCTTTCCGATCTCCTTGGCTACCTGCTCGCGAAGTTCGGCGGTCATCTCCTCGTCGTCGCGGTGCTCGGCGTGTGATTCCAGGATGACGAACGCGCAGATGCCCTGCCCGGTGGTCTCGTCGCTGGCGCCGACGACCGCGGCCTCTGCGACGTAGGAGTGCCCGACCAGCGCCGACTCGACCTCTGCGGTCGAGATGCGGTGTCCGGACACGTTCATCACGTCGTCGATGCGGCCGAGCACCCAGATGTCACCGTCGGGGTCGACCCTGGCCCCGTCGCCGGCGAAGTACCAGCCCTGCTGGGCGTATCGGGACCAGTAGGTGTCCTTGTACCGCTCGGCGTCTCCCCAGATGCCGCGCAGCATCGACGGCCACGGCTGGTCGAGTACCAGGTAGCCGGTGACGTGCTCCGTCTCGTCGGCACCGGGGACGAGTTCGTTGCCTTCCTCGTCGACGATCTTCGCCGAGATGCCGGGCAGCGGCCGCATCGCCGATCCGGGCTTGGCTGCGGTGACACCGGGCAGCGGAGAGATCATGATGGCGCCGGTCTCGGTCTGCCACCAGGTGTCGACCACCGGCGTCCGGTCACCGCCGACCACCTTGCGGTACCACCGCCAGGCCTCGGGGTTGATCGGTTCGCCGACCGACCCCAACAAGCGCAAGCTGGAGAGGTCGTGCGAGTCGGGGATGTCGCGGCCCCACTTCATGAAGGTACGGATCAGCGTCGGGGCCGTGTAATAGATTGTCACACCGTACTTTTCGATGATCTCGAAGTGGCGGTGCTCGCTCGGTGAGTTGGGTGTGCCCTCGTACACCACCTGGGTGCAGCCGTTGGACAGCGGGCCGAACACGATGTAGCTGTGCCCGGTGACCCAGCCGATGTCGGCGGTGCACCAGTACACGTCGGTGTCCGGCTTGGCGTCGAACACGTAGTAATGGGTGTAGGACGACTGGGTGAGGAAGCCGCCGGAGGTGTGCACGATGCCCTTGGGCTTGCCGGTGGTGCCCGAGGTGTACAGAAGGAACAGCGGATGTTCGGAGTCGAACGCCTCGGGGGTGTGCTCGGTGGAGGCGTCGTCGACGATCTCGTGCCACCACAAGTCACGGCCCTCGGTCCATGGCACGTCGATGCCGGTGCGCGCCACCACCAACACATGCTCGACAGATGTCTGCCCCTTCACCGCTTCGTCGGCGCCCTCTTTCAGCGGCACCGCTTGGCCGCGGCGGTACTGCCCGTCGGTGGTGATGACCAACTTGGCCTCGGCGTCCTCGATTCGGGCCGCCAGCGCCGACGAGGAGAACCCGGCGAAGACCACGCTGTGCAGCACCCCGAGGCGTGCGCACGCCAGCATCGCGATGATGGCCTCGGGGATCATCGGCATGTAGATGGCGGCCCGGTCACCCGTGCGCAGGCCGAGTTCGGTCAGCGCGTTGGCGGCCTTGCAGACCTCGTCTTTGAGTTGGGCGTAGGTCATCGCGTGGGAGTCGCCGACCGGTTCGCCCTCCCAGTACAGGGCCACCCGGTCGCCGTGGCCCGCGTCGACGTGCCGGTCCACGCAGTTGTAGGCCACGTTGAGCTTGCCGCCGACGAACCATTTGGCGAACGGGGCCTGCGACCAGTCGAGCACGTCGGTGAACGGGGTGTCCCAGGACAGCCGGTTGGCCTGTTCGGCCCAGAACGCGAGCCGGTCCCGCTCGGCCTCCCGGTAGAGCTCCTCGGTCGCGTTGGCCTGCTCCGCGAACTCGCGCGACGGGGGATAGACGGACAAAGCTTCGGTGTCGTTCGCCGGTGCGTCGGTCATATCTGTGAGGGTAGTCACCCCGTCGACCGCACACACCGACATGTCATTAGCGTGTGCTGCCGTGACCGGTGGCTTGGCAAGAGACCCGTTGGGGCCGTTGGCCGAACTGCCCGGCGTGGCGGAGGCGGCCGAGGAGGCGCGCGAGGCGCTGGGCCGGGCGCACCGGCACCGCACCAACCTCCGCGGCTGGCCGAAGAGCGCCGCCGAGGCCGCATTGCGCAGCGCGCGGGCGTCGTCGGTGCTCGACGGCGGTGCGCTGCAACTGTCCGCCGACGGCACGCCGGATCCGGTGTTGGCCGGTGCGCTTCGGGTCTCCGAAGCGGTGGAAGGCGGGGCCACGGCGCTGGTCGGGGTGTGGCAACGGGCTCCGCTGCAGGCGATCGCCCGCCTGCATGCTTTGGCCGCCGCAGGCATCGCCGACGACGACCGGTTGGGCCGTCCGCGTACGGATACCGACGTGGGCGAGCGGCTGACGCTGCTCGCCGACATCGTCGCCGGAGGAACCAGGGTGCCCGCGCCCGTCCTGGCCGCTGTCGTGCACGGTGAACTGCTGACGCTCGCGCCGTTCGGCGTCGCCGACGGCGTGGTGGCTCGGGCGGCGTCGCGGTTGGTGACGATTACCACCGGCCTCGATCCACACGGCCTCGGTGTGCCGGAGGTCTACTGGATGCGCCAGTCGGGCGACTACCAAGCCGCGGCCCGGGGCTTCTCCTCGGGAACCGCCGACGGCCTCACCGCGTGGATTCTGTTGAGCTGCCGTGCGCTGCACGCCGGCGCCCGCGAGGCGCTGTCGATCGCACAGGCATCCTGAGTCGGCGCCCGTCGACAACGCGAAGCGGGCGACGTTCCGAACGTCGGTTCGGCTCGTCGCCCGCTAGCACGGACACCGGTTACCAAGCGTGCTTTTCGGGTTGCGTGGGTGGCCTCGGCGTCTTGTCGATGCGCTTCGGCGGCAGCCCCACCCAAGGGGCCACTATGGCCGTCCGCTTTTCGCAAATACGCAGGCCCGCAACACTTTTGCCTATTCCGCGGCATGTGCTCCGCGTGGGTGCCGGGTTCCGTGCTGGGGAGCTTGAAGCGGGAGATTCGAGCCTTCTCTTCCGGCTCGATCTTGGCCTCTCCAAGCTTCCGTGGTTCCTTTGTACCCCGTGACCGCGGTCACATCAAGGCCCAAATCTGCAGTCGTCCGGATTGTTATGAGCGTGCTCGCCGCAGCGCGAAGGGTCGGCTAGAAAGCGAAGCGCCGCAACAGCGAATAGGTCAGCGCGCCGGCCGCCAAGGCGCTCACGCCGACGGCGGCGGTGGTTGCCACGGCGGCGCCTGACGGTGCCGGAATCCGGTCTCGTAGCGACACTGGGTTGGAGAAGTTCAGGGCCGGCCAACCCCGGGCGGCTGCCTCTTTGCGCAGCGCGCGATCCGGGTTAACCACACTGGGATGGCCGACGGTTTCGAGCATCGGCAGGTCGGTGATCGAGTCCGAGTACGCGTAGCAGTGCTCGAGCGCATAGCCTTCGCGTGCCGCCAGTTCTCGGATGGCCGCGACCTTGCCGTCGCCGTAGCAGTAGAAGGCGATGTCTCCGGTGTACTTGCCGTCTTCGACGACCATCCGGGTGGCCATCGCGTGGGTGGCGCCCAATGCCCGCGCGATCGGCGCGACGATCTCTTCACCAGACGCCGAAACCATGACCACATCGCGGCCGCACAGTTTGTGGTCGGCGATCAACTCCGCCGCTTCCGCGAACACCAACGGGTTCACGATGTCGTGCAGTGTCTCGCCGACGATCGCCTTGACCTGTTCGACGTCCCATCCGGCGCACATATTGGTGACATAGGCACGCATGCGATCCATCTGATCGTGATCAGCACCCGACATGAGGAACAGGAATTGGGCGTACGTCGACTTCAGAACTGCCCGCCGATTCATTAGCCCTTGCTCGAAGAAAGGTTTGCTGAAGGCGAGCGTGCTGGATTTTGCGATCACCGTTTTGTCGAGATCGAAAAAGGCGGCGGTGCGCACGAAGCCGTCCCTCGGGCCATGCGTTTGCGGAGGGATCGGACCCCCCGCCGCCGGCGCAGATTCGGTCACCCCGTCAGCATAGGGGCCCGCGCGTGACAAACGGGGGTGGAGTGTACAAAGTGGCAGGTTATGACACCTGTCGTCGGCCCGCCAATTTTGCAAACCAGGCTGTTTTCGTAAGCAACCAGCACTTGCGCCCAAGCCAACGAGCGTGTGTATAGTGAGCATTACCCGGCTTATGTCGGGTGTGCATCAGCCCGACCCCCCGGGGCTGATACACGACGACCTCCGCCTCCTCCCCCCCTGGCGGGGGTCGTCCCTTTTTTGGGCTAATTCGTATTGCGGACAATCTCAGCCGCTCGGCGTGGTTGCGGAACGCCGTTTTCAGCTCACGCACAGCTTCCCTTCATCCCCAAAGCGGAGTTCATCCACAGATCCGACATCGGCGGTGGTGCGGACCTCACTGCGCCCCGCACGCTCGATGCATGGCTTCCTCGAACGGGTACCTCGCGCTGATCGGCGATCCTGCGCTACGCGATGAGGTCGACCGCGTGTGCGCAGCGGCGGGCGTGCGGGTCGTTCATGCCGCGGACCCGTCCAGTCGCAAAGTGTGGGCCGACGCGGCGGCCGTCGTACTCGACGCGCCGGCGGCCCAGCGGTGCGCCGCACGTGCGCTGCCACGTCGCTCTCGGGTCGTGTTGGTAGGGCGCGATGAACCGAGCGCGGCCGACTGGCAGGCGGCAATCGCGGTCGGCGCGCAACGGTTGGTGAGCTTGCCCGCACAGGACAGTGAGTTGATGGCCGAGTTGGCCGATGCGGCGGACCGTTCGGACGACGACACACGCGGTGCGGTGGTGGCCGTCATCGCCGGCCGGGGCGGCGCCGGAGCGTCGGTGTTCGCGACGGCGTTGGCCCGCCTCGCTTGCGATGCGCTGTTGATCGACGCCGACCCCTGGAGCGGTGGCATCGACCTGGTGCTCGGCAGCGAGGCCGAAAGCGGCTTGCGCTGGCCCGATCTCGCGCTACAGGGCGGCCGGCTCAATCTCGCGGCGTTACGCGGCGTGCTACCGCAACTGCACGGCGTCAGCGTGCTGTCGGCGAGCCGCGACGGAGGCGAGGTCGACGCCGTACCGCTGGGGGCGGTGATCGAGGCGGGCAGCCGCGGTGGGGTGACTGTGGTGTGCGATGTGCCGCGACGGCCAGGCCAGGCTGGCGAAACTGCACTGGCGTCAGCGGATCTCGTCGTTCTGCTGACCCCGGCCGACGTGCGGTCCTGTGCCGCGGCGGCCGTGGTCGCGCGTTGGGTGTCGACGGTCAACCCGAACTCCGGCGTGGTGGTTCGGGGCCCCTCACCGGGCGGCCTGCGGTCGAAAGACGTGGCGGGCATTGTCGGGCTTCCGCTGCTGGCGGCGATGCGTCCGCAGCCCCGGGTGGCCGCCGACCTCGAGCGCGGCGGGCTGCAGATCGCCCGGCGGTCACCGTTGGCCTGCGCAGCCCGCAAGGTGCTCACCGTGCTGCATCAGCATCCGGGGGTCGCCGCGTGAGCGACTCGTTGATCGACCGCGTCCGCGAACGGTTGGCCGTCGAGTCGTCGCCGTTGCGGCCAACCGTCGTGGCCGCGGCGATCCGGGCGGAGTCGGGCGGGTTGCTCGGTGACAGCGAGGTGCTCGACGGATTACGCCTCCTGCAGACCGAATTGTCCGGCGCCGGCGCGCTCGACCCGTTGTTGTGCGCCGACGGCACTACCGACGTGCTGGTCACCGCACCGGACGAGGTGTGGGTCGACGACGGGAACGGTCTGCGCCGCAGCGAGGTCCGCTTTCCCGACGAGGGTGCGGTGCGCCGGCTCGCGCAGCGGTTGGCGCTGGCCGCGGGACGGCGGCTCGACGAGGCGCAACCGTGGGTCGACGGTCAACTGAGCGGGCTCGGCGCCGGCCAGTTCACGGTCCGCCTGCACGCCGTACTGCCACCGATCGTCCCGGCGGGCACCTGCCTGTCACTGCGGGTACTTCGTCCTGCCACACAGGATTTGACGTCGTTGACCGCGTCCGGTGCGATCGACTCCGAGGCCGCGCTCCTCCTCGGCGACATCGTCCGCGCGCGTCTGGCATTCCTGATCTCCGGCGGCACCGGGGCGGGCAAGACCACATTGCTGGCCGCTGTGCTGGGGGCGGTTTGCGCCAGTGAACGGATCGTCTGCGTCGAGGACGCCCCGGAACTCGCTCCGGTACATCCACACCTGGTGAAGCTCGTCGCGCGGTGTGCCAATGTCGAGGGGGCCGGTGAAGTGACAGTGCGCGATCTGGTCAAGCAGGCCCTGCGGATGCGTCCGGACCGCATCGTGGTCGGCGAGGTGCGTGGCGCCGAGGTGGTCGATCTGCTCGCCGCGCTCAACACCGGTCACGACGGCGGTGCCGGCACCGTGCACGCCAACAGCCCGGGAGAGGTGCCCGCCCGGCTGGAGGCGCTGGCCGCGCTGGGCGGTCTGGACCGGGCTGCCCTACACAGCCAGCTCGCCGCGGCCGTGCAAGTCGTGATCCATGTCGACCGCGACCGCGCCGGCATCCGCAGGCTCAGCGAGATCGCGCTGCTGACTGCCGGGACCGATGGTCGAGTACGAGCCTCGACGGTGTGGCGCCTCGGGTCAGGATCCGGTTGCGCGCGTGGGCGATTCGATACCCTCCTGCGCGAGCGGGCACCGCGATGAGTATCGCTGCGCTCGCACTGGCGCTGGCTCTGCTGATCTCGCCCGGCCCCGGGCGCCGGTGGGCCCGGATGAGCCGCCGACCCGCACGCCGAGGCATGCGCGTGCCGGTCGCCGGGTGGCTGGTGTTCGGCCTGCTCATCCTGACGTTCGTCGCACCGCTGGGAGTAGTGATTGCCGCGACGGTCGCCGCGCTCAGCGGTGAACTGCGCAGGCGCCGCAGGTGTGGACAGCGCGCGCGGACGGCGGAAGCTGCGGCCCTGGAGGGCGCGCTGGACGTCCTGGTCGGTGAACTGCGCATCGGGGCTCATCCGGTGGCCGCGTTCGATGCGGCCGCGGCAGAGACCGACGGTGCCGTCGCGGCGTCGCTGCGATCGGTTGCGGCGAGGGCGCGGATGGGTGCCGACGTCCCGGCCGGGCTTCGAGACGTGGCGGGGCGTTCGGTGCTGGCTGCGCACTGGCAGCGACTCGCAGTCTGCTGGCAGCTGGCTGAGTACCACGGCCTCGCCGTCGCGACGTTGATGCGCACCGCCCAGCGGGATATCGTTGCGCGGCAGCGATTCGCGGCCCAAGTGCATGCTGGAATGGCCGGCGCGCGCGCCACCGGTACGGTGCTGGCCGCGCTGCCGCTTCTCGGGGTCGGCCTGGGTGAACTGATCGGTGCGGAGCCACTGCGGTTCCTGTTCTCCGGCGGCCAGTGGCTGCTGGCCGGTGGTGTCACGTTGACCTGTCTGGGCGTCGCGTGGGCGGACCGGATCACCGGGGCGGTGGTCAAATGAGCTTGGCCGCAATGCTTCTCGCTGGAGCGGTCCTTCTGACTGGAATCGATTCGCGGATGCGTGTCCGCCGTGTGTACGACACCACGCCGCCGTTGCTCGACGGAACCCGTCCGGACGACCCGATGGCGTTCGCATCGACGCTCGACGTGCTGGCAGCATGTCTGCGTTCCGGGATGGCAGTTTCCACGGCCGCCGCGGCGGCGGCGGGGTCGGCGCCGTCGCAGCTCGCCACCGTGTTGTTCCGCGCGTCGGATCTGCTCGCGCTGGGCGCCGACCCCTCTACGGCGTGGGCGAATCCGGTCGACGGTGATCGCCATACCGACGCCTTGCTGCGGCTGGCACGGCGGTCTGCGGCGTCGGGATCGGCGCTGGCGCAGGGAGTGATCGAACTGGCGGAGCGATCGCGCGATGACGCGGCGGACGCGGCCCGCGCGGCGGCCGAACGTGCATCGGTCTTGATCGCCGGCCCGCTGGGCGTTTGTTACCTGCCCGCGTTCATATGCCTGGGCATCGTGCCCGTGATCACCGGCCTGGCCGGTGACGTGCTGCGGTCCGGGGTCCTGTGAAAGGAATCGAGTGGGGAGGAAAAATGGGATTGCACAACAGATTTCGCACATTGCACGCGCGGTTGACGCTGCTGATCGTGGAAGAGGACGGCATGTCGACCGTCGAGTACGCGATCGGCACCATCGCCGCCGCCGCGTTCGGCGCGATCCTCTACACAGTGGTCACCGGCGATTCGATCGTCAGCGCGTTGACCAACATCATCAGTCGCGCACTCAACACGAACATCTAGCCGGTGACCGTGGTGGTGCCACGGTCGAGGCGGCGTTCGCGGTGGCGGCGCTGGTCGCGGTGCTCATCATGTGTGCGGCAGCGCTCAGTGCGGTCTCGATGCACATCCGCTGTGTGGACGCCGCACGCGAGGCTGCGCGGCTTGCGGCGCGCGGTGACGACGGCGCCAGCGTGGCGCGTGATCTCGCGCCGCATGGCGCCGCGGTGCTCATCCGACGCGACGGTGACTTCGTCGTCGCCAGCGTCAGCGCGCGGTCCGCGATGTTGCCCGGCTTCACCGTGGAGGCCAGGGCGGTCGCTGCGGCTGAACCGGCTGCACGCTGACGACGGTTCGGCGAGCGTCCTCGCGGCGGCGATGGTCGCCGTGGTGCTGATGATCTGCGTCGGCGTGGGCTGTCTCGGCGTTGCGGTGGCAGCACGGCACCGTGCCCAGGCCGCCGCAGACCTCGGCGCACTCGCCGCAGCCCATCGGCTCGCATCGGGGGCCGACGCGGCATGTGCGGCGGCCGCCGTCGTAGCCGCCCAGATGCGCACTGCCATCGTGCGTTGCGACGTCGCCGACCTCGATGTCGTTGTCGCCGTGGATGTCCCGGTGACAATCGGCCGCTTCGGACTGGGACCCGCGCGGGCGCAGGCGCGGGCGGGACCCGGAGACCCGGCGGGCTAGGGCTCGGGGTGCCTACCTGTCGCGGCGATTTCTCCGGCGCTGGGTTGGCGCAGCGTCGCAAGTGCCGCGAAAACGTCGTCGTCGAGTTCGACCCGGTTCACCGTCACGTGCACCGGCGCCCACTCCTCGCCCCCGACACCTGTCATCCGCAGTACACCGGTGACGAAACAGTTCGTGAATTCGGTTGCCATCCGCTGCATCTCGGCGCGGTCGTCGGGATGTACCGCATGGTCACCGGCGAGGCTGACACGCCAGTCGAAAAACGGGGCCGGCTCGTCGAGCCATTTCAGCAGGGTCCAGTTCGCGGGGTCGACCAGCGCACGATGCGCACCGGGCTGGGCGAGCCCGTCGAGGATCCGCTGCGCGAGGTGGTCCGGCCGCGGTACGGTCGGCTCCTGCTCGCTGCGCCAGTTCATCGCCCGGCACAGCAGCCGGTCGGGCCCGTCGTCCTGGGGTTCGGCCACCGTGCGCGTCACGAAACCCACTGTGATCGGCTCGCCGCGATAGTCGGTGACGTCCCACGTGCTGCAGAAGGTGGTGCCCGGTTCGCGTTTGATCGCCATTGTCAGCACCTTGGCCTCGCTCGGGTTGAGCTCGCGCATCGGCAAGTCGTCGGCGAAAGTGCGGTGCAGCGCAGGCTCCCGCTGGGGATCCCAGCCGCTGTTCAGTAGCGATTCCTCGGTGTCGGTGGCGGTTCCCGCGTCGAGGTCCCACACCAGCGCCCCAGGCACCGGCCGCGGTGGTGGTTCCATGTCGGGCGGCCCGATCCAGATGTGCACACCGTGTATACGGCCGTCGGTCATCTGCACGACCTCGGTGCGGATGACGCGGTCGTTCTTCGGTGTGATGCTGCTCAGGCCCTGCTGCGCGCGCACTGTCTCGGCGATGGCACTCTGCACGGCCATCAGATGTGGATTGCGGCGCAGGAACGCGCCGATCGGAATCAGGTTCCTGGTTCGACGACCCTGCGCGACCACGGACGGCTCATCGCCCAGCGTCTCCACGAGCAGCCAGTCGTGGGTCATGGCACCACCTTACCGACGAGGGGCGCGGCGCCCGGGCAGACGGACGGGTGCGGATTTCGTTGCCCATCGGCCGTACCAGGACTTTCGTGACTGTCGGTGCCGGAAATGGGTAGTTGCAACTACCCCGACGACGAGGTAATTTTCGTCTGCACCCGGTGTCCGGGATAGGGAACGGATTGCGTTGTCCGGCCGTTCCCCGCAAGATTCGCGCGAGGCGCTCGACTCACGGCCCAAAACGCGGAAACCGTGGGGGCGACCGTCGAGGGGTCGGTCGCCCTTCTGCACGGCCGTCACGGCGCATGGTCGGCAATCTCGCGCAGGACCAGGCGCAGCACCCGTACCGCGCCGTCCTTGTCCAACGGGTCATTTCCATTGCCACACTTGGGTGACTGCACACAAGACGGGCAACCCGCAGGGCATTCACAGGCTTCGATTGCATCGGCTGTCGCTGCCCACCAGATGGCGAGCCTGCGGAATCCGCGGTCGGCGAAGCCCGCCCCGCCCGGATAGCCGTCGTAGACGAAGATCGAGGGCAAGCCCTGCACCGGTCCGACCGCCGTCGACACCCCGCCGATGTCGCCGCGATCGCAGCTGGCGACCAACGGCAACAGGCCGATGGCCGCATGTTCTGCCGCGTGCAGGGCGCCGGGTACCCGCAACAGGTCGATGCCGTTGCGCTGCAACATGTCTGGGTCGATCGTGCACATCACCGCAGTGGTGTCCAGTGTGCGGGTGGGCATCTCCAGCTCGACGAAATCGATCACCTCACCGGTCATGCTGCGGCGAAGATAGCCAGTGACTGTGTTGGTCACCGAGACCGGTACGAGCCCAATGGTCACCGGACCGAACGCTTTTCGTTCGCCCTCGCCGGTGACCGAGATGTCGGCCACTTCCCGGGCTGACGTGGTGTAGCCGGGTTCGGCGGCGTGCACGAATGCCACGCCGTCTTCGAAGTCGAGAGAGTCGACCACGTAGCTGTCGCCCTGATGCAGATACACCGCACCGGGGTACACCGAAGCGGGTGCTTGCCCCGCACCGGTGCTCCCCAGCATGCGCCCGGTGCCGGCCTCGAGGATCGCGATCTGCCCGCCCAGTCCGCCTCGAATGTCGACCGCCGGATGGGGATCCATGCCGGGTGTGGGGAAGTATCCGCTCGGCCGTCGGCGCAGCAACCCGTCGTCGACGAGAGCGTCCGCCACCGCCTCGGCGTTCCAGGTCCGCACCTCGGCATCGGTCAGCGGAAGCTCGGTGGCTGCGCAAAGAACTTGCGGCCCAAGCACATACGGGTTCGTCGGATCGATGACGACGCGTTCGATCGGCTTGTCCAGCAGTGCGGCCGGGTGGTGCACCAGATAGGTGTCCAACGGATCGTCGCGGGCGATCAACACGATCAGCGCACCCTGGCCGCGGCGGCCCGACCGGCCGGCCTGCTGCCAGAAAGACGTCACGGTGCCTGGAAAGCCAGCCAAGACAACGGCATCCAGGCCCGCGATGTCCACGCCGAGCTCCAGCGCGTTCGTCGTCGCCAGACCGCGCAGTTCCCCGTCGGCCAGCGCGCGTTCGAGCGCGCGTCGATCCTCGGCGAGGTAACCGGCACGATAGGACGCGACCCGGCCGACGAGCTGGGGCGCCCGCTCTTGCAACCGGGCCCGTGCCCCGAGGGCCGTCAGTTCGGCCCCGCGGCGCGAACGCACGAATGTCAGCATCCGGGCGCCCTCGGCGATCAGGTCGGCCATCACTCCTGCGGCTTCCGCACCCGCCGATCGTCTTACGGGAGCCCCGTTTTCGCCTACCAGGTCGTCGAGCAGGGGAGGCTCCCACAGCGCGACGGTGCGCGCACCTTGGGGTGACCCGTCGTCAGTCACCTCGACGACGGTCTGGCCGATGAGCTCGGAGGCGGTCTGTGCCGGCGCGGCCGTCGTCGCGCTGGCGAAAATGACCGTGGGCATGCTGCCGGTGGCCGAGTATCTCGCGCACAACCGCAGCAGCCGGCGCAGCACCATCGCTACGTTCGACCCAAAAACACCGCGGTAGTAATGGCATTCGTCGACGACGACGTAGCGCAGGTTGCGCAGGAACACCGCCCAGCGCGCATGGTTGCGCAGCAGCGAGAGGTGGATCATGTCGGGATTGGAGAAGATCCACCGCGACCGTTCGCGCGCGAAACGCCGCACGTCGCTGGGGCTGTCTCCGTCGTAGGCGCACGGCGCGACGTCGGGCAGCGGCACAGCCTCGGTGAGCGCCACCGCAGTTCGCAGCTGATCGTGGCCGAGCGCCTTGGTCGGCGACAGGTACAGCGCCCTGGCTCGTGGATCCGTCCTCAAGGCCGTCAGGATGGGCAGCTGATAGGCCAGCGACTTGCCCGAAGCGGTGCCGGTGCACAGCACGACGTGGCGGCCGTCGCGAGCGAGTTCGGCTGCAGCGAGCTGATGTGACCACGGCGCCTCGACGCCGCGATCAACGAACGCCCGCACCACATCTGGGTCGGCCCAGTGCGGCCACCGCTGCGGGCGGCCTTGCCGGGGCGGCAGGTCCGCGACGTGGCGCAGCGGATTCTGCCCGCCCTGCCCTGTGCCTTCGACCGCGCAAGCCAGCAGCTCGCGGCCGAAATCAACCATCGATCGCCCTCCTGAGTGCACCGCTTAGGTGAATTGTTCCCCACTTACCAGCGCCGAGACTGTACGCAGCGGCGACGAACGTGATTGACTAAGCGCGGTCGCAGCTTCTGTGTTCGTGTACTAGCACTCGCAGGAACGACGTTGCGATCGCGGTTCCTGCGAGGGTTGTAGGTCGGGTTCAGTTCCGAGCTTCCACGAAGGAGAGCGGTCGGAACGGGCCCGGTGTACCGAAACACGGTGGACCGCACCCGGTGAATAAGAGAAGGAAACAACAGGAAATGCCACAGGGAACTGTGAAGTGGTTCAACGCGGAGAAGGGCTTCGGCTTCATCGCCCCGGAGGACGGGTCCGCTGACGTCTTTGTCCACTACACGGAGATTCAGGGCAGCGGCTTCCGCACCCTGGAGGAGAACCAGAAAGTCGAGTTCGAGGTCGGCCAGAGCCCCAAGGGGCCTCAGGCCACGGGTGTTCGGGCCGTCTAGAGCGACCAACACGAACTGAAGGCGACACCCCGCGCGCATCCGAGACCGGCTGCGGCGGGGTGTTCGCTATTACGGCGCGCTTCGGCCGAGCCGACACAGCAGATGTCGTCGCCTGGCTTACTGTCGGTCTGTGAGCCAGCTGTCGTTCTTCTCGGCGGAGTCGGTGCCCCCCGCGGTCGCCGATCTCACCGGGGTGCTCGCCGCGCCGGGCCAGGTGGTCGTGATCGGTTCGGGCTCACAGCAGGGTGCGCGGCTGTCGGTGGTGGTCGACCACATGTGGCGGGCGGAGGCGCTGGCCGAGATGATCGTCGAGGCCGGCCTGCAGCCGGAAATCGCCCGCACCGACGAGCACACGCCGCTGGTGCGCACCACGGTCGACCCCCGGCTGGTGGGCATCGCAGCCGAGTGGACCCGCGGCGCCGTCAAGACCGTGCCCCCGCAGTGGTTGCCTGGGCCGCGCGAGCTGAGGGCCTGGACGTTGGCGGCGGGCGCACCGGAGGCCGATCGCTATCTGCTCGGGTTGGATCCGCACGCGCCGGACACGCACTCGCCGCTTGCGTCGGCAATGATGCGGGTGGGGATCGCGCCGACGCTGATCGGCACTCGCGGCTCTCGCCCGGCCTTGCGGATCAGCGGTCGGCGACGGTTATCGCGCCTGGTAGAGAACGTGGGGGAACCGCCGGGCAATGTGGAGGCGTTCCACCAGTGGCCGCGTATTTGACACGTGTATCGAGGGGGGCCAGTTTGCGTCGGGTCGCGCGGGGTGCGAAATTGTCAGTTGCCGACGGGGTCGAGGGGCCGCAGCATGCGGAATTCGGCGCCATGTCGGCGATTGACGAAGTGGAGCGTAAGTAAAGGTGGCAGACGGGGACCGCGGCGGTGGTCGCAACGGTAACGTCCGGCGGCTCGTGATTGTCGAGTCGCCTACCAAGGCGCGCAAAATCGCCGGCTACCTGGGTTCCAACTACATCGTCGAATCTTCCCGCGGGCACATCCGCGACCTGCCGCGCAACGCCGCCGACGTGCCGGCCAAGTACAAGTCGGAGCCGTGGGCGCGACTCGGCGTCGACGTCGATCACAACTTCGAGCCGCTGTACATCATCAGCCCCGAGAAGAAGAGCACCGTCGCCGAGTTGAAAGACCTGCTCAAGGACGTCGACGAGCTCTATCTGGCCACGGACGGCGACCGGGAGGGCGAGGCCATCGCCTGGCATCTGCTCGAGACGCTCAAGCCGCGCGTCCCGGTCAAGCGGATGGTGTTCCACGAGATCACCGAGCCGGCCATCCGGGCCGCCGCCGAGGATCCCCGCGACCTGGACAGTGACCTGGTCGACGCACAGGAAACCCGCCGCATCCTCGACCGCCTCTACGGTTACGAGGTCAGCCCGGTGCTGTGGAAGAAGGTGGCACCGAAGTTGTCGGCCGGCCGGGTGCAGTCGGTCGCCACGCGCATCATCGTGTCGCGCGAGCGCGAGCGCATGGCGTTCCGCAGCGCAGGCTACTGGGACGTCACCGCGGAGCTCGACGCCAGCGTCTCCGACGCGCAGGCCTCCCCGCCTACGTTCACGGCGAAACTCAACTCGGTCGACGGACGCCGGGTGGCCACCGGGCGCGACTTCGACTCGCTGGGACAGGTCCGCAAGCCCGACGAGGTGCTGGTGCTCGACGAGGCGGCCGCGAATGCCCTGGCGACCGGACTGCGTGGGGCGCAGCTGGCCGTGAGCTCGGTCGAGCAGAAGCCCTACACCCGCAAGCCGTACGCGCCGTTCATGACGTCGACGCTGCAGCAGGAGGCGGGACGCAAGCTGAGGTTCTCCTCGGAGCGCACGATGAGCATCGCCCAGCGGCTCTACGAGAACGGCTACATCACCTATATGCGCACCGACTCGACGACTCTGTCGGCGAGCGCTGTCGAAGCCGCGCGCAACCAGGCCCGCCAGCTCTACGGCGAGGAGTACCTGCACCCGTCGCCGCGCCAGTACACCCGCAAGGTGAAGAACGCGCAGGAGGCGCACGAGGCCATCCGGCCCGCCGGTGACGTGTTCTCCACGCCCGGCCAGTTGCACAGCCAGCTCGACACCGACGAGTTCCGGCTCTACGAGCTGATCTGGCAACGCACCGTGGCTTCGCAGATGGCCGACGCCCGCGGTACGACGCTGTCGCTGCGGATCGCCGGAACCGCCGCGGATGGACAGCAGGTCGTGTTCAACGCGTCCGGCCGCACGATCACGTTCCCCGGCTTCCTGAAGGCCTACGTCGAGAGCATCGACGATCAGGCGGGCGGCGAGGCCGACGACGCTGAGAGCCGGCTGCCGAACCTCACGCAGGGCCAGCGCGTCGACGCCAAGGAACTCACCGCCGACGGGCACAACACGGCGCCGCCGGCCCGCTACACCGAGGCCTCGCTGATCAAGGCGCTCGAAGACCTCGGCATCGGGCGGCCGTCGACGTACTCGTCGATCATCAAGACGATCCAGGACCGTGGCTACGTCATGAAGCGCGGCAGCGCGCTGGTGCCGTCGTGGGTGGCGTTCGCCGTGATCGGTCTGCTCGAGCAGCATTTCGGCCGCCTCGTCGACTACGGTTTCACCGCGGCGATGGAAGACGAGCTCGACGCGATCGCGGCCGGGAACGAACGACGGACCAACTGGCTCAACAACTTCTACTTCGGTGGCGATCACGGGGTCGAGGACTCGATCGCGCGCTCCGGTGGACTCAAGAAGCTCGTCGGGGTGAACCTCGAGGAGATCGACGCGCGAGAAGTCAACTCCATCAAGCTCTTCGACGACGAGCAAGGCCGTCCGATCTACGTGCGGGTGGGCAAGAACGGCCCATACCTGGAGCGAATGGTCACCGGGGACGACGGTGAACCGACCCCGCAGCGGGCCAACCTCAAGGACGAGCTCACGCCCGACGAGCTGACGTTGGAGCTCGCCGAAAGGCTTTTCGCCACACCGCAAGAGGGCCGATCGCTGGGCATCGACCCGCAGACCGGTCACGAGATCGTCGCCAAGGACGGTCGCTACGGACCGTACGTGACCGAGGTGCTTCCCGAGCCGCCGGACGAGGGCGACGCCGCCGCGGGCGCCAAGAAGGGCAAGAAGCCGACGGGTCCCAAACCGCGGACCGGTTCTCTGCTGCGGTCGATGGACTTGGAGACGGTGACCCTCGAGGACGCGTTGCGGCTGCTGTCGTTGCCCCGGGTCGTCGGCGTCGACCCGAACACGCAAGAGGAGATCACCGCGCAGAACGGTCGCTACGGCCCATACCTCAAGCGCGGTACCGATTCTCGCTCCCTGGCGACCGAAGAGCAGATGTTCGACATCACGCTCGAGGAAGCGCTGAAGATCTACTCGGAGCCGAAACGTCGTGGCGGGCAGCGCGCAGCCGCCCCGCCGCTGCGCGAGCTCGGCGAGGACCCGGCCACCGGCAAGCCGATGGTGATCAAGGACGGCCGGTTCGGTCCCTATGTCACCGACGGCGAGACGAACGCCAGCCTGCGCAAGGGCGACGACGTGTTGTCGATCACCGATGAGCGCGCCGCCGAGCTGCTCGCCGACCGACGAGCGCGCGGTCCGGTGAAGCGAACGAAGAAGGCGGCCAAGAAGACTGCGAAGAAGACCACCGCGAAGAAGGCCGCCAAGAAGAGCTAGTCCGCCCGAGCGTGTGCGCGAGGTCAGCGCGCTTCTTCGGACACCACTTCACATTCGGCGTCGGCTCGGTTCGGTGCGATCAGGTTCAACGGCCTGGCCAACTGTGTCGGCGCGACACGCCCGCGCAAGTTGACGATCTCGCCGACGTCCCAGCACAGCGCCTCGGCGTCGAGCGCGCCGCTGACCGCGATCGCCGACGCCAGCACGTGGCCCTCTTCGAGCTTGGCCAGCTCGGTCAGCCGCGCCGCCTCGTTGACCGGATCGCCGATCACCGTGTACTCGAAGCGCGCCTGCGCGCCGATATGCCCGGCGATAGCGCGGCCGGACGACACCCCGATGCCGAATTCCGTCTGGCCCAGCACTTCGATCAGCTCGTCGTGCAGTTCTCGCGAGGCGGCCAACGCGGCACCACACGCGTCGGGATGCTCGATCGGTGCGCCGAAGATGGCCAGTGCGGCGTCACCCTGGAACTTGTTGACGAAGCCGCCGTGCCGGTTGACCGTGTCGACCACGACGCGGAAGAAGTCGTTGAGCAGGCTGACGACCTCGGCGGCCGGGATCGTCGCGGCCAGCTGCGTCGAGCCGACCAGGTCGACGAACAGCACCGCGACGTCACGCTCCACACCGCCCAGTTCGGTGCCCCGCTCCAGCGCGCGGCGAGCCACGTCCTCCCCGACGTAGCGTCCGAACAGGTCTCGCAACCGCTGCCGTTCGGCCAGGTCGCGCACCATGTCGTTGAAGCCGGCCTGCAGCAGGCCGAGCTCGCTGGCGTCGTAGATCTGCATGTGCGCGTTGTAGTTGCCGCGCTGCACCTCGCCCAGGGCCCACCGCAATTGACGGAGCGGGTCGGCGATCGACATCGCGACCAACACGGTGCCGGCCAGCCCGACCACCAGCGCGGCGATCGCCAGGATCAGGATCGGCGTGATGAGGCGGTCGGCGGATGCGGTGAGGATCTCGAACTTGCTGGCCACCAAGGCCAGCACGATCGCGATGATCGGCACCGCGGTGGACAGCACCCACGTCATCACCTGGCGCCGGACGACACCCGGGGCGCGAAAGTTCTCCGGGACCCCGCCGCGCAGGGCGGCCACCGCCACGGGCCGCAGCACCCGCTCGGACTGCAGGTAGCCGATGATCGCGGTCGCGGTGGCGCCCAGGCCCGTTGCCACGGCGACCACCGGCGCTGACTTGCTGGCCACCGGCCAACTGGCGACGATGAACACCACCGAGCCGAGAAACCAGTTCACCGCGTTGATCACCGAGCGGTACAACGGCATCTTCAGCGCCCGGGTGCGCGCCACCTCGGTGTCGGCAGGGTCACCCCGGTCGCCGAGCAGCATGTCGCGGCGCTGCCAGCGCATGACGGGGATGAGCAACCGCAGGCTCCAGTACGCCGCGATGGTGAACGAGACGAACAGGAAGCCGAGGAAGACCGCGAGGTTGAACGCGGGCAGGTCCTGCAGCTGGATGCGGTCCTCGGGGGGCAGGCCGAACCTCAGGAAGCTCAGGACCAGAAGTGCGCCGATGATGTCGGCCTGCACCATGCCCAGCGTGAACACCGGCCACGGGGTGCGCGCAGCCCATCGGACGAATGCGCTGATTCGCCCGATCGGTCTCGCGTCCATGGCCACGCGTCAACCGTATCGGGCATCGGGGACGTGTACGGGTGCTGTGAGACGGACGTGTCGGTTCGCAGCATTACTGTTATCTGCGATGCCCGGGGTTTTCTCACGTCTGGTCGGCCAGCACGCTGTTGAGGCCGAGTTGGTGGCCGCCGCTCGCGCCGCACGAGGTGAGACGGCTCACATCGGACAGGTCCGCGGGACCATGACACATGCGTGGCTCATTACGGGCCCGCCCGGCTCGGGCCGGTCGGTGGCGGCGTTGTGTTTCGCGGCCGCGCTGCAGTGCACATCGGACGGTGTGCCCGGCTGCGGTGCGTGCCGGGCGTGCACGACGACGATGGCCGGCACGCATGCCGATGTGCGGCGCATCATTCCGGAAGGGCTGTCGATCGGCGTCGACGAGATGCGCGGCATCGTGCAGATCGCGTCGCGGCGGCCAAGCACCGGGCGGTGGCAGGTCGTGGTGATCGAGGATGCCGACCGATTGACCGAGGGCGCGGCCAACGCCCTGCTCAAGGTGGTGGAGGAGCCGCCGCCCTCGACGGTGTTCCTGCTGTGTGCACCGTCGGTGGACCCCGAGGACATCGCGATCACGCTGCGTTCGCGCTGCCGGCATGAGGCGCTGGTGACACCGACGGTGGACGCGATCGCAGACGTGCTGATTGGCAGCGACGGGTTGCCGGAGCAGGAGGCGCGCTGGGCGGCGTCGGTCAGCGGCGGCCATGTCGGCAGGGCGAGGCGACTGGCCACCGACGAGGCGGCGCGTGAGCGCAGGAAGAGGGCGCTGGGGCTGGCGCGGGATGCGGCAACGCCGTCGCGGGCCTACGCGGCCGCCGAGGAGTTGGTGAAGACCGCCGAGGACGAGGCCCTGGCGTTGACTGTCGACCGCAGCGAAGCCGAGACCGAGGAGTTGCGCACCGCGCTCGGGGCGGGCGGCACCGGAAAGGGCACGGCCGGTTCGCTGCGCGGAGCTGCGGGCGCACTCAATGCTCTTGAGCGACGGCAGAAGTCACGCAAGACACGCGCGTCGCGCGACTCGCTCGACCGGGCGCTGATCGACCTGGCGACGTACTTCCGTGATGCGCTGCTGGTGGCCTCGAGTGCCCGAGATGTCCAGCGGAACCATCCCGACATGGCGGACGAGGTCGCCAAGATCGCCGCGCACGCGTCACCGGAGAAGCTGCTGCGCTGCATCGAGGCGGTGCTGGAGTGCCGCGAAGCGCTGACGCTCAACGTCAAGCCGAAGTTCGCGGTCGACGCGATGGTGGCCACCGTGGGCCGCGCGTTGCGCGACTGAGTTGGGTCCACGGCGGACGCTGCCGTAGACTCGTCCCGCCTGTAGGGCACGCCACCTTAGCTCAGTCGGCAGAGCGGCTCACTCGTAATGAGCAGGTCAGGAGTTCGATTCTCCTAGGTGGCTCCAATTGGCGCCGTTCAGGTGCATGTGTCGTACGCTCACGGCGTCACGGCTTTCCGATCGACGACGATATCCTCCCGAAATCGTTGACCGCGTCGTCCAATTGCGGATATGAGGTCAAGTAGCTCGCCAGTTGGCCGTTGTAGCGCGACCAGCTTCCACCGTCGAGCTCTCGAGCAGACTTCAGCGATCCGTCAGAGCTGAAGTATTCCGGGCTGATTCGCGGATCGCTGCCGTGGACCATCCGAGACACGAGCAGGTACTGCACATGGTATGGAGTCTGCACGGTCGTCGGATCAGCTTGTACGCGCGCAGTGCGCGCGCCTGCGGAGATCAGTCCGCTCAATCGAGCGGCCTGGTAGAGGTAATTTCGGACGTCATCCGGTTCATCGAGAGTTGGATTCTTGGCCGCAAAATCTGCAAATGCCTCCTCGTAGGCGGAGGCACGCTCAGATGCGGCGGTGGTGAATTCATCACCGGCATCACAGGCCATGGCCGCAAACAACTTCGTCGTGGCCGGCATCGAGCCATCAAGGGGATCGAGCGGGCCGAATCCTGCTGTGTCCGAGGGATCACCGACCATCGCACCGACGTAGGGAATCAGCGCCTTGACGTAGGCGCCGAAGAGCTCCGGATTTCTCGCGGACGTTTCTGTGCAGCTCTGCGGGTTCGATGAAAGGAACGTTGCAATGGCATGCGCCGACGCTCCGGCTTGCTCGGCGGTCTTCAGGTCAGGTGAGTTCGCGTCGGCTGGAACCCAGGCAAGTGTCTCCGCCGCCCGCCGGCCGTCATCCGACCACTCGAAGGACGTGATGGCCCGCAAGAACGACGACCCATCCGATCCTGTGAGCTTCTGCGCCACGCTGCTGGTGTCATGGCTGTCGGGCAGTTCAGGTTCGGCGGCAGAAGAGCACCCGCTGACGACGAGCAGAAAGCCAGTGAACAGCAGTGTGATTAAGCCTCGAAGCATCATCGCGGTTGTTCCGGTTGTTCGGTCTGCGGATCGAGCACTTCGGACACTTGGTTGTATCGGTACGCGATCGAATCAGTCACGTCGACGGCGAAGCTCTGCCCCATTACCGCTTCCGCTGCTGTCGAGAGCCTTTCGTTGTACTCGCCGAAAGTCAGCAGGTGCTCCGGTGCTGCCTTCTGCACCTCGGCAAAGGACATGATCCGTGCTTCGCCGTTGGCTTCGCGCACGATCCAGTCGGGCGGTATACCGGGTATCTCGACGCCTTCGTTGACGAGTGCTCCGATGACTTGCGCATTCGCGACCGACGTGGGGAGGTCGGGAGCAATGTAGTTTCCGTTCGCATCTGTAGGGGAGACGGTCGGAGCGGACCCGATGAATGCGTCCTTCGCCGCTTGCCCGAACACGTCTACACCTGGACCCACCACCGAGCCAACACCCGGGAGGTTGCCTCCCAGACCTTCCAGAATGCTCTTGTCCATGTCGAAGGCATGCGATTTCGCTTCGTAGACAGACCTTTCCAGCTCGATGCCGTTGAGCTTCTCGTGGGAGAGCGCATTGTGCAGGCCTGAATCGACCAGTCCCTGCAGCGTCGCGGAATCATTCAGGTCTCCGGATCGTGACGAGAGCCCGCGCACACGGTTCTCGAAGTCCTCGGTGAAACGCTCCTGCGCAAGCACCGCTTGGTGCTGTGCGGCGCCGTTGAACAACACACCCGCCTTTTCGTCGCTGCTCATGACAGAGAAGATCCCCTTGGCGCTCGGCATGAGGCCTTTCTCGATCGCATCATCTGAATCGGGGGTCTCGAATCCTGGTAGCTGTCCTTCTGACATTCCCGCGATGTTCGGGATATATGGAGTCAGTCCTTCCGCGATCCCCCGCACGAGGTTTGGATTGATATCGCCGATGGTGTGATGGTTGAGGGCAAGAAGGTCACCGTCGTGCTTTCCGATGTAATCGGCATAAACCTGTGCTGTCGCCGCAGCGATCCCTGAGTGCGGACCGAGAGCTTCGTGTCCCGTCCAACTGAGCAGCGAACCGGCAGCCGCTCCGTTGTCTTTCCAATAGTGGTGGGTGATGTCATGTAGGAAATCCTCGCCTTGTCCACCGGTGATGTGCTCGGCGACGGCCGGGTGATCACGGCCGGCTGAGGAGAAAACTTCAGATACCACCGGATCAAGGTAGGGGTCCCGCTCGACGTCCTTGCCATGACTGGCCGGGTCCTTCTCCCAGATCGGCGTGTCCATCATGCGGTCAGCCTTATTCAGCATTTCTTTGTCGAGCTCGGTGCCGGTTTGCAGTGCCGGGTTGCCGTCCCGCACGATCGCTGAGATGTCACTTATGTCTTCGGCATAGAGGACACCGGGCGACTTGACCGCCTCTTGGACTTTCTGCGGCAACTGGTCGAAGGCCCCTTTGACCATCTGCCCTGAGTCATCCAGAGCGCCGACTTTCGTATCAGTCTTTGGGAAGCTGACATTCGGATTGGTCATCAGCTGCCATGAGTCGCCGATGACGTCCCTATGGCTGCCAAGTCTCTGCTCCGCAGCCTTCAGTTCGTTCACGGACATCCCATTCTGCTGAGCTTGCATCTGACTCAGGTATGACCCTTCTTCGGGTGACAGGGCCCCTCCCTGCTGGATGCCGCTCAGAACCTTCTCAACCCGTTCAGCTGCTGCCTGGTCACCCGCAAGCGCCCGACGAACATCCTCCTCAGCCCGCCTCTTCGTGTCCTCGACAGCCTTATCGTCAAGAACATCGCCGCCCCCGCCTTCCTTGCCGCCGAACCGCTGATTACCCAACGCGTGAAACTCGCGCTCCAACAACCCGATTCGTCGGCCGACATCGTGGGCCTCGGCATTCGACAGCAGCATGATCTCCTGCAGTTGCGAAAGTCCCCGCTGGGCGATGACCATGCGCAACTGGTCGCCGTTCTTGCCCGGCGGAACGCTGTCGGCGGCGTCCACGACCCACCTGCGCAAACCTTCGAGGCTGCGGCGCCCCGCATCGACCGACCTCGCCGAATTGTCGACCTCGGCGGCCAACCTTCGGTCCAGGTCGGCCAGTTGGCCGATGACGCGCCGATGCTCCGTGTTGGCCTCGGCGTACTTGGTGGCCGCGCCGCCGCTCCATCGCGAGCCGGGCGCGGCGGAGTCGAGGTTCGACTGCAACCCCCGCAGCATGCCGCTGTTGTCGTACTGCGCACCGGTCTGTGGGGCGCCCTCACCGTAGGTCACGCGCGCGTCGGACCACGTCGTCAGGAACGCCTCGATCGAACTCACCGAACAAGTATCCCAGCACCCGAACTACCTCGGTGCCACGAATCCGACCGGCCCGGACGCGATGCAGACCGACAGCGCGGCCGTGTTCGCGCGCACGTCGATCGCGTCCCCCGCGCCCGGCAGGCGGACGAACACCCGGTTCAGCCCTGGGCGCACCGGCACCTTGACCTCGTGCCCTTCCGACAGCGACATCTTCATCGACCCGTCGCTGTTGGCCAGATAATTGATCTCCGCCGTCCAGTCCGCAGGCAGCAGCGGGCCGTCCAACGGCATCCGGACCGGGACATCGGGCTGAACCAGATAGCCGCAGTTTGGAGCCGGCCCCGGCGCGATGCTGCGCACCCAGGTGACCTTCGCGCCGACCACTCGACCGGCATTGTCCACCATGCGCAGTTCCGTTGTCGCCGGCGCGAACTCGGGGCGGGGATGCAACAGCGCGAACATGTAGCTGGCGCGGTTCTCTGGTCCTACCACCCGCTGCAGCACCATCGGGTCGACCTCCTGGTCGAGCATCGGCGCATCGGACAATCGGGCGGCGTCGGCCAACCCGGCCACCGCGTTCTGCAGGTACGCCCGCGTCGGGTTGTCACGCCAACTCGTCATGAACGTCGCCGTCGAGTACGCGCTGCTAGCGACGAACGCGACGGCGATCGTCCAGATCACCGCGGTACGTCCGCGTGACGCGTCCAACCACTCTGAGCCGGCCCGGTTCGGTGCGCACAGGCCCACCGCCGCCAGCAACGCCAGCACAACGACGAGATCTGGGAGGTAGCGCAGTGTCTGCGCCAATTCCAACGCGGTGAACTGCGACGAGCGCATCAAGTAGATGGGAATCTGACAGGCCACCGCGTATCCGCCCGCCACCAGCCACACCGCACCGATTCGCTTCTTGCGCGACATCGAAACCGCCACCGCCGCAGCCAGTGCCACCGCCCCCAGCACGATCGCCGTCAACGGCGGCGTGGCCCACGGCGACGCCGGCGCCCAGCGTTGCCAGTCCCACGGGCCGCCGACGAGCCCCGGCAGGATGCCGTGCGTCACCGACCGCGATAGCAGGTCCCACGTCATCGACAGATCCAAACTCCAGCGCTTCTGGTCGACCACGACCATGTACAGCACGGCCCATCCGGCCGTCATCACCAGCGACGGCACCCAGAGACGTACACCGTTGTGCCACACGTACTTCACCGAGCCAGCGTCTGTGACGTACGCCAGCAACGCGACCACCGCGAATGCGACGAACGGGATGATCGCAGCCTTCTCGAAGAACAACAGTCCGCCGGCGTACACCAGCAGTCCCGTGAAGACATAGCGCTGTCTTCCGGTGCTCGACAACAGAATGGCGTCGCCGCACACCCACGCCATCGCGGCGAGCATCGGCAGCGAGTTGAGTGCCGCTGCCCACCAAGCGAATCCGGGCACGGCCAGCGGGGTGAACAACGCGAACGTCAAGGGCCACAGCAACAACGGCCGCCAGCCGAGGATGATGTGCAGCGTCCGTAGTAGCGCCAACGACGCCAGCAACTGCAGGACGAGTAGGCTGATTGCAGGACCGATCCAGTTCAGCGGTGCCAGCCGAGTGATGCCGCCCGCGACGAGGAACGCACCGGGCATGACGTGGCCGTCGTGGTCGTCGAACAGATACGCCGGCGACAGCAGTGACTGCGTGCCCGCGCGGCCGATGAGAATCAAGTCGTCCCAGTAGAAGTAACCGCCGAACGCCAAGACCGCCCGGATCGCCAACTGCACGACGATCAGGGCGAGAGCGGCGCGAGCGACCCAGCCGCCCCGCGCAGAGTTACCGCGGATGCGCGTCCCCTGCTTGCCGGCGGGCGTCCCACGCGGTGCGCACCATCTCCTCCAGTGAGTGCCGCATCCGCCAGTCCAGATCCCGCGCCGCCAGCTCACCGGAGGCGACGATGCGCGCGGGATCGCCCGGACGGCGCGGGGCGATGGCCGGTTCGAATTCGAATCCCGTGACATCGCGCACCGTCGACATGATCTCGCGCACCGATGTGCCGCTGCCGCTGCCGAGGTTGTAGACGGGTTCGATCGGTTCGCCGGTGGTCAACCGCTTCGCGGCGGCGACGTGCGCGAGCGCCAGATCCGACACGTGAACGTAGTCGCGAACGCACGTGCCATCGGGAGTCGGGTAGTCGGCACCGTTGATCCGCGGGGTCTCGCCGCGGCAGAGCATGTCGAACACGAGCGGGAAAAGGTTGTGTGGGCTGACGTCGAACAACTCCGGCGAACCCGACCCCACCACGTTGAAGTAGCGCAGGCTCGTATGCCGTAACCCCGACGCGCGGGCAGCATCGCGAATCATCCACTCGCCCACGAGCTTACTGACGCCGTATGGTGATTCGGGCGCTGTCGGCGTCTGCTCGGTGACCAGGTCGACGTCTGGGGTGCCGTACGTGGCTGCGCTGGACGAGAACACCAGCATGCCCGTGCCGGTCGCTTCCATCGCTTTGAGGAGAGTGACCATCGCCGAGACGTTCTGCTCGTAGGTGTGTATCGGTCGTTGCACCGAGACGCCCGCGTATTTGAAGCCCGCGATATGGATGACACCGGCGACGTCATGCTCCTCGAGCGCACGGGTGACGAGTCGTTCGTCGAGCAGGCTGCCGCGCACCAGCGGAACAGTCGAGGGAACGAATCGCTCGAGCCCGGTGGAGAAGTCGTCTAGCACCACGACGGGCAGATCGGCTTCCGAGAGAGCACGGACCACATGCGAACCGATGTATCCCGCGCCGCCCGTCACCAGCCAAGTCATCCGAACTTCCTCACCGTAGAACGCAGCCAGCATACGTATCCCCGGATATGCCCTGCACCGGCGTCATCGCGCGCCTCGACGTGACAGCGCGACCAGGTGCACCGCAATGCCGACCACCGGCCCGCACAGCAGCGCGATCACCGTGCGGGTCGGCAGGTCGAGCGGCAGCAACAGCAGCAGCGTCGACGCCACGGTGGCCGACACCCAGCCCAGCGAATACGCCCGGTGCAGGGCCGCTGCCACCGCGGCGGCACCGGTCAGCGTGAGCAACGCGATGGCGGTCGCTGCGCCGGTCAACCACGCCAGCAGGGCCCCGTCCGCTCGGTATTGCGCACCGAACCCGCTGCGCAACAACCACGGTCCGATCAGCCAGGCCGCCAGTACGCCGAGCAGGCCCACGCCGGTCACGATCACCGCCGGAGTCACCAGGGCCCGCATTCGGTGCGCGCGCCGGTCGACGAAGTGGGCGATCAAGTTGCCCTGCATCGCGGTCAGCGGAACCAGCAGCGGTGCGCGCGTCAGCGTCACCGCCAGGATCACCACACCGCCTGCAGCACCCAATTCATCGGAGGTTGCCTTGAGCAGCACGGGAAAGCCCATCACCAGGATCGCGCTCGCCGCCGCCGCTGCGATCGAATGCGATGCGCCCCGCAGGAACGCCGCGGTGCCGACCGGCGTCAGCACCCCCGCGGCACTTCGGGTCGCGGGCGAGGCGATCAGCATGAGCAGCCACGCCACCGCCCCAGCGACGGTGGCCCACAGGTAGCCGACCAGACCCCAGCCGATCAAGAACGTCGCGAGCGCCACCACCACCCGCAGGATCGCATCGCTGACCATCAGCGACCCGTAAGCCGTCCACCTGTTCAAGCCCGCCAGTACGCCGAGTAACGTTGCGTGCAAACAGAACCCGGCAAGCCCGACAGCCAGCAGCACGACCGAAAGCCAGCGCGACTCGACGAACACGTGCCCCGACCACAGCGGCGAACTGACTGCGATCGCCGCCGCTGACACGAGACCCACCACAGCGGCCACCCGAACCGGGTGGGTGTGCGGCCCGTCAGACACGGCTCCTGCGGCGGTGCGCACCTCCCTGGTGGCCTCCTGCAACAGGCCGAACGCCGCACCCGTCGCCAGGCCGAACGCTCCCCAGAACACCCCGAACACCGAGAAACCCGCAGGCTCGAGATCGCGGGCGGCCAGATAGAGCACCGCGTAACCGCACAGCGCAGTGACGGCGGTCGCGGCGCCGACCCGGGCGACGCTGCTGCGCGCCGCCGGACCGGTCGATGATGTGCCGCCGACGCTGAGCGCATCGAACGGCGCGCCGGCCGCCTCGGTCACGGTGGGTCCAAGGCGGGCAACGCGGTCGAGTACAGCCAGTCGTCCCACAGCGGCCGCAGCGACTCGTTCGTGTAATGCGACGCCAGCCCGGTGAAATCGTCAGTAACCACTGAGCTGTGCCGGTAGCGCTCAGTCCAATCACGCAGCAGGGCGAAGAAATTGGAGTCGCCCACCCTGCGTCGCAACACGTGGAGCGTCAACGCGCCACGCTTGTACACCCGGTCGTCGAACATGTCACGCGGTCCCGGATCGGCGAGCACGAGATCCTGCGCAGCCGAGGCCAGTCGGCGGTGGTAATGGTGCGCCCAGTCATGAGCGCTGCGGCCACCCGAATTCTCCGACCACAACCATTCGGCGTAGCAGGCGAATCCCTCGTGCAGCCAGATGTGCCGCCACCGCTTCGCGGTCACCGAGTTGCCGAACCACTGATGCGCAAGTTCGTGTGCGATGAGTCGCTCGGCGCCCCGCCTCCCGTCACAGTGGTTGGCCCCGAATATCGAAACACCTTGCGCTTCAAGCGGTATCTCGAGGTCGTCATCGGTCACGACGACGGTGTACCCCTCGTCCAACGGGTATGGTCCGAACAATTCGACGAACAGCTTCATCATCTGCGATTGGCGTGCGAAGTCGTGCTCGAAGTTCTCCCGCAACCGCTCCGGCAGCACGGCGTGCATGGGTACGCCGTTCTTAGCCATGCGGTGCCGGTCATACAACCCGACCTGCAAGGTGACCAGATACGTCGACGTCGGCTCCGGTAGCTCATAGGTCCACGTCGTCATTCCGGCCCGCGCCCGCCGGCTCACCAACGCGCCGTTGGCGACTGCGTGATACGGGCTCTCAGTCGTGACCTGGATGCGGTAACTCGCCTTGGAGCTCGGGTGGTCATCGCAGGGGAACCAGGTCGGCGCCCCGTTCGGCTGACCGGCGACGAGCACGCCGTCCGTCAGCTCCTCGAATCCCACATCGCCCCACAGCGAACGGGTCGGCCGCGGGGCGCCCCCGTAGCGCACGACGACCGTCATGGCCGCGCCGGCCGGCAGCGCCTCGCGCAGTGCGACGTACAGCTTGCCTGACGAGGTCCGAAACTGTTGCGGACGACTGCCGTTCACGCTCACCTTCGTCACCGACAACGTCTCGGACAGGTCGAGCGTGAACGTGCGCAACGACGCAAGCGACACCGCGGTGACGGTGGCCGTGCCGGCAAGCCGGTTGATGGCGACCTTGTAGTCGAGGTCGAGTTCGTAGCGCGAGACCCGATACCCGAAGTTGCCGCTGGCCGGCACGTAAGGGTCGATGACCGGAGCCGACCTCTTCTTGGTTCTCGTCACGCGGCCCGTGCTCTGGTCGAAGATGCCGAGCCGCCGCGCTTCTTGCGCAGCGCGTGCCACGGTGCGATGGGGTTGCCCTGCCACCGGGTCGAGGAAGGTACCTCGTCGCCGCGCATGACGAGCGAAGCGGGGCCGACCGTCGCCGCCGCGCCGATCCGTGCCGCCGGCAGGGCGACGCAATGCGTGCCGAGCGTCGAACCCCGTTCCAGCACAACGGTGTCCATCCGCATGATGCGGTCGTGGAACAGGTGGGTCTGCACCACACAGCCCCGGTTGACGGTGGCCCCTGTCTCAAGCGTGACCAGATCGGCCTCGGGCAGCCAGTACGTCTCGCACCAGACTCCCCGGCCGATCCTGGCGCCCAGCGCACGCAGCCACAGGTTCATCACCGGCGTGCCGCTGGCGGCGCGCGCGAACCACGGTGCGGCGACCGTCTCGACAAAGGTGTCCGAAATCTCGTTGCGCCAGACGAACGGCGACCACAGCGGATGCTCCACCGCCTCGATCCGCCCCACCACAAGCCATTTCGCCAGCACAGCCGTTACTCCGGCCACTGCGCCCGCCCCCAGCAGCACCACGCCGCAGCCCAGTGTGGCCCATCTCCACCCGGCGGACACGGCCAGTGCTTGCAGAACAAGCAGCACTGCGACACCAATCCCGAACGTTACGACCAGCGGGACGATCCGGCATATCTCGACTAGGCCGCGCAGCAGCTTCAGCCGCGGCGACGGCGCAAAGGTGCGCAGGGCGTCGGCCGCAGTCGGCTTGCGGCGCAACCTGACCGGCGGGCTGCCCAGCCAGGAGGAGCCGGCCTTGGCCTTACGCGGAGCAGCCGACAGCACCGCGACCAATCCGTCATCGGGCACCTTGCGGCCCGGCTGGGTGATTCCCGAGTTACCGAGGAACGCGCGCTTGCCGATGGTGGCCTTCGCGACGTGAATCCAGCCCCCGCCCAATTCGTAGGACGCCACCATGGTGTCGTCGGCCAGGAACGCACCGTCCTGCACGACGGTGAACTTCGGCGTGAACAAGGCCGTCGAAATCTCGGTTCCGCGGCCGACTTTGGCGCCCAGAAGACGCAGCCACCACGGTGTGAGCAGGCTCGCGTAGAGCGGAAACAGGTAGTTCCGCGCCGCGTCCATCAGGCGCTCGGTGGCCCAGATCTGCCAGCCGACGCGGCTGCGGACCGGGTGGTAGCCCTCCCGCAGTCCGAGCGACAGCAGCCGCACCCCGACCACCGTCAGCAGCGCATAGGCCACGACCGCCACCAGCGTCGCGACCGGGGTCCACGCTACGGCGGGTGCGATCGCGTCGGTCACCGAGTCGGTCCCGCGGACGCCGTAACCGATCACGGCCAGCCCGGCCGCAATCGCGAACAGCGGCAGGCCGCCGAACAGGATCGAGGTGATGCCGTAGACCAGCACCCACAGCGGCGCGTGCGGCGGCCGGTGGTCCGGCCACGGGTGCCGCACCTTGCCGGACTTCACTGCGGGCGACCCCGCCCAGTATTGGCCGTTCTTCACCTTGCCGACGACACCCGAACCCGGTGCCACATCGGCGTTCTTGCCGACCACGGCACCCGGCAGCAGCGTGGTGCGCGCACCGATCGTCGCGTCGTTTCCGATGGTGATCGGCCCGACGTGGAACCGGTCGCCGTCAATCCAGTGGCCGGACAGGTCGACCTCGGGTTCGACCGAACTGCGGTGCCCGAGCTTGAGCATGCCGGTCACCGGTGGCGTCGAATGCAGGTCCACGCCCTTACCGACCTTGTTGCCCAGCGCCCGCGCGTAGTACGCCAACCACGGTGCGCCGGCGAGGTTTTCGGCTCCGCTGGCTTCGGCGAGCCGCTCGGCCAACCACACTCGCAGATGGACCGCGCCGCCGCGCGGATAGGTGCCGGGCGCCAGGCCGCCGAGCAGTAGCCGCGCGCACAGCGCCGCGATACCCATCCTGCCCAGCGGAGTGACGAACAAGGCGAAGCCCGCACCGACCCACCACCAGTTCACCGGGGCGGTCCACCGCACGAAACCGGCCGACAGGTTGTTGATCAGCGCCAGCCACACCACCCACTGCAGTCCGGTCAGGGTCGCCAGCGGCAGCGACATCACGACTTGAACGGCCTGGGTCAGCCGCGACGTCGGCTTGACCTCGCGCGGACGCACCTGCGGCGGCGCAACCAGTTCGTCGAGGAAGCCCGCGAGCGATCCCAGCCGGGGATGGTCGTAGAGGTCGCCGACGGTCACCTGCGGGTGGCGCCCACGCAGGGCGGCGACGAGCTGCGCCGCCGACAGCGAACCGCCGCCCAACGCGAAGAAGTCGGCCTCCGGGCCGTCCACCGGGGCGGCGAGGACGTCGCGCCACAGCCCGGCTAGCCAGCCCGCGGTCCCGGTCAGGCCGTCGTCTCGATCCTCGGTTTCGCCGACCGGCCAGGGCAGCGCGTCGCGATCGACCTTGCCCGATGTGCGTGTCGGCAATTTGTCGACGAGCACGAGCCGGGGCACCAGCGCCGCGGGCAACGTCTCGGCGAGCGCGGCCCGGGCCTTGGCCAGGTCGAACGACGGGTCGGTGCTCGCGACGTAGCCGACCAGCAGCGGCGTGCCACCCGTCGTGCGGCGCACCGCAACGGCCCCGCCGCTCACCCCCGGCAGGTTGACCAGCGCAGTGTCCACTTCGCCGAGCTCGATGCGCCGCCCGCCGACCTTGACCTGGTCGTCGGCACGGCCGACGAAGTAGAGGCCGTCGGGTTCCAGCCGCACCACGTCCCCGCTGCGGTAGGCGCGTGACCAGCCCAGCGCCGGCATCGGCGCATACATCTCGGCGTCCTTGCCGGTATCGAGATAGCGCGCCAGGCCGACACCGCCGATGACGAGTTCGCCGACCTCGCCGTAGGCGACCGGGTTTCCGGTTGCGTCCACGACCGCGAGATCCCAGCCGGCCAGCGGCAGCCCGATGCTCACCGGGCCGCTCCCCGAGAGCCGGGCCGCGCACGCCACGACGGTGGCCTCGGTCGGTCCGTAGGTGTTCCACACCTCGCGGCCGTCGACCGCGAGTCGTTCGGCCAGTTCGGGCGGGCAGGCTTCGCCGCCGAAGATCAGCAGCCGCACCGCCTCGAGCGCCTCCGCGGGCCACAGCGCAGCCAGGGTGGGCACCGTGGAGACGACGGTGATGTCGCGCGCGACCAACCACGGTCCCAGGTCCATGCCGCTGCGCACCAGGGAGCGCGGCGCGGGCACCAGGCAGGCGCCGTGACGCCAGGCCAGCCACATCTCCTCACAGGACGCGTCGAACGCCACGGACAACCCGGCGAGCACGCGGTCTCCCGGTCCGATCGGATTGTCCTGCAGGAACATTCGAGCTTCGGCGTCGACGAATGCGGCGGCGCTGCGGTGCGTGACCGCGACACCTTTCGGGGTGCCGGTGGAACCCGAGGTGAAGATGATCCACGCGTCGTCGCGGCCGATCGGCGACGCCGCGCGCCATCCCCTCGAGGAACCGGGGCCTCGCGTGAGCCCCGCTTCGGTGATGATCGCGACCACGTTGGCCTCGGAGAACACCAGGTCGGCCCGGTCCTGCGGATCGTCCGCGTCGACGGGCACGTACGCGGCGCCCGTGGCCAGGGTCGCCAGGATCGCGACGTACAGCGCGTAGCTGCCCGACGGCATCCGGATCCCGATCCGGTCACCGCGCCCGATGCCCCGCGCGGCCAGCCATCGCACGCTGTCGGAGATGTCGCTGACCAGTTCGGCGTAGGTGAGTTGAACCTCGCCGTCGTCGATCGCAGGTGCGTCGGGATAGCGGCCGGCGGTGTCGTAGAGGATGTCCACGAGTGTGCGCGGTTCCGGCGCGAACGCGGACAGCAGGTATCGAGACGGCACGTCCGGCCGCAACTGCCCAGTCACGGCTACAAAGCTACTCAGCGAAGCGCGCCCGCCGCGTGCGCCGCACGCGCGGCGACCACGTTTGATTCGCCCAGCTTCCGGTCATTCCCAGGTGCCTGGCAGAATCGTCTGCGGAGGGGAGTATTCCTTCGCCGCGGTGTCGTCATCACGTCGGCCGTCGTCGGACGACCGGTACTGCGGGCCGACGCGTTGCATCGTGGCGGTGGAAGAGACCTCCGGCGCTTTGACGACCGGAGGATCAATGAACGTTTCCCAACTCGAATGGATCATCACGCTGAGCGTGACGATCGCCATCCTGCTGTTCGATGTCGTGGTGATCGGCCGACGGCCACACGAACCGTCGAAACGGGAAACCGGGATCGCGCTGGCGGTCTACATCAGCCTGGCGATCGCGTTCGGGTTGTGGACGTGGTTCTTCCACGGCGGGCAGTACGGGCTCGAGTTCTTCGCCGGCTGGCTCACCGAATACAGCCTGTCGGTGGACAACCTGTTCGTGTTCCTGATCATCATGGCCAGCTTCAACGTGCCCAGGAAATACCAGCAGCAGGCGCTTCTGGTGGGCATCATCCTGGCGTTGATCTTCCGCGGCATCTTCATCGCGCTGGGCGCCGTCGCGATCAACCAGTTCTCGTGGGTGTTCTACATCTTCGCCGCGTTCCTGGTCTACACCGCGATCAACCTCGCCCGCGACACCGACCACGAGGACGACGGCGACAACATCGTGGTGCGGTTCGCGCGCAACCACCTGAACCTGACCGACAAGTGGGACGGCCTCAAGCTGTGGATCAAGGAGAACGGCAAACGGCTGATGACGCCGATGTTCCTGGTCATCGTCGCCCTCGGAACCACGGATCTGATCTTCGCGCTGGACTCCATCCCGGCCATCTACGGCCTGACCAGGGAGCCGTACCTGGTCTTCACGGCGAACGTCTTCGCGCTGATGGGCCTGCGTCAGCTGTACTTCCTGCTGGGTGATCTGCTCAAGCGGTTGGTGTATCTCTCCCAGGGCCTGGCGTTGATCCTCGGGTTCATCGGGGTGAAGCTGCTGCTGCACGCGCTGCACGAGAACGAAGTGCCGTTCATCAACGGCGGCGAGCACGTCCCGGTGCCGGAGATACCGACGCTGCTTTCGCTGGGTGTGATCGTCGTGACGTTGCTGGTCACCACCGCGGCGAGCCTCTACAAGACCCGGGTGCACGACGTCAAGAACGGCGAGAGCCAGACCACCAAGTCGTTGGACTCGCAATGAGTGCAACGCTCCGACGCGCCGGCAGGCTGTCCTAGCATTCGGCGAGTGCGACTGTTCGTGACCCCCGCGCCGCACGGCGGCTGGGAGGAGCTGACCGACGGCGGCCGGCGGCCCGTCCGCGTCGCCGCGACGGACCTCCAACATGCGCGACGAGTCCGTGCGCGCGTGCGCGCGGAAGCCGACGACGTGGCCGTGATCCTCGACGTGACAGTCGCGGTCGCCGCCGACTTCCGGTCGGCGCGTGCCGATCTGCAATCGGCCGACGGCGTGCGATACGGAGGCACCGTCGACGGGCTCGCCGGCCTGCTCGCCGACATCGAACTGGCCGAGGTGGCCGACGGCGTCACGCTGGTGCCGGCGTCGCCGCGCGACGATGTTCACGCGCTGGGCCGCGCCGTGCTGCACCGCTTGGCGTTGCGGGCGCAACAGGCAGCGTCCTGACGGCCTCAGCCCAAGGCCTCGTAGACCAGCCTGGCGTACCGGTTCGTCCGCTCCGTGCCGGTGGTGCCCGGGCCCATCCGATTCATCACGTACGCGATCGTCGCGCGCCGGTCCAGATCCATCGCGATCGCCGATCCGCCCCAGCCACCCCACCAGCAGATCCGGCCGTCGGGGATGGCGGGAACGCTTGCCGGACAGGGCAGTCCGAAGCCGATGCCGAAGCGCAACGGGATCATCAGCACCTGATCCGGTCCGTTGGACTGCTCTTCGAAGATCATGTCGATGGTTCGCTGGCTCAGGAGCTGCACACCGTTTGCCTTGCCGCCCAACGAGATCGGCGACAAGGCACGTGCGAGGCCGCGGGCGTTGCCGTGACCGTTGGCGGCGCCGATGTCAGCGCGCCGCCAATCGGTGGTCTCCGCGACGGCGGCGACATCCTGGTCTGGCCGGATCGCGCCGAACGTCTTGAGCATCGGATGGTCTCCAGGAAGCAGCTCGAACGGCAGATCGAGCGGCGGCGGCCCGATCAGCTCGGCGATGCGGTCGTCGTCCTCGGGTGCGGCGCCGATCTGCACATCGGCGTTCAGCGGCCTGGCGATCTCGTCGCGGACGAACTCCTTGAGCGACTTGCCGGTTACTCGACGGATCACCTCGCCGATGAGGTGTCCGTAGTTGAGCGCGTGATAGCCCGACGCCGTCCCGGGAGGCCACCACGGGGACTGGCCCGCCAGGTGGCTGGTCGAGTTGTCCCAGTCGTACATGTCCTCGAGGCTGAACGGCGCCTCCCAGCCCGACACCCCCGAGGTGTGCGCGAGCAGATGCCGAACTTCGATGTCCCCCTTGCCGTTCGCCCCGAACTCGGGCCAGTAGTCGGCGACCGGGGAGTAGGGGTCGAGCTCGCCGCGGTCGACGACCATCAACGCCGCGAGCGCGGTGAGCGTCTTGGTGCACGACCAGAAGTTCACGATGGTGTCGCGGGTCCATGGTGCCGTTCTGGCGCGGTCGGCGTGGCCGCCCCAGATGTCGACCACGGATTCGCCGTCGACGTCGACGGCTATGGCCGCCCCGAGTTCCTCGCCTTTGGTGATCTCGTCGGCCAGCGCGTCGGCCACCTTGTCGAAGCGACTGTCCCATCGGCCGTCGATAACGTCGTGCATCGGCTCATCATGCCCGCGGGCGACACACAGATCAGCCGAATGGCCGCGTTCAGCGCCGACGCGTCACCAGTCGTCACCAGTTGTCGTAGCCGCTCTCCGGGCCGAGCATGCGTTCGAAGCGGCTGCGGTTGACGCGGGCCAATTCGTTGCGCATCACCTTGCGCTCGGTTTCGGTGTCGTTGTGCATCCGGTCGGCCATCGTCGCGAGTACGTCGTGTGCCGAGTAGCCGTTGATCAGCATCACGAAGCCGGATCCGAAGGTCTCGGTGTATCGCTTCGATGCCTGCCTCAGCCGTTCCATCACATCGGGCTCGTCACACCAGATCGCGCACTGCTCGGCCGCGGATTTCGTGCTGCCCGGGCGACGGCCGATGTCGGGGTGGGCGTGCAGGATCGAGTCGACCATGTCGTCCGGTAGCCCGAACAGCACCGCGTCCGCCGTTCGATAGAGCGCGTCGTAGTCCGTGTAGGGACGTCCGCTCGCCAGGTCGGCGGCCAGCGGGACGCTGTAGCAGCACTCGTAGAGTGCGTGCACCGCGCGGCGCATGGGCATGGTGTTGAAGGCCGCCAGGCCGATCCCCTGATGCATCAACACAAGGCAATGATCGGAGGCCCGCAGAACGTGCGGGTTACCTCGTGTTACAGCAGCGAAAATTCAGTGACCGGACTTCTTGAACCGCTCGACTGACGCCTGCACCTCGGCTTCGGCCTTGTCCCGGCCGACCCAGTCGGCGGCCTTCACGAACTTGCCCGGCTCGAGGTCCTTGTAGTGCACGAAGAAGTGCTTGATCGCCTCGAGCTCGTATTCAGGTACGTCGCCCAGGTCCTGGATGTGCTCCCACCGCGGGTCGTCGGCGGGCACGCACAGCACCTTGTCGTCGCCGCCGGCCTCGTCGGTCATCTGGAACATGGCCACCGGACGGACCTCGACGATGCAGCCCGGGAACACCGACTCCGGCAGCAGCACCAGCGCGTCGAGCGGGTCACCGTCCTCGCCGAGCGTGTCCTCGAAGAATCCGTAGTCCGTCGGGTAGGCCATCGACGTGTACAGGTAGCGGTCCAGCTTCACCCGGCCGGTGTCGTGGTCCACCTCGTACTTGTTTCGCGAACCCTTGGGAATCTCGATTACTACCTCGAACTGCACGACGGTGGCTCCTTGCCCTGTGCTGTGGTCTGTGTCGTCCGGTGAGAACGCGGGTCAACCTTAATGGAGCGATACGCTGCAGTACGGCGGCGGTCTAGTTGAGCAGGAGAGTTATGCGGCCCACTCGGTGGCGGCGGTCCACGCATGTGGCGGTCGGCGTGACGGTCTTGCTGCTGGTGGCCGTCGTCGTCGTGGTTGCCGCCGTGCTCAGCGCGGGCCCGTCCACCGAGGCTGCGGCCGTCAAACCGACTCCCGCGGCCGCGACGGCGAACCCGGGTGTCGTGCCGCTCGCCGACTCGGCGCCCAAGCCGGCGCCGGACCGGCTGCTCGCCGCGCTGGCGCCGATGCTGGCCGACCCGAACCTGGGCCAGTTGACCGGCCGCGTCACCGACGCGAAAACCGACACCCAACTGTGGGCGCAGGGTGCCGAGGTGCCGATGCAGCCGGCGTCGGTCAACAAGACGCTGACCACCGCGGCGGCGTTGCTGACACTGGATCGCGATGCCCGCCTCATAACCCGGGTCTACAGCGGCAGCAGGCCCGGGGTGGTGGTGCTCAAGGGCGGTGGCGACCCCACCTTGTCGGCGGCACCCGCCCCGGAGGAGACGTGGTACCGCGACGCGGCCCGGATCAGCGACCTCGCCGAGCAGGTACGCGGCAGCGGCATCGAGGTGACCGAGGTGCAGGTCGACACAAGCGCATACAGCGGACCGACCATGGCGCCCGGGTGGGATCCGCTCGACATCGACGGCGGCGACATCGCGCCGATGGAGTCGGTGATGCTCGACGCCGGGCGCACCCAGCCGGTGAGCGTGGACTCCGCGCGTTCACGCACCCCTGCGCTGGACGCCGGCCGGGCGCTGGCGGCGGCGCTGCGGATCGACCCGGCGAAGGTCAGCGTGTCACCCGGCAGCGCCAGCGGCGGCAAGGAGATCGCCGCGGTCCAGTCGCCTCCGCTGATGTCGCGGCTACGCGACATGATGAACGCCTCCGACAACGTGATGGCCGAGGCGATCGGTCGCGAGGTCGCCGCGGAGAAGAACCTCCCGCAGAGCTTCGACGGCGCGGTCCGCGCGGTACTCGGTGCGCTCGACGGCGCCGGGGTCGACACCACCGGCGCACGGCTGTTCGACTCCAGCGGGCTCTCCGTCGACGACCGCCTCACCGCACGGACTCTGGACGGAGTGGTGCAGGGGGCGGCCGGAAGTGAGCATCCCGCGCTGCGCCCACTGGTCGACCTGTTGCCGATCGCCGGCGGCAGCGGCACGCTCTCCAACCGTTATCTCGAACCGGGCCTACGGGACTCGGCGGGCTTCCTGCGCGCCAAGACCGGGTCGTTGACGGGCACCAACTCGCTGGCCGGCATCGTGACCGACGCGAGCGGGCGGGTCCTGACGTTCGCGCTGCTGTCCAACAACGCCGGCCCGACCGGGCGCATCGCGCTGGACAACCTGGCGGGCACGCTGCGCACCTGCGGATGCAGCGCATGACGCCGAGCGCCAAGTCTTCGATTTCCGTCGGCCGCGCCGTCGACTGGAAGTTCGCGGCCACCGTAGGGGAGAAGCTGGCCCGCCCCGGTCCGGCGGCCAGCGACTACACGCGACGCCAGGTGATCGAGCAGCTGACCGACGCGGCCCGGTCGGCCGAACTGCCGGTACGCGAGGTGACCGGCCTGAGCGAGGGCGGCGAGATCCCCGAGGCCCGAATCGTGGACCGCCCGCAGTGGATCCGCGCGGCCACCCAGTCCATGCGGGTGATGACCGGGGGAACGGAAAGTCCGCGGGGCTTCATCAGCGGGCGTATCACCGGCGCGCAGACCGGTGCGGTCCTGGCGTTCGTGTCCTCGGGAATCCTCGGCCAGTACGACCCGTTCGGCCGCGACGGCGGCGAGCTGCTGCTGGTGTACCCCAACGTGATCGCCGTCGAACGCCAGCTGCGCGTGCAGCCCTACGACTTCCGCCTCTGGGTGTGCCTGCACGAGGTCACCCACCGGGTGCAGTTCCGTGCGAATCCTTGGCTGGCGGACCACATGTCGCGCTCGCTCGCCGTGCTCACCGAGGAGAACAGCGACGACATCGCCGAAATGGTGTCGCGACTCGCCGACTTCGTCCGGCAGCGCCGTGGCGACGCGAACGACGTTGCGAAAGACGCCAATACGAACGGGATGATCGGCTTGCTGCGGGCGGTGCAATCGGAGCCGCAGCGCGAGGCGCTCGACCGGCTGCTGGTGCTCGGCACGCTGCTCGAAGGACATGCCGATCATGTGATGGACGCGGTCGGTCCCGCCGTGGTGCCGTCGGTGGCCAACATCCGCAAGCGGTTCGACGAACGCCGCCAGCGCAAGCAACCGCCACTGCAACGGGTGCTGCGCGCACTGCTCGGGTTCGACGCCAAGCTCAGCCAGTACACCCGCGGCAAGGCTTTCGTGGACCATGTGGTGTCCGCCGTCGGCATGGCACGGTTCAACGCCGTCTGGACAGGTCCCGAAACACTCCCGCTGCCAACCGAAATCGACGAGCCGCAACGATGGATCGACAGGGTGCTGTAGCCGCTCTGCGTGCGGCGGTCACGGCGTGCGCGCGTGACTTCGGTTCCGGCGACGACCGCTGGTGCGTCGCGCTGTCCGGAGGCGCGGATTCGCTGGCGCTGACGGCGATCGCAGCCGTCGTCAAACCGACCACCGCGCTGATCGTCGATCATCAGTTGCAGCCGGATTCCGCTGCCGTCGCGCAGAACGCACAGCGCCAGGCGTTATCTCTGGGATGCGTTGCCGCGCAGATCATTCGAGTCGACGTCGGCACCGCGGGGGGTCCGGAAGCCGCGGCACGCACGGCTCGCTATGAGGCGCTGGACGCGGCGCGAGACGGTGCGCCGGTGCTGCTCGGGCACACGCTCGACGACCAGGCCGAGACGGTGCTGCTGGGGTTGGGCCGCGGCTCGGGCCCGCGATCGATCGCGGGCATGCGGGCCTGCGACCCGCCGTGGTACCGGCCCCTGCTCGGCGTTCGCCGCGCGACGACCCGGGCCGTGTGTGCCGAACTCGGGCTGGTGCCGTGGCACGACCCGCACAACACCGACCGCCGCTTCACCCGGGTTCGCCTGCGTGAGGAAGTGTTGCCGCTGCTCGAAGACGTCCTCGGCGGCGGGGTCGCCGAGGCACTGGCCCGCACCGCGGGTGCGCTGCGCACCGACACCGAAACCCTCGACGAACTGGCCGACCGCTCGCTGACCGAGCTGCGCTGCGACGGCACGCTGGACACCGCCAAGCTGGCCGCTCTGCCGGAAGCATTGCGGCTCAGGGCGATTCGGCGTTGGCTGCTCGACGGCGGCGCGGTAGGCCTCACCGAAAAGCAGATCCGCGGCGTGGACACGCTGGTGACGGCGTGGCGTGGCCAAGGCGGGGTGGCAGTCGGATCCACCCAGCGCGAGCGACGGCTGATCGCGAGCCGCCGTGACGGCATGCTGACCCTGCACACGGAGCCGGTGCAAAACATGAAAAACTGTGCGCGTGCCTGAGCAACCCGCCGAGCCGTACTGCGGCGATATCAAGTCGGTGCTGCTGTCGTCGGAGGAGATCCAGGCGAAGATCGCCGAACTGGGCGCCCTCATCGGTCAGGAGTACCGCGAAGCGGTCGAGGCGAACGGCCAGGATCTGCTGCTCGTGACCGTGCTCAAGGGTGCGGTGTTCTTCGTCACCGACCTCGCGCGGGCGATCCCGCTGCCGACGCAGCTGGAGTTCATGGCGGTCAGCTCGTACGGCTCCTCGACCTCGTCGTCCGGAGTGGTGCGCATCCTCAAGGACCTCGACCGCGACATCAACGGCCGCGATGTGCTGATCGTCGAAGACATCGTGGACTCCGGCCTGACCCTGTCGTGGTTGCTGCGCAATCTCGCGGCCCGCCACCCGCGCTCGCTGCGGGTGTGCGCGCTGCTGCGCAAGCCGGACGCCGTGCGCGCCGACGTCGACATCGCGCATGTCGGGTTCGACATCCCCAACGAGTTCGTGGTCGGCTACGGGTTGGACTACGCCGAGCGGTACCGCGACCTCGACTACATCGGCACGCTCGACCCGAAGGTGTACGAGCAGGACTGAGCGGCATTCGCGAGCGAGAACTCAGGGCTGTGAAATGAAGCGATCAGCGACCAGGAATGCTATTTCGGCGCAGGATGGCGCCATGACGGAAACAGCCCTCCGCATCTGCCCGCTGTGCGAAGCGACGTGCGGCCTGACGCTGACGATCGACGACGGTCGCGTCACCGCGGCGCGCGGCGACAAAGACGACGTCTTCAGCAAGGGCTTCATCTGCCCGAAGGGCGCCAGCTTCGCCGAACTCGACAACGACCCCGACCGGTTGAGCCGCCCGCTGATCCGGCGTGACGGCGTGCTGACGGAGGCCAGCTGGGAGGAGGCGTTCGCGGCCGTCGCCGAGGGCCTCGGCGGTGTCATCGCCGAGCACGGCGGCGCGTCGGTCGGGGTGTACCTGGGCAACCCGAACGCCCACACGATCGCGGGCGGGATGTACACGCCGGTCGTCGTCAAGGCATTGGGCACCCGGCAGGTGTACTCGGCGAGCACTCTGGACCAGATGCCCAAGCACGTCGCGCTCGGGTTGATGTTCGGCAGTCCGGTCGCGTTCACCGTGCCCGACCTCGACCGCACGGATTGCCTCGTCGTCATCGGCGCGAATCCCCTTGTGTCCAACGGAAGTCTGGCGACCGCGGCCGATTTTCCCGGCAAACTTCGCGCGTTGCGCAAACGCGGCGGGCGCCTCGTCGTCATCGACCCCGCCCGCACCCGGACCGCCGAGCTCGCCGACCGCCATCTCGCGCCGCGGCCGGGCACCGATGCGGCGCTGCTGGCGGCCGTCGTGCACGTGCTGTTCGACGAGGACCTCGTCGACTTGAAGGACCTGGCCGGGCACGTCGACGGTCTCGACGAGGTGCGCGCGCTCGCCGCCGACTTCTCACCGGAGACGGTGGCGCCCTTCTGCGAAGTGCCCGCCGACGACATCCGGACCCTGGCCCGCGAACTCGCCACCGCGCCGACCGCCGCGGTCTACGGCCGAATCGGAACGTCCACAGTCGAATTCGGCACTCTGGGCAGCTGGCTCGTCGACGTCGTCAACATCCTCACCGGCAACCTGGACCGGCCGGGCGGTGCGATGTTCCCGCTGTCGCCGATCGCGCCGGCGGCCCGCCCGCCGAAGCCCGGCCGCGGCTTCCGCACCGGCCGTTGGCACAGCCGCGTGTCCGGTCATCCCGAAGTGCTCTCGGAGTTTCCGGCCGCGGCGCTCGCCGAGGAGATCGAGACGCCCGGCGACGGACAGATCAAGGCTGTCATCACGATCGCCGGCAACCCGGTGCTGTCCGCGCCCGACGGCGACCGCCTCGACAAGGCGCTCGACGGCGTCGAGTTCATGCTCAGCGTCGACCCCTATCTCAACGAGACCACCCGGCACGCCGACGTCATCCTGCCACCGCCTCCGCCGTCGCAGAGCGCGCACTTCGACCTCGCGCTGAATGCCCTTGCGGTGCACAACAATGCGCGTTACTCACCGCCGGCCCTGCCGCTGGCCGACCGCCCGGACGAAGCCGAGATACTGTCGCGCATCGCGCTGATCCTGTATGGCGTGGGCCCCGCAGGCGATCCGACGCTGGTCGACGACCAGGTGATCGCCACGACGCTGGCCAAGGAGGTCGGCGACCCCGACTCGCCGGTCGCGGGACGCTCGGTCGACGAACTGACCGCGATGCTCGCGCCGGGCCCGGGCTACGAACGGCGCCTCGACATGATGTTGCGCCTCGGCGCGTACGGCGACGCGTTCGGCGGCAGGCCCGACGGACTCACCCTGGCCAAGCTGAAGGCCGCCCCGCACGGTATCGACCTTGGTCCGCTGCAGCCGCGGCTCGCCGAGGTGCTGCGAACACCAACGGGGCGAATCGAACTCGCACCGCACCAGTTACTCGCCGACGTCGCACGACTTCGCGACGCGCTCGGCAGGCGGCCCTACGGGTTCGTGCTCATCGGGCGACGACAGCTGCGATCCAACAACAGCTGGATGCACAATCTGCCGGCACTGTCGGGCGGGTCGAACCGGTGCACGCTGCGCATCCATCCCGACGACGCGGCCGAACTCGGCCTCACCGACACGGCGATCGTCAAGGGACCGGGTGGCGAGCTACTGGCGCCGGTCGAGGTCACACCCGAGATGCGCCGCGGCGTGGTGTCGCTTCCGCACGGGTGGGGGCACGACCGCCCCGCCACCGGCCAACGGGTCGCGGCCGGCCGGCCCGGCGTGAACGTCAACCAGCTCAACGACGGCAACCACCTCGACCCGCTGTCGGGCACCGCTGTGCTCAACGGGATTCCGGTGGACATCGCACCCGCGGGCTGAACCGGTCTACGTCAGCTCGTAGACGACGGTCACGTTGAAGCCGACCGTCTGCTGACCGGGCTCGATCGGCACGGCGGCCATCTCGGCCGCGGGACCGCGCGTGGTCGGTAAGGGTGTCGGCGGCGTCGAGGACGGCACCTCCGAAATGGAGATGACGTTGCCCAAGTCCAGATCGGCCAGCAGCGCATACTGTTCGGCGCGGCTCTTGGCATCGTTGAACGCCCGAGCGCGCGCCTCGCGGACCAGTTGCGAGTCGTCCTCGATCGCAAGCGTGACGTCGTTGATCCTCGTCGCGTTGCCGCCCTTGCTCGCGATGAGCCCGAACGCCTGCGACGCGGTGTTCAAGTCGCGGATCTTGATGTCGATGGTGTTCGACGCCCGATAGCCGTTGATGTTCGTGCCGTCGCCCCCGGCGTACTGCGGCTGCACGGTCACCTGAGACGTGTTGATGTCCTTGCGGTCGATTCCCGACCCGACCAACGCGTCGATGACGGCACGTTGCAATTGGCTGGTCTGGTTCAGCGCGCCGGCGGCATCGGCGGCGACGACTTCCATCGCCGCCTTGATCGTCAACGTGTCGGGCGTGCCGAGCACCTCACCGGTGCCGACGACCGTCACCTGGCGCGGCGCGCCGGCGTTGTTGGTCAGGACGGGACCGGCTTTCGCATCGCAGCCCGACAACAGGGCGGTCAATCCCACGGCAGCGGCGGCGAGGACTCGGGTGGGCGTCTTCGCCCGCGCAGCGATCGGCATGGCTGGCACCATACCGTCAGGGCGTCACCACGATCTTGCAGTGCGCGTCAGGGTGGGCGAGTTCGTCGAACGCCGCGCCGACGCCCTCCAGCCCGACCTCGCCGGTGATCAGCGGCGAGACGTCGATGCGGCCTTCGGCTATCGCGCGCAGCGAGTCGGCGAACTCGTTGTGGTCGTAGGCGTTGACGAACTGCACGTTGATTTCTTTCGCGATGCCGAACAGGGGCACCACGGTGTCGGGCTGCATGCACACCCCGGCCACCACCAGGCGGCTGCCCAACGGGGCGCGACGCATCACGTCGTTGATGATGCCGGGCACCCCGACCGCCTCGAAGACCACGTCGGGCGCCACGGTGTCGAACGGCGAGCCGTCCGCGGGATCCAGCGTCTCGTGCGCGCCCATCGTCGCGGCGAGGTCGCGGCGTCTGGCCGAAAAATCCGCTGCTGCAACGTGTTCGACACCTCTGAGCCGCAACGCGGCAACGATCGCGATACCGATCGGGCCGCAGCCGATGACGAGAGCGGACTCACCGGGCGCGATCGCTGACTTGTTGACCGCGTGCAATCCGACGGCCATCGGTTCGGTGAGCGCGGCGTGGCGCGGGTCCAAACCGTCGGGCACGCGCAACAGCAACGGCGCCGACAGCAACATCCGTTCGGCGTACCCGCCGAGCACCGTATTGCTCGACAGGATCGGCTCAAAGCCCTTCGGGGACAACAGAACCGGCAGTGACGTCACCAGGGTTCCCGGGGCAGGCGCCTCGGTGTCCGGTCCGGCCTCGAGGACCTCCGCGCTGAACTCGTGGCCCATGTACACGTCGGCGTTGAGGTCGACGGGCAGCCCGCCTTGCAGCGGCATGCCCGTGATCTCCCGGGTGAGCCGGACCATCTGGTCGCCGTGCTTGGCGAAATGCAGGTCGGAGCCGCAGATTCCGCAGGCTTTCACCTCGACGAGGACCTGGCCCTCGAGTGGGACCGGTTCCGGGACGTCGTCGCGAAGCACTATCCGTCCGTCGCGCAGCACCGCAGCGCGCATCTCACCACTCCAATCGGGTCAAGAACTCCAGCAGCGCGGCGTTCACCGCGGCTGGCCGCTCCTGCGGCACCCAGTGTCCGGCGCCGTCGATCATCACCTCGCGGTAGTCGCCGGACACCACCTCGCGGGCGCGGTGCCGTGGCGTGTACGCCATCGTCGGGTCCTCGGTGCCGCCGATGAACAACGCGGGCACGTCGATCGTCGCGGCCGGCGTGCTCGCTGTCAGTTCCCAGTTGCGGTCGAAGCAGCGGTACCAATTGAGCGCGGGGGTGAAGCCGGTGCGGGTGAACTCGTCGACGTAGCGGTCGAACTCCGCCTGGCTGATCCAGTCGGGCAGTCCGCCCGGATCCGGGATACGGTCGAGGAACCCGGCCGGGCCCGGAGCGGTCATCCGGTCGCCGACCAGCCCGCCCCTGGACGACGCGGTCGAGGCGAACAGCTTGCGCATCGACGTGGCGGGGTCGCGGTTCAGCTCTTCGTCGGCCGGGCCCGGTTCCTGGTAGTAGAGGATGTAGAAGAACTTGTCGCCGAAGATGCGGCGGAACGCCTGGGTCGTGGGCACCCGTGAGCGCGGTACCGGCGGCGCACAGACGCCCACCACTCCGGCGAAGCGGTCCGGGTGCAACAGCGGCGCGCCCCAGGCCACCACGCCGCCGAAGTCGTGGCCGACGATGACCGCGCGGTCGGCGCCCGCGTCATCGATCAGGCCGACGATGTCGGCGCTCAACTCGGCGACCGTGTAGGCGTCGACGTCCGCGGGAGCCGACGACGCGCCGTAGCCGCGCTGGTCCGGCGCGAGCACGTGGTAGCCGGCCTCGGCCAGCGCCGGCAGCTGATGACGCCACGAGAAGGCCAGCTCGGGAAAGCCGTGCGCCAGGACAACCAGCGGCGCGCCGCGCTCGCCCGCCTCGAGCACCCGCAGTCGGACCCCGTTGGTGTCGACGAACCGCTCGGTTCCGGTGAGCACGGTCATACCAAAACACAGCCCGCGCCGAACGTGAGGTTGTGCGCGAGAAATCGTCGAAAAATCGAACACAACCTCACGTTCGCGCGGAAAGGGCGCAGAGAACCGTCGGGAACCGTCGTTCGTTGGTCTAGCGGTAGCCTTGAGGTTTCGCAGAGGAAGTCGACGACGGATAGTTGATGAACCGGAAAAATGTCATCCGCACGCTGACCGTGATCGCGGTCGTGCTGTTGCTGGGTTGGTCCTTCTACTACTTCAGCGACGACACCCGCGGCTACAAACCGATCGACACCTCGGTGGCGGTCGCCCAGATCAACAGCGACAACGTCAAGTCAGCCCAGATCGACGACCGCGAGCAACAGCTGCGGCTGGAGTTGAAAAACGAGGTCGACGGCAGCGACAAGATCATCACCAAGTACCCGACGGGATACGGCGCGACGCTGTTCGACTCGCTGCAGGGCAAGAACGTCAAGACCAACACGGTGGTCAACCAGGGCAGCATGCTCGGCTCGCTGCTGATCTATCTGCTGCCGTTGCTGCTGCTGGTCGGCCTGTTCATCATGTTCTCCCGGATGCAGACCGGCGGCCGGATGGGCTTCGGTTTCGGCAAGTCGCGGGCCAAGCAGCTGACCAAGGACATGCCCAAGACCACATTCGCCGACGTGGCCGGTGTGGACGAGGCCGTCGAAGAGCTCTACGAGATCAAGGACTTCCTGCAGAACCCGTCGCGCTACCAGGCGCTGGGCGCCAAGATCCCCAAGGGCGTACTGCTGTTCGGCCCGCCCGGCACCGGTAAGACGCTGCTGGCGCGCGCCGTCGCGGGCGAGGCCGGAGTGCCGTTCTTCACGATCAGCGGCTCCGACTTCGTCGAGATGTTCGTCGGCGTGGGCGCCTCGCGCGTGCGTGACCTGTTCGAACAGGCCAAGCAGAACAGCCCGTGCATCATCTTCGTCGACGAGATCGACGCGGTCGGCCGCCAGCGCGGCGCCGGCCTCGGCGGTGGGCACGACGAGCGCGAGCAGACGCTCAACCAGTTGCTCGTCGAGATGGACGGCTTCGGCGACCGTCAGGGCGTCATCCTGATCGCGGCCACCAACCGGCCCGACATCCTCGACCCGGCGCTGCTGCGCCCCGGCCGCTTCGACCGCCAGATCCCGGTGTCCAACCCCGACCTGGCGGGCCGCCGCGCGGTGCTGCGGGTGCACTCGCAGGGCAAGCCCATCGCCGACGACGCCGACCTCGACGGGCTGGCCAAGCGCACGGTCGGCATGTCCGGCGCCGACCTGGCCAACGTGATCAACGAGGCTGCGCTGCTGACCGCCCGCGAGAACGGCACCGTCATCACCGGCCCCGCGCTCGAGGAGGCCGTCGACCGTGTCGTCGGCGGCCCGCGCCGCAAGAGCCGCATCATCAGCGAGCACGAGAAGAAGATCACCGCCTACCACGAGGGCGGTCACACGCTGGCGGCGTGGGCGATGCCGGACATCGACCCGATCTACAAGGTGACGATCCTGGCCCGCGGCCGCACCGGCGGCCACGCGATGGCCGTGCCCGAGGACGACAAGGGCCTGATGACCCGCTCGGAGATGATCGCCCGGCTGGTGTTCGCGATGGGCGGGCGCGCAGCCGAGGAGCTGGTGTTCCGCGAGCCGACCACCGGCGCCGTCTCCGACATCGAGCAGGCCACCAAGATCGCCCGCGCGATGGTCACCGAGTACGGCATGAGCTCCAAGCTCGGCGCGGTGCGCTACGGCACCGAGCACGGCGACCCGTTCCTGGGCCGCACCATGGGCACCCAACCCGACTACAGCCACGAGGTCGCCCAGATCATCGACGACGAGGTCCGCAAGCTCATCGAGGCCGCGCACACCGAGGCGTGGGAGATCCTCACCGAGTACCGCGACGTGCTCGACACGCTGGCAGGCGAACTCCTGGAGAAGGAGACGCTGCACCGGCGCGAGCTCGAAGAGATCTTCGGCGACGTGAAGAAGCGCCCGCGGTTGACCATGTTCGACGACTTCGGCGGTCGCGTTCCGTCCGACAAGCCGCCGATCAAGACGCCCGGCGAGCTTGCCATCGAGCGCGGCGAGGAATGGCCGAAACCGGTGCCCGAGCCCGCGTTCAAGGCCGCGATCGCCGCGGCGTCCAAAGCCGCGGAGGCCACCAGATCGGCGGACGGCGGAAAGAACGGGACCAACGGCAACGGTTCGTCGGGCAATCGCCCGGACGGTGCGCCGACGCAACCGGACTACGGCGCCCCCGCGGGGTGGCACGCCCCGGGCTGGCCACCTCCGCCGCAGCACCAGCAGCAACCGCCGGTCCAGCAGCCCCAGGGCTACTGGTATCCACCGCCGCACCAGCCCTATCCGCAGCATCAGCCGTACCCGGTCAGGTGGTAGACGGCATCGCGGTGGGCGGCCGGATCGGTCAACGCCAGTGC